>CAZCTB010000027.1:0-22989 GCA_964501605.1 uncultured Candidatus Peribacteria bacterium
CCAATGAAAGTACTGAAATTTAAAACACCAAACGAGATTTTCCACTTACATACTCATAAAACTTTCCCAGTGTCGGTTTTCACCCTTTAATGTAGGTGAGCTAATTCTTCTTCAGCATGAACTACTAACTCTTCTGCGATAGCATCATATTCTGGTCATGTAATAAGTGCTGCGTGTTGTACGTATTGAATTGATGCGGCATATTCCCATTCTAGGGCTTTATTAAGTTTTTCTATAAAAGTTTTTTTGTCGACCATATATATTATTTAAAATTTAAAATACTGTTTTTTGCTAACATTATTATTCTTTCATTAATTGATTAATTATTTCTGGTTCAATTGTATCGTGAATATATCTTTCAATAGGTCTAGCACCATATTGTGGATCATAGATATCATCTATTATTTTTTTTATTTTTTTATTATTATATTCTGGTAATTTTACCTTAGAATTAACTTTCCAAGATTTCAAAAACTCTTCTAGATTTTTCTTAAATATTCAAGTTAGGATATCTTTTGCCAACGGTTTGAATACTATTTTATGATCAATTCTATTTAGTAGTTCTGGACTCATAAAGTCTTTTAATTCTTCAAATATTCTACTTTCTATCTTATCAAAAGATTTTTGATTCATGTCCCCACTTTTAGACTTGTCAGCATCAAATCATATTGTTCATTTCTTTTTACTAAATTCTTCACTACCAAGGTTAGATGTCATTACTATTATAGTGCTTTTAAAATCAACTAATCTACCTTTACTATCTTTTAGTTTTCCTTCATCTAGTATTTGTAATAATATATTCAACACATCAGAACTAGCTTTTTCTATTTCATCCAATAATAGTACAGAATAAGGCTTTCTTCTAACTGATTCGGTAAGTTGTCATCATTCATCATAACCTACATAACCAGAAGGACTACCAATCAATTTACTTACAGAAAATTTTTCCATAAATTCTGACATATCCAATCTTACTACAGCATCTTCATCACCAAAATAATTTTTTGCTATCATTTTTGCTAGGAAGGTTTTACCAACCCCACTAGGTCACAAAAACAAGAAAGATCAAATTGGTTTATTTTTTTCTATTACAGAAAGTCTGTTTCTAGTTAGTGTCTTTACTACTGCTTGTACAGCATCATCTTGTCAAAAAACATGTCACTTTAATTCTTTATCCAACAACTTTAATTTTTCCAATTCAGATTGATTTACTACATTTGCAGGTATTCATGTTTTGTCTGCCAATACATTACCAACATCTGTCTTTTTTATACTTGGTCTAAGATGTGTAGGAACATTTTTTTTGCTTCTTATTTTAAATATTTCATTTTTTGCTTTTTCTTCTTGTTCTTTTAGTTCTGCAGCCAAGAAATAATCTTGATTTTCTATAGCTTTTTCTATTTGTTCTCAAATTTTTTCTATTTTCTTTTCTGCTTTTTTGTAACTATCATCATTTGCTAGTTTTTGTTGCATTGTAGATTTTCTAGCACAAGCTTCATCTATAATATCAAGAGCTTTATCTGGTAAATGTTTGTTTAACATATACCTTTTACTTAATTTTATACTATATTTAATAGCTTCTGTTTCAATTTTTACTCAATGAAAATCTTCATATGTTTGTTTTAGTCATTCCATTATTTGTTCTGCTACTTGGTTACTTGGTTCATTAACTATTACTTCTTGAAACCTTCTTTTTAATGCTGCATCTTTTTCTATATGTTTTTGATATTCATCATATGTTGTAGCACCTATAAGTTTTATTTTACCTCTGGCTAGAAGCGGTTTTAACATTTGAGCAGCATCATTGTTGTCTTGTCCACCAGCTCATATAATAGTATGTAATTCATCTATAAATAAAATAATATTGTTGGTAGGATCTACAGCTTCTTCCAATATAGACTTCATTCTTGCTTCAAATTCTCATCTATATTTTGTTCAAGCCAAAAGTGTACCCATATCCAATAGGTATATTTTTTTATTTTTTAATTTTTCTGGTACATTTCATTCTGCTATTTTTTGTGCTAATCCCTCTACAATAGCTGTTTTACCGACTCAAGCTTCTCATATAAGCAAAGGGTTATTTTTATTTTTTCTCAAAAGAGTATAGATTACTTGATCTATTTCATTGTCTCTTCAAATTATTGGATCCATAAAACCATCTTTTACTTCTCTTGTTAAATCAGTACCAAAATAATCAATAGTCATTTTTTTGTCTTCTTTTTTTCATTGTTTGACTCAAGTTCAAACCTCACTTTCACTATCATCTCATTTTTCGACAATTTCACTATCTAGAGAATCCAACATGTCATTTATGTTGTGTAAGTTGTTGATGTTTTGTATATCCATGATTTTTACATTTTTTGAATCTAAATTTAACTTTACAAAAAGTTTATCCAATAATTCCAAAAATGCAAATAGTCCAGATTTAATTACTACTGGGTTGTCTAATAGGTTTTCACAGTTGTTAATTACCCTCTCTGTGTCAATTCATATTTTTTTACTTTCCAATTTTTTTTTAAATTCAATAGACAAATCAAAAAATGATATATAAAATAGTACAATAAAGTCTAATTGATGTAAACCATCTTTTAATATTTCGTCTATTTTTATACGCAATTTTTTATTTAATTGCAAATTTCTATTTGCTTCCAAAGCTTCTAAGTTGTCTAATTTAATGTTAACTTTTTTTTTGTAATATTCATCTAGAGATTCTATGTTTTTTAATCATGTAATATTACAAAAAAGATCAAAATATTGATGGTTTCTCATATATTGATATATACCCCAAAAAAGAGTATTTCAGTTTATATTTTTAAGATTTTTAGAAATAGAAATCTTGTTTGCGTATTTTAGACTTGATATTGCATATGGATTGAAGAGTTTTATGTTTTTTCTCATATTTTTTTCTTTATATTATTATACTAAAACAACAATTATTTCTACAGTTCCTACATATTTTTGCAAATGAATTGTAATATTTTTATAAAGATTTTTTTCGTATTTTCAATAAAAAATAGCACAAATTCTTTTTTGGTGCTATATTAAAATATAAAACTAAAATCTTGCAACTAATTATAACTTTATTATAACTTTAAAAGTTAATATGTTATTTTGCTTCATAAATCACAAAATTGTTGTAAATAGTTATTATTACTAGAAAAATAACTCTGTCATTTCAATTGTAATTTAGGAAATACTTATTTCAATTTAAAATATTTATTCTTGTAGTCCTGATAAATAATAATTTTACACTTTTCATTTCTTAACTATTCAAATGAAAAACCGATTAAAAAGAATATTCAATCCAAAAGTAGAACCAATGAACAAAATATATATTCACAAAAAGAATATATTAAATAATTTTGATTATTTACAGTCTTTGCAAAAAGAATCTGCTATTTTCCCAGTTTTAAAATCAAATGCTTATTGACATTGATTGTATCAAATTACCAAAATTTTAAACAAAACAAACGCACCCTACATTGTGGTAGATAGTTTCCCAGAATATCAAATAGTCAAAAAAAATTCCCAAAAAAATATTCTTATTTTATGAGAGACAATAGCCAAAAATTACAAAAAATTTAAATTATCTAGGACTACTTTTTGTGTTTATAATATAGAAACAATTAAATATTTATCAAAATTAAAGAAAAAAATAAAAATACATTTATTTTTAGATACATGAATGCACAGAGAATGAGTAAATGAAAATGAATTAATAAATATACTAGAATATTTAAAAAAATATCCAAAAATTGAGATAGAATGAGTGATGTCACATTTGTATAATGCAGATGATCAACAAAATAATTGAATTCAATCTCAAATAAATTTATTCAAAAAGATGTATCATTCTATTATAGATTATTGACATAATCCTATACGAAAACATATTTGAAATAGTGCTGGATTATTCAAAATAAATGATAATTTTTTCAATGCATATAGACCAGGTATATCGCTTTACGGTTATAGTCCATTGGATCAAAATGATAAATATTATAGTTTAGTTTCAAAAATAAAGCCAGCATTGTCTATAGAATCAAATATTATTTCTATTCATAATATTTCAGCAGAGGAGTGAGTAAGCTACAATCACAAATGGTTTACAAACAAAGATACTAAAATTTGATCTATACCATTTGGTTATGCTGAATGATTACCTAGAGCCACTAGCAACAAAATATATTTTAAACACAATAAAAATTATATCCCACAAATATGAACAATCTGTATGAATTTATCTTCTCTTGAGTTAACTCAGTGAGTTGGTATAGGCGATAAAATAGAGATAATTAATCTAGAATGAAAAAATACAATAAAAAAACTATCAGAAAATTCTGATAGAATTGTGTATGAAATATTGGTTTGATTAGATAAAAGTATTAGGAGGGAGACTATTTAATATATTTTTATTTCGACCGAAGTGAAGAAGTCTTTTTTTGTATTTCTTTGGTTTATATGATTTTTTTTAAATCACTCAACCCACTTTCATTACATTAAATACTAAATAGACAAGATATATCGCAATCAAAATCCATCAAAGACCTTTTTTCAATTTCCATTTATACAACAAGAATCACAAAAAGATAATAAGTACAGAACCAAAAAGTAATCCTATACTCAAAAGTAAGTTTCATTTATCTACAACTATATCATTGTTGATTCCATAGATTAGAAAATATACAAAATATACAAATCACAATCCAAATAATATATCAAAAATATTTGATCAAAGAGCATTACTTATAGACATATTCCCATGTCATTTTTTTGATACAATTACAGATGATATTAGGTCCGGTATTGAAGTACCAGCAGCTAATATTGTTAGACCAATAATTGCTTGAGATATGCCGAAATATGAGGCTACAGACACAGCGGATTCTACCATAAAATGTGATAATAAAGCTATAAGTATAATACTTACCAAAAAGGTTCGATAAAATCTATTTTTACCTAATTTTGGGTTTGGTATTATTATATCAAAAACTTTTGTTGTTAATCTTCATAACCAAGAATAAGATGATCTAACTTCTTCCTCTTTTGATTCGAATCAAGCTTCTATATCTGGAACTTCTAAGTTTTCATCATAATTTAACCATTTGCTCCAGTTTTTTACTACAAATATATATAATATATAAGATGACACAAATATGATTGTTTCATAAAATGTAATAACTCCATCCCAAAATGTGACAAATAGTAGTATTATAGTTAAACTATAAAAAATTAAATCACGCATTATTGGTTTCCATTTTATAGCATTATTTTTTTTGATAACTACAGCAGTAGCTCAGATAATTATAAATACATTGAAAATTGCAGATCCAACAATTGTACCAGCTCATATACTTGATTCAGTATTCCCAGAACCAAATATTGCAAACAGAGCAAAAATAGAAGTAAACAGTTCTGGAGCACTACTTCATACAGCCATAAAAGTAGCTCACGTTACTTCTTTGGATAATTTTAATCTATTTGATATTTGTTCTAATGATACCACAAAATATTTGTCGCAAATAATTGCCAACAAATAAAAAGTTATCACTAATATTATTAGATGTATTATTATCATGTTTTTGTTAATTGATAATTTATAATTGATAGTGGGCAATTAATTTTCAATTATCCATTATCAACTATCAATTGATTAAAGTTTTTTAATGTCTTTTGTCATTTCTTTTACTCAATCTTCCAAAAATTTTGCTACATTTCATACATAATCTAGTTTTGTTTCATATACATTTCATTGGTCATTATTATCTTTATTTTTGCTTTTTTTATCATCAAAAAACCATCCTGACATCAGAAAGTTTAACAATCGTCTATTAAATTTTCAAATCATTTTTGGATGGAGATTAATTTTGTAAACAATTATTTTATATCCAAAACAATATACTTTTCAAGACTAAGAAAAAATTGTTTTTTATGCAGTAATTTGTCATTCCGATCGCAGTGGAGGAATCTCTTTATAAATAGTTAAGGGATATCTCCACGCCTGCCTGCCGGCAAAGGCAAGGTTGGTCAAGATGACATTGATTTGGATAGAAAACTTTTTATATTAAGATAAATTTATTCAGATTATTGATATGAAAAATTATAAAATATTTTTATTTATAATAGTTATGCTAGGATTGTTTTCTAGCACATACGGATTTGATTTCACCACAGATTGTGAAAAAAGAACTTTTGTAGTAACAGCATATTATTCACCCCAAGATGATCAAACTTTTTATTACAAAGAAAATGTAATAGCCGAAAAAATATTAAACTGAAGTGGTACACATGGAGCAGTTGGTAAACCTGTTTTCAACTGAATGCTTGCAGCACCTATCACATATGATTTTGGATGAAAAATATATTTCCCTTCTCTTTGAGTATGAGAAATAGCAGATAGAGGATGAGCAATAGTACATGCATGAGAAAGATGAGATAGTCATGATCGTATAGATATTTGGATGTGAAAAGGTGAGGAATGATTGATTAGGGCTCTTACTTTTGGGAAAAGGACTGTCACATGATATTATTGTACCAATAGTAAGTTAAAAACTTTGTGAGCTAATCCAGACGTTTGACTAAATCTGGATGTAATATCAGTTATGAAACACTTTTTCGATTCAGCACTGTTTATACAACAATTGGAATATGGTAGAACTGACATACGAGTATATACACTACAAAAATATCTTATGAAATTTGGTTATATGGACAAAAAAACTTGATACTTTGGGCCAGAGACAAAAAAAGCACTTTGTAATTATCAAATTAGAAGATGAATTACAAGTAGAAAATATTGTGGAACTTTTGGATCACGCACTAGATATTATATGAAACTAGAGACGAAAAGAAGATGATTTCTACCAGATTTTTGACTTACGACATCCTTTGATAATTTGATATCATTTGCATGAAATTATAATTCACTACAGCCAATCACCGAAACCAATCTTCAAGTTACTGAGGAAATTCAAAATATTAATTATTTTACTAAAGCATACAAAAATTGAGAATCAAACGAAAAAATCTGAGAATTACAAGATATACTTAGACATTATTGATTCTATCAATGAGAGCTAAACAATACTTATGACTGATCGACTATAAATGCAGTACACAATTTTCAAGTAGCGGCTGGTATTTTAAAATCAGATGATTATTCTAATCCTGCTAATGGTTGGATGTGACCTTCTACTAGAAAAGCTTTGAATGAGAAACGAACAGAATTCCAAGAATGGAAAAATCAAGAGAAATAGTCTTGTCCTCCTTTGTAAAGGAGGGGAACCGCTTGCGGTGGAGGATTTATAAAACCAAAAACCATGATAATATACTACAATCCTAAAAATAAAAAATATGCACAGCAAAATAGAAACCAGTATAATATGACTGAGGCAGAGTGAAAGATTTGGAATTTAGTTTTAAGAAAGAATCAGACTTGATATAGATTTTTAAGACAAAAACAGATATGAAATTATATATTGGATTTTTATTGTCATAAACTTAGATTATGAATAGAAATAGATGATAAAAGCCATGATTGGAAATGAGAAGAAGATGGAATTAGAACAAAGTATATTAATAGTAAGTGAATAAGAATTATTAGATACACAAATGAAGATATTTTATATAACTTAGAGTCAGTTATTAGAGATTTAGAAAATAAAATTGAAGAAATAATAAAGTGTCCTCCTTTTGCAAAGGAGGGTAGGTGCGAAGCATAGGAGGATTTATAAATCCCACTACCACGCAGTCTTGCGTGGAGAGCAGCTCCCTTTGCAAAGGGAGACAACAAAATTTAATAATTAACTAATCAAAAAAATGCAAAAAGAATTTATGCAAGAAGCAATAGAACTTTCAAAAGAAAACATAGAAAAACAATTTGGCTGACCTTTTGGAGCTGTTGTAGTCAAAGATGGAGAAGTAGTTGGTAGAGGGTTTAATCATGTAATCAAACATAATGATCCTACAGCTCATGCAGAGATACAAGCTATCCGTGATGCTTGTAAAAATTTAAATACATTTGACCTAAGTGGATGTGAAATTTACACTTCATGTGAGCCGTGTCCTATGTGTCTTTGAGCAATATTTCGAGCCAGAATAAACAAAATTTATTACGCCAACGCACAAAAAGACGCTGATGAAATAGGTTTTGATGATGGAAATTTCTACAAAGAATTTTCAAAACCAATAGATCAAAGAAGTATTTCAGAGGTACAATTTATGTATGAAGAGGCCAAAAAAGTTTTTGATGAATGGAAAGAAAGCATGGGGAATGTAGAATATTAGAAATATTATATAACCTTATAAATCATGAAAAATATTATCCAGAAAAGTTCTAATTACTATACTTGCTCATTGTACATCTTCTCTAGATATTTTTAGTTTATATGAGTGTTGAGAGCTATCTATTATTAATTTATAGTTTATTATTTCTTTATATACTCTTCTTTCGGTTAATTTGTTTTCTATTTTTCATAAAAGTCATTTTGTGTCTAAGAATTCTCAATTCTGCTTTATGACATTCTCTTTATTATTTGATTGGAAAAACCTCACTATAGATAATGGAAGTATTCTTCTTAATAGTAATATACAAGAATAATTTTTTTTATGCATATAATTAAAATTAAATTCTTCACACAATATTTGTATGTCAGGACTTATTTTTTTTATTAGTTCTAATGGGAAAATTATCGCCCCATCTTGTTTGTTGTCTTTTTCCTTATCTTTATTCCTATTGTAATCTTCTACAGGGAATTTTATAGGTCAAATATCTTTATTTTTATGGAAAAGAGTACTTTTACTTTTAAATTGGTATTCTAATATTTCTATATTTTTGTCAATCTTTATTAATTTTTCTTTATTTGTTTTACTTAAATATTCTTTTTTCTCTATTTTTTTCTTTTCTTTTTTTAGATCTGATAATAAACGTAAAACTAATGAGGTTAAGTGTTTTATATGTTTTTCTTCTATATTTATTTTTATTGTACGGGGCTCATCATCATAATTTTTATTTAAATCGTCCATATGCAAATTATGTTTATCAATTTCATCAGATATTTCATTATACATATCTAAAAAATCGTCTATTTCTTCTAAAATGTCGTTTTCAAATAGATGATTTCTGCGTAGATTTTTTAGGTAAGGTATATATTTTTCTATTGCTAATTTAATGGATTTTATAGTAAGTTTTCGTAACTCCATAACTCTATAATATTATATATTAAAATTTTATTTCACATTAACCCCATAATGACTCACTACCCAATATCTTTTCCCAATCAAAGCAACTCAAAATCAAATTTCCTCAAAATATGGATGTGAAATAGCCCTATAGTGAGCTCCATTATAAGATTTTTCACTCATCCAAAAATCAAATCATTTTTTAATTGCACTTATCATTTCGTTTGTACAATCAGATTTGGTACAAGAGTAGTATTGATAAGCTATATTTTCACTAAATGCGGTTCCATTATAATCAAAATCTATTCACAATCAGTTAAACCAATTTAAGATACTATAATAGCTATAATATGGATCGTTTGGTAATCTTTTGTGGTTTATTCTATCTGTCGTATTATTTAATTTTGCAACATGTTGTGCCCATTCTAGAGATGAAAAATTTAAGCTTTCACTTGTTTTAAATTCATCCAATCACAAATTTCTTCTTTCTGCATTGTGCCATTCAAGCCAAGTTTCTTGAACTTTATCTCGATCTACATTTGTGATTAATTCATCTTGAGTCACAATTTGTTCTTTTAGTTCTTCTACTTTTTCTTCAAATAAATACAAAAGATATCATATCATTTCTTTTCACTCTCATGTTAATTTTATCTTAGAAAAAGAATTTATAATTTTTTGATATTTATTTATCTGACTGATAGTGCTATTTACTCATCGTTGTTTTTCTACCACAGACACTATACTATCAATCCTATTTTTTATTTTATTGTTTATGTTGTAGCTAGCATAGGTTATTGAAAAAATGAACAAAGATAATATCCCTCACAAAATAACATAAGAAAATTTTTTCATTTTAATATTTTTATTTAAAATAAACTATAATGATTCAAAGAATTTTATTATTTCTTTTCATGCATTATCTGGCCAAGTATGAGGATAATAATTTCATTTATAATCAGTTGAATCTCCATGAGGACACCAAATCACTGGTGCATCAGATAGACAATTTGTGTATTTTACACAATTCAATGGCTCTGGTCATACAGAAATAGTTTCTGGGCCACAAGAGTTTTGTCTTAACATTTGATCACGAGCAACAACAGCTGAACTATATGGACTCAGATTGTCTTTTGGATGTTGCATTGTAATAGCTGCTACAGGTCCATTACAATTATTTATAGTTGTTCATCATCATACACTTCATATTCAGCGTATTACATCACCACGTGCACAACCCAAACTATTTGTAAACCACGCCCCCAGCGAATGTCATACCACAAATATTTGATCTTTATCTATACAATACTTATCTTCAAATTCCTCCAAAATTTGGTCAAACAGAGCAAAATCTCTAAGATTATCTGATTTGTCTCCAGGGTTACTCCAGTTGCGAGGTGAACTATTTTCTGGTAATCAGCTAGGATATATTATGATTGCATTCCCATTTGTTTCTTTTTCTATTTTATAATAACTACGTACCATTGTGTTTGAGTTTGTGCGACCATGAAAAGCAAAAATCAATTTTATAGGGGTGTTTTTGTTGTACTTATTTCAAACTACTGTAATATAATTACGAGTAATTCAGTTGACTATCGAAGATGTTGGTACTTTGCTTGGTGGCTCTTTACCACAACCATTTGATCATACTTGACGTTGATTTTCCAATTTTATTGTTCATTTTTTGTCCAACATCAATTGATGGACTAAATAAGCCATTTCTCCACGAGTCATATTTTTGTATGGCAATATAGCATATTTAGAAAATATATTATTATCGTGGACAAAATTTATATATCATTGAAATCGTTTATCATTAGATCAAACTGTTTGAACATTTTTAGAAAATCATTCTATTCACATTTTTAAAGCTTCAGCAAATATTACAGTTTGTCATGGTTTGAAAGTACCATCATCATATCATTTTATCATATTTTTTGATTTAGCATAACACACATATTTAGCATACCATTCTTCTTGTATGTCAGGAAAACAATTTTTCAATTCCCCCAAATCTATATCAACACTTGATTCTAGTATAATTTTCATAATTTCAGCACGATTTATCTCACGATCTGGACCAAAAGTACCATCATCATATCACTTTACTACGTTGTGATCATATAAGTATTTAATACTATCTTGATATTTATGATTTTCTATATCATTTAGTGTGTCTGCTGATACATTATTTCAAAAAGACAAAGAAAAAACAAGTGTTGTAAAAACATATATCAAAAAATAGAAGTTTTTTTTCATTTTATAATTAATTTTTTAAAAATTATATCTTAATTAAAAATATAATATTATTTTTAATTAAAACAAGTTTTTTAGCGCACCCATTTTTTCACCGGTCAGTTTAACTTGAAAGTAATTCACTTTTCAATAAATAATATAATATAGCATTTACCTTTTTACAACAAAGGATATGTTTCAATTTATTCAAGAAAGTTTTCAGCAATATTTTCAAAATTGAGTTAAAATTAATCCGATATTGATTTTAATAATAGTCTGATTTAGTATTCAATTTACTAAAGTTATAATTGATTTTATAAAATCTAAAAAATTTATATTTTCAAATATTTTTGCTGCTGGATGATTTCCTTCTTTTCATGCTGGTATAGTAACAAGTATTGTTATGATGACTTGGATGGAATTTGGTTTTGATCATATAATTTTTGCTTTAGCATTTTCTTTTGCAATATTATTTTTATATGATGCAATGAATGTTAGGTTTGAGTCATGACAACAAGCAAAATATATAAATGAAATTAGATTAAATTTAAAAAGTGTTTTGATGAAACAAGAAAAATCATCACCATTAAAAGAAAGAATTTGACATACTCCTATAGAGGTTATTTGATGAATATTGTTTTGAATTGTAATTACTTTTATATTTTATTATTATTTTATATTAGTATAAATCTTCTTGTCGTCCTAGAACGTATCGAAGGATATAGTAAATTTACTTATATCCTTTAGTCGCTGTCGCTCCTTCAAGTATGACAAAATAAATATAGCATTTAAACTATTAAATTGTTTTATGGCCACATTAGTTAGGCAAAGAAAATATAAAAAAAGAAAAAAAAATAAATTAACCAAAAAAATACAAAGAACAAAATTAGTATATCCCAAGCTAAATGTATCAATAAAGTGGTTGTGGGTTTTTATATTAATTGTAATTTTTGTTTATTGATTATTTTTTATAATCAATAATACTATTTTAAAGCCAGAAAATTATATTGAAAATATAACATATAGTAAAGCTAGTGTAGAAAATTATGATGATCCATATTTGTACAAAAAAATATCAGAATTAATAAAATATGAAAACTATTTCGTTGTTTCAAAATTTAGAAAATCAAATATTGTTGAACAAATAAAATCTGAATTTCCACTGGTTAAAGATATAGAAATTATACAACCACAAAAATTTACAGCATCGGTAAAAGTAGAATTTTATGATCCAGAAATAATTGTAAGATTATGAAATAGAAAATTTGGAGTTCTTTGAAAATATAATTTTGAGATCTTTAGTTGAAACAAAATTTGAAATTGAGTTTTTTCAGTAGAAATACCACAGTATACTAGTTGAATAGATAGTTTACATTGAATATTTTTTGAGATACCACAGCCAAAGTTTATATATGATATGGAAATGATTGCCCAATGATTTCCATGATACAAAAGATTGGTTTATCTACCATGATCTTCTATGACAGTTGTATTTGTTTGAGAAAACAAAAGAGTTTATTTGAATAACAAAAATTCTCTTACCTGACAAATTACAAATTACAATTTATTGCAAAAATATTATGATGAAGCAAATAAACTTAGAATTATAGATTTAGGTTCACTTGAATGAGATAAGATAATTGTTAGACAATAAAGTATTTAACACTGTCATCGTGAAGAATGAAGCAATCCATAAATATCTAATCATCATTCTGAACAAATGTGAAGAATCCATTCACACAGAATATCAAAACACTAGATTTTTAGCAAAACTCAGAATGACCGTATAACATAAATTCTATATCAATAATATAAAAATCATGAACTACAAAAAAGACTTTCCAATATTTCAAAACAATCCAAGTCTAGTTTTCTTGGATACATGAGCTAGTAGTCAAAAACCACAATACGTGATTGATGGAGTTTCTGAATTTGTTTCAAATTCTTATGCAAATATACATAGATGATCTTATGATATTTCTGAAAAATCTGAAGAGTTGTATGACAAATCTAAAGATTTGGTTTGAGAATTTTTAAACTGTAAAGCTTGAGAAATAATATATACACACAATTCTACATATTGATTTAACTTGATTGCACAATCATTGGTTAATTCAAAATTTTTAAAAAAATGAGATTCTATTTTGATTGGGATACGAGAACATCATGCTAACGTAGTTCCTCGACAAATACTAGTAGAAGAGTATGGTTTCAATATTAAATTTATTAAAATAGATCAAAATTATGAAATAGATCGAGAAGATTTTGCCCAAAAGTACGATGATACTGTAAAAGTAGTTTCTATATGACACGTATCAAATGTAACTGGAAAAATTTATGATATGAAAAAAGTAAAATCATTTCTCAGAGAAGATACATTTTTTATGATAGATTGATCTCAATCTTTTCCAAACTTTAAAATTGATGTCCAAGATTTGTGATGTGATTGTTTCATTTTTACAGGACATAAGGTGATGGCTTATACTGGTATTTGAGTTGTTTATTTAAAAAGAGATTGGATTAGAAATTTAAATCCAATGATATCTGGTGGAGGAGCCATCAAAGATGTAGATGTTTCATGACATTCTTTACCAAGAAATTCTTCAAAATTTGAAGCAGGTACTCCAAATATTATATGAGCTATAAGTTTATTAAAATCATTGGAATATATAAAAGCAATCGGTTGAGTGGATACCGTACGAAAACATGAACAAGAATTAGTAGATTATGCATTACCAAAATTTGAAGAATTATCAGACAAAGTTAAATTAATTTGACCAAAAACTAAGGATAGAGTAGCAGTATTTTCATTTTTTATACCAGATCATCCAAATTTTAATATGATTTGAGAACAATTTGCAGAACATAACATAGCTATTCGCTGTGGTGGTCATTGTGCTTATCCACTACACAAAAATATACAAATACCTGGTACTTGTAGAGCTAGTGCATATATTTACACAGATAAAGAAGATTTTAAAAGGTTTTTTGAGGTTTTAAGCGATATAAGTAGGTAGATAATAATATATTTTAATACCTCCCTTTTTAAGGGAGGAGGTATCCTTTAGGATGGTGGGTTTTAAGCTGTAATAGACTATGTTTTGTCTCGAAAATGATATAAATATAATCCAAATAATAAAACTTATTCTAGAGAGAATAGATCAAATCAAACCAAATCCGAATCTTTAGTCTGGAATATGATTTTGAAAAATAAAAATCTTTGATATAGATTTCTAAGACAGAAGCTTATTTGAAATTACATAGTAGATTTTTATTGTGCTAGTTTGTGATTAGTAGTAGAGATAGATTGAGAAACACACAATTATAAATACGAATCAGATATAAAAAGGGAAGATTGTTTAAAATCATTATGATTGAAGGTAATTAGGTATACAGACAACCAAGTTCTTAATGATTTAGAATGAGTTTTTGAAGATTTGAAATATCAAATTAGCCTTATTGAATAAAAACCCATCTAACCCCGCAATACTGCGGGGTAGAGCAACTTCCCTTCAAAAGGGAAGAATTCTACTATTTTATTATGTATTTATTATCAAGACATAATACGTGAATATGTCAAATGGTACTTGTATATATAAGTATCATTTTTTGTATTAAAAAACCTCTATATGTATTATTTAAATAAGGCAAATTTTTAAAAAATAAAAAATCAACATGCCAAGCAATATTGAACAAATTAGAACTAGAGTAGAGGATGCAAAAACTCAGATTGAAGAATCTAATGAACTTTCTCCAGAACAAAAAATGTATAAAGCCAAAGAGCTAGAATCTATAATTTTTAAAATCAAAACAGATTTAGACTCTCTTAGATCTAATGCACAAGAAGAAGATTTGATAGCAGAAATAGATGATTTACAAACTGATTTTGAAAGTCTAAGTTCTAATTTTGAGACAAAATTTCAAAAGGAATTAGAAGACTTACAAAATGAAGTAGTAGATAATTGAGAAAATGAAACAGAAACGGTACCATCAGAAAATGAAACAGAAAAAAATAAAAAGAAGTGGCTATGAAGGCAGGTTGAATGACTGTGAAGTAAAGAAGAGCGAAAAAACCACACATGAAAAAATATAGCACGTGTAGCTGGTTGAGTATGAGCTATATGGCTTTGATCAAAGATAATTAAATGAATATGAAGATTGTTTATATGAAAAGAAAAGAAAGAAGGATGAAATAGTTCTGAAAAAAAGTGATTTTGGAATAGATGAGTATGAAAGGTATTAAAGTGGGCTTGAATATGAGTTGCTTGATTTTTTGGTATTAAGTGGCTAATGGATAAATTTTCAAATACAGTAGACAAAACAGATACTTCAGTAGATCAAGTAAGTGATTATGAGGAACTTTCTGAAGAACATAGACTTAAGTATGAAAAGTTTTGAGAGTCTACTAATTCTTTTTATGATAATATATGGCAAAAAGAGTCAGATCTTTGATATGTCGATAGTAATTATTTATGAAAAATTTCAGAAGATGTTAAACTTAAAGAATGAGAAACACCAGAAAGGTTAGCATGAGTTGTACCTTTTTGTATAGACAAAGACTCTAAAAATATTTCAAAATTTTTGTGAGAATGAGATCTAAACAAATATTTGTTTAGCAAAAATTATAAAGAATTAAAAAACACAATAAAATCTTGGAGCAAACCTAAGTTAGAAAAATTTTTGTGACCTTTTGCTACCAAGCTTCAATCTTTTCAAGCATTTGGTACATGAAGTTTATGAGAACGTATTCAAGATTGGTTAAGTTCAGATGAAGAAGAACGTCAAAAAGAATTAAATTTCTTTTTTAGACAATATACAAAAGTTTTGACTTATACCAATGACAGGAAAACTTCTATTGAATATAAAATTGCAGAAAAAGCAATAAAAGCTAGGTGATATGATGGAGATTATCGACCAGACAATAAAGAAAAACAGATAGAAATAATACAAAATGCTTTAGGAGATAAAGAACGATTTGAAAAAGAAATAAAAGATAATTCAACTTATTCATCTTTTATGTCATCAAATCTTTTGTGAGTATGAGACATTTTACAATCCAATTGATTATTAAATTGAGATATGTCTATTTTACTTCAAGAAGAGATTATATGACCTTTGGATGAAGAAAATGATGATATATTAAAATATGATGAGGATTCTAAAAAAACTATAATAGATATTTGAATTGAAGAAATAGATTCATGACTTAATAATAGAACAAAAAAAGACTTACTAGATACTTGTGATGATTTGAGAGATGATATGATAGATGAATCTTGAACAGGATTTTTACAAGAAAATATTGAACGAATAAGTTACGCTTGTAATATGGATGATTCAAATAAGGCTACATTTTTAAAAGAAACTTGATTAGATAAGTTTGCAGATAAATATACAAATACTTTAAGAGAATTTAGAGAAAAAATAGAAAGTGGTACAGCTACTAGAGAAGACTTAGAAAACCTAAAAAAGATGTCTTCAGAATATTTGGCTTTCAAAAAAGAGCTTAATTTAGCTATTTATACTTTGACTCAAATTAGAGAAGATAATCCAGATGTTGTATGAAGAATTGTTAATACAATAAAGAAAATGTTTGAGTGATTAGCAAAATCCTTCTCAGATATTTTTAAATGAGATTGAACTATTTGAGATTGGATAAATATCGGTGTTACGATTTCTGTGATCAGTTGAACAGTATATATTATTAAAAAACCTCGTAAAGCAATATGAAAGGTTTTAAGTTGAACTTGGCGTTGAGTTACCCGAGTTGCATGAAGACCAACCCTAAGTTATTATTGATTTAAAAATAAATTAAAAAGTTTAGATGGTTTGGCAGATAAAAAATCTTATTTTAAACATCATTTATTTAATTGAAAAATAAGGAATAAAGATAGAATTCTTAAGTTATCAAGAAGTGAATTTGGTATAGAGGTAGACAATATTGAAGAATTATTGAAAGAGTTTGATGTGCCCGAAAAATACATAGATCAAGTATGGAATTATAGATGAAATAAAAAACTAAGAAAATTGTTTATGTCACAAGAGATCTCAGACAATGTTAGCATAAGACAAAAACTTTTAAATAAAAATTTATCAAAGAAATATATTTTTCATGAATCTGTTTTAAAGAAAATAAAGTCTGTAGATGAAATATCTAAAGCAAATCCAAAATATTCAACATCTATAAATCGTTTATTGAAAAACATGAAAACAGTGGATGATTTAGACAATTTAGAAAAGTTAATAACTGATCAGAAGTTTTTAAATAAAATAGAGAATTTAAATAGGTTCCAACTAAAAAAGATTTCTAGGTCTATAGGTAAGACAAGTTTTACAATAGATTGAATAGATGATTTATTGAAACCTATTTGAGATGGTCTAGAGCATTTAGATCCTGGATTAAAAATTAAATTTGATAATATAATAAAAAAAGAGATAGATATTATTGAAGATAATGTCAAAATAATCTGAAAGAAAAACAAAATACAAAAATTAAACGAATTTAAACTTAATAAAAGTCTTAAAAATAATGACTTAGAGACTTTCATAAAACTATCAGAAAATGATATCAGAGCACATCATTTTCCGGATATAAAAAAATGGTTAGATGTCGATATTCATTGAGAAAAACTAAAAAAAGCTTTATCAGAATGAGATTATAGTGATTTCAGAACTATTATAGAAAGTAAAAAAACTTTGTTTAAGAACTCAGATGATATTATTCGTAATCTTGATGAAGCATTTGATGTTGTTGGTAAATGATCGAAACACATGAAAAATATTAGATTATTAAAATACATTTGAAAATTAGCGAAATTCTTTTAATTTAAAAATTTGTCAAATGACAAACATAGAAAAATACAAGTGAGATATAGCAGAGAGATATATAAAAGACTTCAAAAAAGAATTGAATTTTTTGGAAAAGGCTATGATTTTGCCAATTTCCAAAAAAATGGAAGAAGTCTTGAAATCCAAAAATAAGATTGAAGTTGATAGTTTGGGTGAACTAGAAAAATTATGATTTTGGCGTAAAATACTTGGTGCAAAAATTATGAACAAAAAACTTTTTGAAAAACTCACAAACAAAACTTTTGATTTCTTGAAAAATAAACAAGAAAAAATATTACAGGCAGAAACTAATTGAAGATTACAAGAATTATCAGATTTGGTAATTAATTGAAAATTAGATGAGTTGGATCAAAATGTTGGTGATATAAATTGAGAAGATTCAACAAGTGATTCTTATCAAGAAAATGATTGAGATATACAAGATAAAAAAGAATCAGAAAACTGAAATCAAAATTGAGAAGAATGATCATTTTGGCAAAATGAGAATAATTGAAAGGTTTTTGGTTGAGCTACGGCAGCTGTAGGTGCTGCCTGATATTATACAACGATTAATCGTTTAAATAAAGCAGCATGATTAAACAAGGGGGTAGAAACTTCAGTTAGTTCAGTAAACAAACTTAGAGTAAAAAAAGCAATAAATGGTTCTATTGATCTTTTGAAAGAAAGAAGCAAATCTCCAAAACTCAATAGAGCTATGAAAAACAATTTGAACAATTCTATAAAACACTTTCAAGAGTCTTTAGATTGAGTTGATGGAATAACTGATGATGTTTTTGCTGCATATCAAAAATATGGTTCAAAGATACCAGATAAATATTTTAATACAGTAAAAATAGATCCAAAAGCACTAAAAGCATTAGATAGACTTGAGCCAGAAGAAATTACAAAAATGTTGTGAAAGAGTGATGAAATAAAAAAATTTTTGAAAGGAGCAGATGTAAAATATTCTGATGATTTAGTAGATATGTTGAAAATTGCAAAAACTCCAAAGGAGTTTAAATGAATATCACACATTGCTAAGTATGGTACAAAACTTTCTAAAATGTCAAAATGACTTAAATGACTTTCTGCGATAGCTGTCATATCTATGTGATTTGATGTTTTTGTTTATTTTGAGAGTATGAAGGAAGCTGATGCTATAGCCAAAATAAATGAACTTAGATGAAGTGTAAAACGTGATCAAGCTACTACACAATTAATGGTTGGTGTCGCATCTTTGGTAGCAGAAGCATGAATTATTATATGAACATGTACTGCAGGTGGAGCAATGTGAGGTCCAATATGAGTAGCTGTATGACTTATTGTGTGAGCAGTAACTTTTGCTACATCAGTACTATTAGATGAGTTACATTATGATAAAAAAGCTTTCTATGGACAAAATAGATATGATTTTATTCAACAAGAAAGAACAACTATAAAACAATCTATTGTCAACTTATTGGAATCAGATCGCCTAGATATGAATGAGAGAATGAAGGAAAAATTAGCAGAAGATGCAAAAGAATCTGGTGTTGAAATTAATACTATGGAAGATGCACGAGAAGCCTTGATACATCAAGAAGAAATTCTTGATTGATGATATACTGAGTTGCAGTATTATTATTTTAGTGGAGAAAGTGAGGCTGAATACGAAAAAAAACTTAGAGAAGAGGATGGGGATCGTTTTGAAAAATATATAAAACAAAGAGAAGAAATGGAAAAAATTGTATCTATTAGGATGGAGTATATCAAAAAATATATCAATAAAGACAAAAATTCTCCAGAATATATTCAAATGGCAGATATGATTCAAAAAAGTAAATGAATTAATTTTGTCCAAAATGTTTTGGCAGATTCAAAAGTTTATTATCATCTACAACAAGAAAATTCAGAGGATTATATATCTAATTACAAACAACTAGATGTGGCATGATACAAATCAGCATACAAGGAAAAATTGCAGACTGAATATCCTCAAAAGTTTGATATATTACAAAAATTGTCTATAGAAAATCCAGTACATTTTTATGAAATTATTGCTTGATTTGAACTTTCTAAAACAACTATAAAAGAAGGGATAAAAGATTGAACATATGTATCTACAGAAAAAGAAAATATGGAAATTAATTTAGATTTTTTGGAGAAATACAATGAATATCGATTATTGTGAAGACCAATTGAAGAAAGGCTTTGAGTATGAATTAGTTCAGAATCAGATGTTATAGATTATAGATATATAGAACAAATTTTGTTAGATTTCGATTCTATAGATCAGAGACCACTTTGGGACAAGCAAGAAGTATTAAGTTATTTTTCAAACAAAGATGTTTTTCAATCTAGATTAAAAGCAAAATATCAAGCATCAGATAGTACATGACAAAATATATTATATTCTATGGCCAGAGAATTTCACTGATATCATTGAGACAATACAAGCAAAGATATTATGGATTTTTATAGCGCAGCAAATCAAGATTCCACATGACTTTATTATGATAATTGATGGAGAGTAAATCAGGACTTAGATTGGACACAAAAATTTGCTTATCTAAGTACATGACAGTTTATACCAATGATTATAGCTTGATTAGATGTGAGATTTGATATAGAAAATATTGATAGTGAAAATATGTCTGCTGATGAAGTTTATGATAGACTAATTGAGTGAGAAATATGGACTGAGTTTATGACCAAGAGACAAGAAGCTCTTTTTTGAAAGGCAGAAGGATTAGATTCTTCTATAGAAGCAGCTGATCAAAAAATTATTACAGAATTTAAATCAAAAGCAAAGGAAATTATAGAAAGAGAGATATGATATAGAGAGAATAAAGAAAAATATGAACAAAAAATTATAGATTTTGTAAAAGATCAATCTCAAGGTAGAGAATGATATCTAGAGATTCCATATAATATGGTAATAGAAGCTAAAAAGGCAAAAATTGGTGATATAGAAAACTATCTTTTTAAATATGAAAACAATCAAATCATAGCCTTATCTACATGATATCATATCAATGAATCACTAAATTTTGACAAAACAAAAGTAGATATAGATTACGAGGCATTATCTCCATTGCGTGAAAACCTTAGCGAACAAGAAAAACTTATAGTAGAAAAAGTTTGAATAGCACATGATAGATTAGAAAAAATAAGGTCTTTGCAATCTTGATGGAAAAAACTCACAAATAGTCAAAGAGATGATTTAGATATTCCTGTAGATATAGAAAGACAAATATCAAAGAAGTGGTATGATCGACAAGATATAGAATGATCATTGTTGTATCTTAGTCCTTTGTCAGCTCAGAGTATTTTAGAAGAAAAATGGGAAGAATATTATAATTATTTTCAAGATACTTATATATGAATTATGGCTACTGTTTCCCAATTTACTTGGGGAGATAAAATGTGAAATATAAACAATATGAACAAAGCATTTTCTTGGTCTAATATTAAAATTATAGATATAAATGAATCTGATAATGAATTATTTATACCAGAAAACGTTAATTTAGAAGATGATGAAAAGTATTTCTTATTGCATTATATTAAAGAGACTACAGATGAAGAAACTGGTAAGACAGTAGAAGAATTGTTGAAATCTGAAAAAGATGAGGAATTTAAACAATGAGAGCGAATGTCAAAACAAATTCTTATATCAATACTTGAATCTGAGACTATAGTGTTTACAGAAAACTGAGAGATTAAAAGAATCTGATGTAATGTAGATCCTAAAGATGAAAGAATCACAGATGGTAAAATGTGATATTGGGGTGTTAAGATGAATGAAAATGGTGTTCAAGAAAGTTATCGAATAGATGCTGAGTCAAGTACTAAATCTACTAAGGTTATGGAAGAGAGGATTAAATATCATCTTGGTGCTGGATCAATAGTTTCTCTGGAAGAATGACTTAAAAATATAGATGCAAGTTTGATAGAAACTAAAGATCAAAAAATTAGAAAAATTTCTGAATCCGAAGAATCTAGTTATAGAAAAATAGATGACATGACTACTAATATTGTATCTACAATGGAGAAAGTAGATTGGGCAGGTAGAAGATGAAATCCAAAGTTTTTAGCATATCCTGAAAAAGCAACAGATGTGGAAGTTCCTGGCAAATTGCAAAGTTGGTGAACTACTACAGATATTACTATATTCCCTGGAGAAGAAAAAGAAGTTAGATGATTTACCATAGATACATGATATGCAAAGATATCTGGATTAGATATTAAATTTAACAACATTAAGGAGGCTTTCCGTTTCGCAAATATTATCAATTGGATCAAATGACATTATCTCAAAGATAATCCAGATAGAAAATGAGAATTTAAAATAAGAAATAGTTGAAAAATAGTTAATGTAAAATGACAAAATATAACAATATTAAAAAAATCTAAAGTAAAAGATTATTATTCTAAACTTACTACAGAAAGTAATCAAAAAAAGTTTTTAAATTATATAAATAACTTGTAAAAAATGGTGGAAAAAAGAGAAGTAATAGATACATACATAGAAAAACAAGAAGAAGAATGATTATTTGGAACAATCAATAATTTTCTTGGTTCTTTATGAATTGATAAAAAAATCGATTCTCCATTTGGCTGACAAAAAAAGATTAATGAGTATATAGATCTTTATCTTGGTAATCAAAAAGAGTCTGATAAAGACAACAAGGAAGATTGAGAAAATATAAAAGACAATGTAACTAGTCAATTATGATGACTTAAATGATCTGTTAGACTTGCTTTATT
>CAZCTB010000028.1:0-3401 GCA_964501605.1 uncultured Candidatus Peribacteria bacterium
CTATGGTCAAGTGTCACATATTTCATTATTGAGTATATAAAGTCCTTACCTTATAATACTCTCTTACTGTCGGTTTTCAAATTTAAATTTAGGACAAAAAAATAAAAATATGAAAAAAAAGAAAAAAAAGAAAAAATTTTTTTTTGCACAAAAGTCGTTTTTATTACTTTTGGCCTTACCAACAAGTATCTTAAATACTTTTGTAACACAAAGTTATTTAGATCTTGAATTTAAAAACCTATTGCCGTTAATAATTCTTGATTTTATAATAATAATATTAAGTTATTTTGGAATTAAAGAATTAAACAAACACAAAAAACTTAAATTTTATCAAGACTCAACTATTGAAAGATATAATGCTAAAAGAAATGGCTTTAATTATATCACAGGAGTTTTAGCTTTGATAATAATCAAAATTTTTATAGAATTTCTATTTACCATCCTTAATTAAGGGTGGTTTTTTTATTATATCACAAAAAAATAAAAATGGCTATAAAAATAAAATATATGGGCGTATTTTTTGGTTTTAATTATTTTACAGTTATAATTATAACAACACAGTAACTTATAGCAAGGCTCTACTACACACGATCTGTTTTCAGATCGACAAACCTTCTAATGGGTTATAGTGTTAGAGGTATTCCTCTTAAAAACTATCCAGATCAGTTACCAAACAAGGTCGGATAGAACCCAAACGGAGAGCTTCGGATTACTTATATTTCCAATCTAAACAGTTTCTAAAAAATTAATATCTAGAAATTATTTAAATTGGTTATATAAAACCAAAACCGAAGCTCTCCAGAAGAGCTATTGGTATTCCAATAGCTTTTTTTTGTTGAAAAATAAATAAAATTTCTTATGCATAAGTTATAATATTTATATTTTTCAAAAAAATATGAAAAAATATATGAAACATCATAATCCAAATCCAATTTCTGCAGGTATATCTTTTGCTATCATACGATGACTATGAATAGTAATACTATGAATATTTGGAAATTTTTGGTCACAATACCAAATGCTAGTAGAATTTTTATGACTTTTTTATATTTGATATTCGATATCTTTTGTTTGAATACTAATATGACTTGGACGAGCAATTATAGATTGATTCTGTGGAGCATTTTTAATTGTTCGATTGTATAATATAATATCAAAAATAATTAAAAAATAATATTTTCTACATTTTCATTTAAAGCAAAGTTTAGGAATTCCACATTATCATTTCAACCTACATACCTGCCGACAAAAACATGAATTAAAAAATCTCTTTAAATATTTAAAAGATATTTTTTGCAAGTTAAAACAGTCCACACAGTCCTGCTACTTAGTCAGAATAAAGTGGAATGCAACGAAATGACAGACATTTATCAACTATCAATTATCAATTAACAAATTTTCTCATCCTTTTATCTACTCTTTCCCTTCCCATAACTTTCATCACAGAAAATAGGTCTGGAGTCCTCATAGATGCACATAATCAAACTCTAACAACCATTGCTAATTCTCAAACTTTTCATATATATCATCACTCTTTAAATTCTTTATTATTTCAAGCAAATCAGTATTTTTTTCCTATTTCTTTTAGTTGAGCAAACCAATCCTCTACTGTCATATTTAAATCTAAAACATCCAAATATTCATCCATAAATTTGGAAACAATATCCATATCCAAGTCTACTAATTTCTTAAATTCTTCATCTCAATTATTCATTTTTACTTTTACATTATCAATTAATTTTTCTCGTTCTGAATCATAGAAAAACCTCAATTGTGTATCTACATCTTTAAAAGTATAAAACCTTTTTGGATCTTTTTCAGTATGTCTTTCTATATCCAAAGCTGCTTTTGTATAATCAATATCTTCTTTCATCAAATCTGCTAATTCCACATTATATTTTTGAGCCCACTCCAAACTTTCTTTAAATAATTGATCTGTAGAAATTCTAGATAAATATTCATTATTTACACTTTCCATTTTTGTTAAGTCAAATAATGCTCCAGATTTGTTCATATTTTCCAAAACAAAATCACGATCCAATAATGTTTTGTCTGTATTTACTTTTTGCCACTCTTCAAAACCAGAATCCATAATAGTGTAAAGATAATCCAATATTCATTGCACAGCATAACCATTCTCAAAAAAATATTTTACATCAGCTTCTGGATCTTTTCTTTTTGAAAGTTTTCTTTTTTTACCAGTCTCTTCATCATTTTTCAAAAGTTGTGAAAGATGACAATATTTTGGAGCAGGTAATTCAAAAGCTTCAAAAAGTTGTAAATGCAATGGAACAGAAGTCAATCGCTCCTCTGCTCTGATAATATGAGAAACTCTCATCAAATAATCATCTACAATATGAGCCAAATGATATGTTGGCAAACCATCAGATTTTATCAATACAGTATCATTATAATTATCTCACATATTTACTTTTCATCTCAAAACATCCTCAAATACTATCTTTTTTTGTGTGTTTGCATGTGATCTAAGTCTAATAATATAATTAGAATCTTCTTTTACCTTTTCTATCAATTCACCTACAGATTTATTTCTATAAATTGAGTAATTACCATAAATTCATGGCATTATTTTTGCTTTTTGTTGCTGTTCTCTAATTTGTTCTATCTCTTCATTGGACATCCAACAAGGATATGCTAATCATTTAATTATCAATTCTTTGACAAAAACATGATATAAATTTTTTCTTTCAGACTGGATATATGGACCATATTCACCTTTATTCTCAATTTTCAATTCTCAATTATCCATTAAATGTGGTCATTCATTAATAGAAATCCCAAACATTTTCATTGATTCCAAAAGTGATTCCAATGCTCCATCCACTTTCCTCTTCTGATCTGTATCTTCTATTCTCAATATAAAAGTACCATCTTTTTCTTGCACAAATCTCCATGCTGCAAAAGCTGCAAACACTCATCATATATGCAAAAATCCAGTAGGACTTGGAGCAAATCTACTACATATTTTATTTTCTCTTTCAGGGTATTTTTGTTCTAAATCACTTATTGTTTCCTTAACTGTCGGGAACATCAAATCTGCTAAATCTTTCCAATCTGCCATATTTTTGAAATAATAAAAAAATAAATAAACTAAGACAATTATATACTTTTATAGTCAAAAAATTCAATCTTTAATTTTATTTAAAAGTAATAAAATATACTATATCTCAAAACTAGCATACAAAAAGAAAATCAAAACCAATTATTGCATTTCAAAAACAAATCTTTAATAATTTGATATGCAGTAATCAACTAGACTTTTGTGCAAGACAACTTCGCATTTGTATACAAATATTGTAGCAAATAGAACATACGCACAAAAGCTAGTTGAACAAAATCGCTCCGCTCCGAGCACACTTCATTTCCAAACAAACTAAATA
>CAZCTB010000029.1:0-10911 GCA_964501605.1 uncultured Candidatus Peribacteria bacterium
AAATTAATAATAATTATAATATCTTTATGTACTAAAAAATGTTGAAAACAATTTTGATAGTTTTTAATTAATTTATTGTCAAGAAGCTTTTGTGTAAAACATTTGTTGAAATGTCAAAAACTGGCAATTTTTGTCTAAAAAGTATATATAATATTTTTGTGGAAAAGTAGAAAAAATGTTGAAACTTAAAAAGTTGACAAAACAAAAACAAATTGTTATAATATGATACAGTTTATAATTTTATTATAAGAAATATGGATAAAAAAATAAAAAAATATTGGGAAAAATATTTATCTCAGGATAAAAATGAAAAATTTAAAAATAATTGGGAAAAATTATCAAAAAGATATGGTAAAAAAAATATTTTAGAACTTTTTTTAAGTGGTTTTGAAAGAGTTGATAATTGAGAAGATTTTAAGTGATCTTTTAATTTGGAAGTTTCGTCAAAATTAAAGAAAAAAAAATGACAATTATATATGAATAAAAAAACGACATTTGTTCCTCTTATGTCTTTGTTTTGAAAGTTTAGATATTTTTTGAAAGATTATAATAACTGACTTTTAAATAATTTATTTGAAAATACAGAATCTGGAAAAAATATTCAAAATAAAACAAAACAAAATATTGTTAAAACATTTGTTTCTAAAGAAAATCAAATAAATCCTTGGGAAAGACGTTATATGGAAATAAACGAAGTTGGTGATGTTGTAGCACCATGATCAAATTTTGAAGAAAAGCCTAATAATAAGGAACAAAATTATAAAAATAAAGATGAAAATATAAAAAAGAAAAATTATTTTAAAGGAGAACAACTAAACCTTGATTTTTAATTTAATATATAGGAATTTTTAAATAATTAAATATTTATATGCCACCGCAACAATTAGGTGGGATAAATATATAAAACTACGTTAAACTTCTTTTGGAAGTTTTAGTGTCTTATTTTATTGTTTTTGTAGAATTTAATCCATCTTTTAGATTTTTAAGAAAATTTTTTTGAATTTTTTTATTGTCAAATCAGGTTTTGTAATTTTCTTGATAATTTATATCTAAATATTGTTTATATTCATTTAAATTTTTTAGATTTTTTTCAAAATAATTTGGCATTAATTTTGAAAGATTTTTTATAATAAATTCGGATATTTTAAATAAATTTTCGTTTTGTATTAGTTGTTTTGTTTCGGTTTGTTTTAATATATATTCTTTTAATAAGTTTTCATAATATAAGTTTATATTTTTTATAGATTCTTCATTTACTAATAAAGACGGAATTATTGTTCAAGTAAAAGAAAAGTTTTTATTTTCTTGAGGATAATACTTTACTATTCATGTTATAATTTCTATTTGATTATTTTTGTTTATATTTATGGCTGATTGAGGATATATTTGTATAAATTCTTTTTGTGGAAAAATAATATAAGCAAAGGTATTTTTGTATTTTTTATTTGATTTAAACAAAAGTTGAGATCAAGAATTGTTTATTTTTATATCAAATGATGATATTTTATTTTTTATTGGATATTTTTTTTTGTTCATTTCTACAAAAACTTTTGACAAATTTAGGTTTACTTTAGATTGTGTTAGTAGTTTTGTATTAAAAGATTTGTTGAATCATTCTATATTTGGTCAATTTTGATAAAGAGGAATAAATGCAAAAAAAAGAATTCAAATTAATCATATTATGGAAAGTGTTGTTATTGTTTTTCATATTCGATTTTTTATATAAATTCATATAAAAGCGAGAATTAAAAGTCATATTAGTATATATCACTGATTATTTGTTAGTCATATATTTCATATTGAAAAAATAAAAACTATATACAAAAAATTTATTAATATTAAAAGAGCAATTATTAGATTTCATTTTTTATCGTTGTTTGAAAACAAGGTAAGAGACAAAATAATTGATATAAACAAAAAAATAATGTAATATATATTTTGTTGTATTCGTATAGTTGTGTTTCAAGAATTATCATAAAACTTTATTAAAAAAAATACTAGAGTTGCAAACAGAGTAGTACTAAATAAAGATATTAGAAATTTTTTAAAATTTTGTTTAATCATTTTTTAGGTTTTTTTTAAATATTTATATTTTTTTATAATTATATTGGTATTTTTTGCAATTTATATTTGAAATACATTAGTATATTAGTATTTATATTAAGAAAGGTAGAAAAAATAATTAAAAAAGAAACATTTATTTTTTTTATTAAAAAAATGGATTTAATTAAAATGATTGATTCAACTTTTGTTTGAAAAGCTGTTGAATTTTCTTGATGGATTGTACACATTAGGTTTTCAGGTAGAATTGGTTTTGTAGAATTAAGAGATGGTACATGATTTTTACAATGTATTGTTGAGGAAAAGGTAATTTGAGAAGATAATTTTGATAAATTAAAAAATTGTGGTATAGAGTCTGCAATCAAAATAAATGGAGAAATAAGTAAACATCCAAAAAAAGATGAATATGAACTTCAAACTAAAAGTTTTGAAATTGTTAGTTTGTCAAAAGAATATCCTTTGTGACAAAAAGAACATGGTGTAGAGTTTTTGTTTGACAATAGACATTTGTATCTTAGATCTAAATCACAACGAGCTATACAAAGAATTAGAGATGAAATAATTCATTCTACATATGATTGGATGAAACAGAATAATTTTACAAAAATAGATTCTCCTATTTTTACATCTACTTGTGCAGAAGATAGTACTTCTTTGTATGAGACAGAACACACAAATGGAGAAAAAATGTATTTAAATCAAACTGGTCAAATGTATATAGAAGCAGCAATTGCATGACATAGAAATGTATATGATTTTGGTCCTGTGTTTAGAGCAGAAAGAAGTAAAACAAGAAGACATTTGAATGAGTTATGGATGATGGATGCTGAAATGGCATTTTGTGATAATGACAAAAATTTGGAAATTCAAGAAGATTTGATATATTTCATTATTCAACAAGTTTTAAAAAACAAAAGAAAAGAGCTGGAAATAATAGGTAGAGATATACAAAAATTGGAAAAAGTGGAAAAACCTTTTTTACGCAAAACACATGCAGATGTTATTAAAGAATTGCAAGAAATGGGTTCTGATATAAAAGATGGAGAAGATTTGTGAGCAGATGATGAAACACTTTTGACAAATAAATATGAAAAACCAATTTTTGTTACAAACTTTCCTTTGGATATAAAGGCTTTTTATATGCCAGAAGATCCTAAATATCCTGGTACTGCTAAATGTGCAGATTTGTTGGCTCCAGAATGATATGGTGAAGTTATATGAGGTTCTGAGAGGATATGAGATTACGAAACATTGAAACAAAAAATAATTGATCATGGATATGAATTAAAAGATTATCAGTGGTATTTGGACATAAGAAAATATGGATGAGTTACTACATCTGGATTTGGGTTTGGTTTGGAAAGATTGGTGATGTGGATTTGTGGATTACAACACATTAGGGAAGCAATACCATTTCCAAGATATCATAATAGGATTACTCCATAAAAAAATATAAAAAAAATAAAGAGGCTGTTTATTACGCCTCTTTTTTAATACTTTCTAGGAATGTTTCGTCTATTCCTAGTGGACCAAAAGCATCTTTTAGTCCGTGTTGTTTTTTTTTCATTTTCTTTTTGAAATTTTTTTAACAAAATATTTAAGTTTTTGTTTGAAAATTTCATTATTTCTTGGAAGTTTTTGTTTAAAAATTTTACTTTTCCAAGTTTTGTTACAACTACAACAAATTCTAAATCCTGATGTTTAAAAAATAAAATTGGAGCTAATTTTGACTTTTTTTGGGGTTCATCAATCCAATTGTATAATTTTTTCCATAATGTTGTTTTTTGGATTTTGTTGATTTGTTGTTTTTTGTTTTTTTTTGTAAATCTCAGATTGTTTGTCAAAATTAAATCATAATTTTTTTGTTTTTTAATTGTTTCAATAATTTTTGTTGTTTGTTGGTTGGCCGCTGGATTTTCTTTTATTATTTGTTTTATTGGTATTATACGAAGATTTGGTTTGTAATTAATTATTTTTATTTCCTTTCTTTTAAATGATTTAACTTCATCTCTATAACTTATTATGGTTATAAAAGACATGTTTACCTCTATAATAATACCAATGTAATGTTTTGTTTGGTGTTGTAAAAGAATCCAGTTTCTTGAATTTAGTTTTTCTTTATTCATATTTTTTGTTTTTATTATTATTTATTATGTATATATCTTTTTGTTTTTGAATCAACACTAAAGTGTTTTTATATTAATATTTTGACTTAACTAATTGTTGATTTTTATAAATTTATTATTATTAAATAATTAGTTAATAAAAAGTTAAACCAAAATAAAATTTATGAAAGACTTAGCTATTGTTTCTTTGATTGAAGATTTGAAACAAAACAAAAATTGTTTGTCAAACATTGTTTCAAATGTTGTTGAATCAGCTATTTTCCAGGCTAAAATTAATACAAATGGAAAAAAACAAATTAGAATTAAATCACACACCACCAACTTACATATATTTGTTTGTAATGGTGGACATGATGTTTCATCAAAAGAGTTTAAAAAAATTAAACTATTTAAGTTTTCGAAGTTTAAAATTAGAATAAAAGAAAACAAACCTGTTTTGATGTTTCATGATTTAATTCTTTATGATTTTTTAAATGTTCCAATAGAATTAAATGTAATATATTGGGTTTCTTGGAAAACAAAAAGTCATAAAACGCTTAGAAATCGAAGTGATGTTTTTTGTTTATTGGATGGAGAGTTAACAAACAAAATAATTCTTCCAAAGAAGAAAATAAATAGAAAATATAAAAAATTAAATTAGTTTTTATAAAAATGGCTATTTTTATTTAATAGCCATTTATTTTTTAATATATAAAAATTTTTAAAAGATAAAACATTTATCTATTATAGCAATATTGATAGTTATTTATATAAAACAATGTTATTTTGAATTATTGTTTTTTATCTTTTTTTATAGAAAATTAGTTATTTTTTCTTTTAGATCTTCTATTCAAATTTCTTTGTGTATAGAAATAAACACTGGATTGAATTCTTTGTAGTTTTGTTTTATTTTTTTAAGTTTATCTTTATTTATTAAATCAATTTTGTTGAATACCATAATTCTAGGTTGATTTGCTCATATGTCGTCTAGTATTTCATTTACTACATTTATTCTTTCTTGTACGAAGGGATCTGATGCATCTATGATGTGTAGCAAAAACTTACTTTCTATACTATCTTCCAGTGTGCTTGAAAAAGCATCTATTAATTTTGGAGGAAGATCACGAATAAATCATATAGTATCATTTAACAATATTTCTTGTCATATTCATTTTTCTGGTTTTGTAAAAACAAACATTTTTCCTACGTTTGTTCAAAGTGTAGCAAAGAGTTTGTTTTGAGCTAGGACTCACTTTTTTGTTAATATATTTAATAATGATGATTTACCAGCATTCGTATAACCTACTATTCATATGATTGGTAATCATTTTTTTAGTCTACTTTGTCTATGTAAGTTTCTCATTTTTTCAAATTCTTTTAGTTTTTCTCTTATTTTTGCTTGTTTATCTTTGAGATGTCTTTTCATCCTTTCTGTGTTGGTTTCTCAAATTCATCTAGTAGCTCATCATCCACTACCACTACTTCATCCTTGTCTACTAAGTTCCATTCCCATACCAAAAATTCTGGGTCACATGTGTTTGATAGCAGCTAATTCAATTTGTAATCTTGCTTCTACACTGTTTGCATGTTTATCAAATATTTTTAAAATAAGATCTATTCTGTCTCGCGCTTTGATAGGTTCTTTTAGTCCAGCTTCTTCGCTTGCTTGACGAAGTTTTTCATTTATTTTAAAAAGTTGAGAGGGTTTTAATACATTTCCAATTATCAAAAGATTTGCTCAAACCCTAATCATTTCTTCTATGATTTCTTCTAATTTTCACTTTCATATATATGTTTTTAAATCTGGTTGGTCTTTTCTTTGAAGTTTAGTCAAAATTACCAAACCTCAAAAAGTATTAACTAGGTTTTCTAGTTCTGCCATTCTGTCTCACAATATTTCTTTTGATAGTGTTTTGGGAGCAATGTCTGCTAAAAACACTTTGAGTTCTTTTTTTTCATTTTTTAATGAGTTTAGATTGTCCATTATTACAACTTTTTATAGTTTAAATTCTATTATTGTTTATATTATGTAGAAATAAATTTAGTTTTCAAGAAATAAACGTCTATTGACATTTAGTACTTAATATATAAATTTAAAATTAGAAATAAAAAAACAAAATGTCTAATAAAAAATAAAAAAGTATGAAAAATTTATTGTTAATTATTATGTTGCTCATATCGAGCATAGTTCTTTCACAAAACAAAAGAACGTTTCTTGTAGATCAAGATACAAATGTTGTGTCTGAAGTTAATCAAAAAAACTTAAAACAAATTGAGTTGTTTTTTGGAGAAAACATTCCAAGTTTAACAGAAAGTGAAATTTCTATTCTTTTGAAAGATAGAGAATTGGAAAGATTTGTTGGTCCTGCAAAAGGTATATATGACAAATTTATTTTGTTTTATATACCAAAAGATTATTATGAATATTTTTATCTCGATGGAAACAAAGTTTTGTATGTTGAACCTTATCAAAGACAACAAGATAGAGTGTTCTCTTGGTGGTTTTTGATTGTATTATTTGGAATTATCGCAATGATTTTGTTCCAAAAATCTTATAATGTGTTTGCGTTTGCGTTTGCCGTTGCGCTTGCGTTTGCCGTTGCCGTTGCGGGTGCGTTTGCGTTTGCGTTTACAGCTAACAAGAAAGTTAAAAATACTTTTGCATATATTTATTATGTATTAATGATTTTAGCTTCAGTCTTTGCTTACTACCAAATCTAAATTTGTTATTTGTTGAAAGAAAAAAAACAAAAACTCTGATATATTTATCGGAGTTTTTTTGTTTGCAAAAAATGAGTTATTGTTTATTCTGATATTGATTTTTTTTTATTATTCTCAATAGAACTAATGACTTATATTTTGTTGTTTGTGTTTATCTTTGTTATTTTTGCTGTGTGACATTTTTTGTTTAAAAAATTTGGGATATTGGATAGACCTGGAGCAGATTTAAAATGAGTGAGATGACCAGTACCGACTTTGATGTGAGTGTTTGCTTATATAAGTTTTTTGTTGGCAATATGGTTCTTTTTTCCACAAATATTTGGAGACAATATTTTTTTGTGATTAATTTTGTGAGTATTGCCTATTTTTTTGGTAGAGTTGGTAGAAGAATTGGGTTATATGGGGAGGATAAAATTTAGAATACCGCAGATAGTAAGATTGTTGGCACATATATGATGAGCAATATTAGCTGTGTATATTTGATGAATTGGAATATGACAAGAATTATTAATTTGAGATTTTGTTTGGCAAATACCGCAGTATATTTTTGTAATATTTTTTGTGATATGGGCTATGCTTTGTATCAATGCTATCAACCGGATAGACGGTATCAATGGACAAGCTAGTGGAGTAAGTGCAATATGATTTCTTACAATATTTCTTTTGATAAAATTTGTAGTAATGAGATACTATACTGAATTTAACAATTGGGATGTGCTTGTAATGGTTTCCAATTTGTCACTTGTATTGTTTTTTGTAAGCTTGATTTCTACTATATTTGAATACAAGCCTTTGTGACTTTTGAGAGATGTTGGGATTATGTTTTTTGGTTTTAGTTTAGCTTATTTGTCTGTAGTAGGATGAGCAAAAATATGAACATTGGTAGTTGCACTTTCTTTGGTGATTTTTGATGCTGTATGGGTTTGAGTATATAGGATTTTGATAATGAAAAAAAATCCTATGAAATGAGATTATACGCACATACATCATAGACTTTTGGGGCTTAAATGGACTAGATCAGAGGTGAGGGCTTTTGTGTGGATATGGTCTTTTGTAATGATGATTTTGATGCTTATGCAATCTGCAAATAGGTTAAATAAAATAATAATCTTTGTGATGATGGCTTTGGTCTTTTTTGGTGTGAATTTCTATTTGTTTGTGATTAAAAAAGTGCCGTGTGGTCTTAAATGATTAAAAAAAGATTAAATTTTGTTTTTTTTGGTTTTGTCAAGTCGTGTGTTGTTTTGATTTGGCATTTTTTTTATATTATAAATTTTTTGTTTATAATTTAGTTAGTAAAAGTTTATATTTTGTGAAATAAAAAAATGTTAAAGAATAAACTAAAAAAATTTCAAGCATTGTCTTATGAAGAAAAGTATCATATATCTATGAATATAATTATTAATTTAAAAGATAGATGAAACAAACAAGCTTTGATGATTTTTGATTTTATGGAAAAACAAGATAAGGTGTCTGAAGTTTTATTAGAAAACATTTATAAAGATTTTGAAATGTCTATAGAAAAAATAAAACAAAAAAATGTAGAGAATGATTTACATAAGTTTGATAGTACTGCTAAATATTTGGATAAATTAAGAGAAGAGGAGAGAAAAGAAAGAGTTCAAGAAGATCCTGATAGTCTTTTGGATCAAATATAAAAATTATTTATTAATTAATTAATTATTATGACAATAGAACAACAAAAACAGATTAGTTCTGTAGAAGAAATAGAAAAAGAAATTGATTGACAATTGGATTTAGTTGAAGAACCTGAAGATGTAGATTTTTCTAAAACTACTGAATCTCTAGGAACTGTTTTTGATAAAGCGTTAGATGATTTGTGACTATGACTTAATTTTGATCCAATTGATGTTGGTAATAGGACGATTTATCCTAATAAAGCTATAAAAAACATATTAAAAGAAGTCTTTCCCAACGAAGACAATATAGATATGAAAAAAATATATAATTTGTCTGATTTTCAAAAATTTTATTTAGCACACAAAATTGTTTCTGTTCAGAAGATTCCTGATGATTTAAAAGATAAAAAGGTAGGTTTTGAAAACTCTTCTTGATATTGGGAGTATTTTTGAACTTATGAAGAGGTTAATAAAAAGCTTCTTAAGTGAATTACCGTTTGATCTAAAGATTTGCCATTTGGAGTTGTAAAATCTTTTAGTAATAATTTGATGTGGAGAAGAAAAGATCAGGCCTTAGATGTTTTTACTGCTTTCTTTAAAAGTTGAGACCTTGTCCCTCCAATGCCCAATTCAAGATCTATAGCTACATGAGATTTAACGGGCACTTCTTGAATATGATGAGAACCTTCTTTATGAAGATGAGAGTGGTTTTATTCTAAAAACAAAAATAAGCAAAAAAATTATATAAGTTTTTGACCGTTATCTAGCGATATGGAAATATCAATAAAGCCCGAATGAATTGATGTAAAAGATTGAATTTGATGATGAAGTATAAGTTTTGTTTTAGAAAAAAATAATAAAAAAATCATTATTTGATGAGAATATACAGAAAATTGATTTGTTATGAAAAATAATACTGATGTTTCTGATATAAAAGTTTTGGACGATAAATTAATTATTCCTAAAAAATATTCTTGATGGAATATGTCAGTAAACACAGAATCAAAAAAATATTGAGAATGATGATATGATGAAATTAATTTTAATTTATATTTGAAAAATTGAGAAATAACTTCAGGTCCACCAGAAGAAATTACAGCTTCTGGTTCTATATACGACAATGGTTTGGATTTTTGAAAAGATCTTTGAAAATATGGACTTTCTCAAGAAGAAAAATTTGATACGAAATACTTTTTTAATAGCTTATTAAGAGCAGAAAAAAATACAAAGCTTAGACCAATACCAATAGATGTAATTATTGGTGCAGATAAAACTATATTTACTAATCCTGAAGAATATATAAGTGAAAATGAAAACTACAAAACACAGTTTGATAAATTAATTAGATCTAAAATTAGTTTTCCAAAAAAACCAGATAGATGGACTTATGATTCTCGTGAGAAATATAATAAGTCTGTAGATGAGTGGAAACAAAAAGAGTCTATATATTTAGAAAAATTTAATGGTTTGTTAAATACTTTTATGAAAACGGTTGATGTTTCTGATTTTGCAACTAATAGGTCAGATAAAAGTATTCAACAAGATGCACAAGAGCTTTTGATAAAAAATAGGTTTTTATCATTTTTGTCTAATGCTATACAAAATGATAGAGTTTTTAAATCAATTATTAATTGAAAATACGATATAAAGCCTAATTATGTTTTTGGTGAAAGAAATATAGGTTTTAAAACAAGATTATCTTATATAAAAGAATAATATTTTATTACTTTTTTATGTTTGCAAACAATTGAACTACAATATTTGCTTCTTTATTATAGGCTATCCCTATAGAATTTATATGTTTTGAAAGTATTGCGTTTTTGTGATTTTTGCTGTTCATTAAAGATTCTAGTATTTTTTTTATATTGCTATTTGCTGTTGATAGGTTTTCTTCTACTCATTTTGTTTCTAAATTTTCTTTTGTCAAAATTAATTTGTCTTTTAGTTTACTTTCTAAAATTCTTTCATAGGGTCACCTTTTTTTATTATCAAAATGACAAAACTTATCTTCTCGTCGATTTGTATTTATTTTTTCTTTAGAAAATCCTCAAGCGATACTATCTAAAGTAATATTGTATTTTAATGTTGGTAAATTATGTTCTTTTCTTATTTCATTAATTCCCTCAAGCATTACTTTTTTAATAGCATCTGGAGAGAGGAGCGATATGTCTATATTAAGCATTTTTTGATAATGATATTGATCTAATCAAATTAATTTTTTGGAAGTACTATTTTGTATTTGTACTATTTTTTCTTTACTATTGTTGTTTTCTGTGTTTTGTGAAAAAACATCTTGTACATTGACACCTAAAATGGCTCAAGTCATCATAAGTCCTGCTGCTATGTTTTTTGCTTTTCACATTTGCTATTAATATAATATTATT
>CAZCTB010000030.1:0-14175 GCA_964501605.1 uncultured Candidatus Peribacteria bacterium
ATAAATGTCATTTTCTTTTTAGAAGAATATAAATATTCTTCTATTATACTGACATTTTAACTTTTGGCTATTACTGTCAATTTAACTTTGGTGTAACACAATTTACAATATAATCTTGAAATTTAAACAAAATATAATATAAATAACATTCATTAAATAAGAAAAATTATAAATTCTACAAAAACTTTAAACTTTAAACTATTTTATAATGGCAAGTAGAACAAACAAAAGATGAATAGCTGCCAAAAAAGCTCAACAACAAAAACAAGCTAAAAAGTTCAAATGACTTAAAAGATTTGAATATCCAAAAAGGAAATTAGATTTAGAAGATGCTAAAGAAATATGAGTAGTCTGAGTATCAAAAAATCCTAAAGGAGGTGAATATCATCGATTTTTGAGATGAAGAAAAGTTTGCCGAGAAACTAGATTAAGAGTTGATCCAGATGGATATAGGTATATCAGAACTCCATCATGATGATCAGAAATGGTACAAATACCAATATCTGGTTGGTTAAGAACAAAACTTAAAAAAAATTTAAATAATAAATCATAAAATAAAAAAATAAAACTTCTCTTATAATCGACTTTATCAAATAAAATAAAAAACTTTTCATCATAAATTATGAAAAGTTTTTTTATTTCTACTTGAAATTAAAAACTATTTTTCTATAAAGCTACTCAAGCAAATATTTTTTTGACACAAAAAATATTAAATATGCCGGGGTAGCTCAGTGGTAGAGCAGAGGCCTGAAAAGCCTTGTGTCGGTGGTTCAATCCTGCCTCCCGGCACCATTATTAAATTAAAGTTAAAACTTAAATAGATATTAGCTAAAAGAGATTAACTCACTTTTAACTTTTAACTTTTAACTTTTAGCTAATTTGGGCATATAGCTCAGTTGGTTAGAGCGCATCTCTGATAAGGATGAGGTCGGTAGTTCGAGTCTACCTATGCCCACCAATTAAAAAAAATCAAACAAATCACAAGAGTTATTAGCACAAAACATTAAAATACTAATAATCTTAAACTAAATCGGGGATTAGCTCAGATGGCTAGAGTGCTTGGTTTGGGACCAAGAGGTCGCGAGTTCGAGTCCCGCATCCCCGAAAACAAAAAGATGACTAATAGATAAAACCCAATAATATGGGAAATTCTACATCTTAGAAAATAAAAAAAATACAAAACAGTAATTGTAACAAATTTCAATTACTAAAGTTAACCAAAAAAAAATACCAACTATAAGTACAATGATTTCAACCTGAGATTTATTATTTGTAGTTTAGTTTCCTACCAAAATGATGGTGCACAATGAAATAATTCATTGTATGTATACTCTCATATTTGGAGAAACAATATTTTTTTTAAATTTACTATTGAAATTAACGAAGAGATTTGTATATATTTACAACTCGCTTAAAAAGCAAAACTTATTTTACTTATATTATATTTAAAATTATGGCTGATAAAATTCATGTAAACGTTGGTACCATTGGTCACGTTGATCATGGTAAAACAACATTAACAGCAGCTATTACGGCTGTTAGTGCTGCAAAATGATTTGCAAAAGTACAAAACTATGCAGATATTGATAATGCACCAGAAGAAAAAGCAAGATGAATTACTATTAATACTAGACACGTTGAATACGAAACAGAAACAAGACACTATGCTCACATCGATTGTCCAGGACATGCTGATTATGTTAAAAACATGATCGTTGGTGCTGCACAAATGGATTGAGCTATATTGGTAGTAGCAGGTACAGATGGACCAATGCCTCAAACTAGAGAGCATATATTGTTGGCTCATCAAGTAAATGTACCAAAGGTTGTTGTGTTTTTAAACAAATGTGACATGGTAGATGATCCAGATATGTTGGATCTAGTAGAAGAAGAAATTAGAGATCTTTTGAATCAAAATGAATTTGATGGAGATAATACTCCTATAATTAGAGGTTCAGCATTAAAAGCAACAGAAGATCCTTCAAATGAAGAAAACTCTAAACCTATTGAAGAATTATTAAAAGCTTTAGATGAGTATATTCCTGTACCAGAAAGAGATACTGATAAAGATTTCTTGATGCCAGTAGAAGATGTGTTTTCTATTAAAGGAAGAGGTACTGTAGCTACAGGTAGAATAGAAAGAGGTGTTATTAACTTAAATGATGAAGTAGAATTAATAGGTCTAGGTAAAGATGCAAAAAAAACTGCTATAACTGGAGTTGAAATGTTTCACAAAGCTTTTGAAAAAGCTGAAGCTGGTATGAATGTTGGATTATTATTGAGATGAGTTGACAAAGAAGAAATAGAAAGATGACAAGTTTTATGTAAACCAGGTACAGTAAAAACAAATAATAAATTTGAAGCAGAAGTATATGTACTTAAAAAAGAAGAAGGTTGAAGACATACTCCATTTATGTCTGGTTACAGACCACAGTTTTTTCTTAGAACTACAGATGTAACAGGTTCTATTTCTTTAAAATCAGGTACAGAAATGATTATGCCTGGTGATAATGCAAAAATAGATGTAGAATTAATATACCCTGTTGCTATGGAAGAATGATTGAGGTTTGCTATTAGAGAATGAGGTAGAACAGTTGGTGCTGGAGTTATTACAAAAATAAACTAATTTTAAATTTAAATAAAGTTTGTTCTTATGGCTACAAAAAAAGATTTAAAACCAAAATTAAGAATTAAATTAAAAAGTTATGATGTAAAAATGCTTGAATCATCAGTAAGCAAAGTTGTTGGTTTGCTGTTAAAATCATGAGCAGAAATAAAATGACCTATTCCTCTACCAAAAAAGAGGAAACTTTATACTGTACTAAGATCAAACTTTAAATTTAAAGATTCTAGAGAACAATTCGAAAGAATGACATATTCTAGAATGGTTGATGTAACAGAAACAGGACCAAAAACAATGGAAAACCTACAAAACTTATCTATACCTGTAGGTGTATTGGTTGATATAAAAGTATTTTAAATATAATTTATGTTTGGCTTAATAAGGCCAACATTTATACAATTAGTTTTTGTATAAAATATTTTCTTAACTAACCTAATACACCTTCCTTTTAATTAATCAATAAAACATATAGTAATGAATAAGGCTTGAATAGTTGTTACTAAAAAAGAAATGACAAGAGTATGGGAAAATTGAAAAATGATCTCAGCAACCATAGTAAAAATACTTCCTCAAGAAGTAATAAGATTTAAGGATGAAAAAAAAGATGGTTATAATGCTGTTGTTATCTGAGTTAACAAAAAAGAACTTAAAAAAGAAAAGTGAAACAAAATAAAATATTCTATGACTACTGAATTTAAAAACGTAGACGAAGCTTTTTCAAATGATTATAAATCATGAAGTGCTATAGACATTAATTTATTGGAAGGTGTTGATATGGTTAGTCTAAAATGAACATCTAAAGGTAAAGGTTTTCAGTGAGTTATGAAAAGGTTTCATGCAAAATGATGACCAAAAACACACTGATCAAAATTTCATAGACAAGTATGATCTTTGTGAAATAGAAAACCTAGAAGAGTACAAAAATGACATCCACACGCAGGTAGGATGTGATGAGAACAAATTACTTTAAAAAATATTAGAATAATAAATAGATTAACACAAAATAATGAACAGTTGTTATTATTAAAATGATCTATACCAGGATCATATAATGAATATATTAAAATATTCGCTTAAAACTTTATTTGTGTAGATATACCAAAAAATGTGATATACTATAGATATATATGATAAAACATGAAAAGTTGTCTCTAATGTAAAATTAAACGACAAAATCTTTTCTGATAACAAAATAAACCAAAACCTAATACATGAGTATTATTTGTTACAAACAAGCAATGCTCGTAATTCAATAGCTCACACAAAAAATAGGTGAGAAGTTGCATGATCTGGTAAAAAATTATACAGACAAAAAGGTACTGGTAATGCTAGAGTTTGAGATAGAAGATCGCCTATAAGGGTTGGTTGAGGTGTTGCTTTTTGACCAAGAAAAGAAAGAATCTACACAAAAAACATGAACAAAAAAACAAAGCTATTTGCGTTAAATAGTTTATTAACATTAAAGGCAAAAGATAAAGACATAATTGGTTTAAAAGATTTTAATCTTAAAGAACCTAAAACAAAAACAGCTTTAGATATTCTTTTAAAGATAGGAATAAATGAAGAAAAGGTATTGTTTGTTTTAAACGAAAAAAATACCAATTTAATTAAGTCATTTAGAAACTTAAATAATGTAAAATATTTATTAGCAGATTACTTGAATCCAAAAGATTTGATGAGCTATAATAAGATATTGTTCTTAGAGTCTGCTTTAAATAAAATAAACACAAAGTAAGGTTGTAAAAAATCAACTTTTCACTTTTAACTTTTCAATTTTAATTAAGAGATGACATATAAAGCAAAATTACAAAGAAGGGCTATTAAAAATAAAGAAACGAAAGCTTTAAAAAAATTTTCTCCATATGATATAATTTTTGGTCCTACTGTAACAGAAAAAACTTATAAATTACAAGAAGATAACAATAAATACTTCTTTAAAGTACATAAAAATTCAAATAAGAATGATATAAAAGAGGCTATAAAATATATTTATAATGTTACTCCAATTAAGGTAAATATAATTAACGTAGCTTTTAAATGAAGAATGCAAAGAAAATTGGTTAGAAAAGCACATAAAAAAGCTATAATAACACTCAACAAAAAAGATAAAATTGAAATATGATTATAGTTCAAGGATTAGAAAAAATAAAATTTAAACTTTTAACCTTCAAACAAAGAGAATGGCGGTAAAAACTTATAAACCATATACTCCATCAAGAAGATTTATGGTATGATATGACTTCAGTGATATAACTACTAAAAAACCCGAAAAATCGTTAACAAAATTCTTGGGTAAAACTGGTGGTAGAAATAATCAATGAAGAATTACATCTAGATTTAAAGGTGGTTGACACAAAAGACTATATAGAATAATAGATTTTAGATGATATGACAAAGCTAATATACCAGCAAAAGTTGCATCTATAGAATACGATCCATACAGAACATGTAGGATTGCTTTATTACACTATATTGATTGAGAAAAAAGATATGTGTTGGCGTGGAAAGGTATAAAGGTATGAGAAGTAGTGATGGCTTGAGAAAAATCAGAAATAAAAGCTTGAAACAGAAAACAATTAAAAAACATACCAGAATCAATGAATATCTTCAATTTAGAAAATACACCTATAACAAAAGGTAAACTAATAAAATCTGCTGGTAATTATGCTACAATAGCATGAAAAGATAGTGTTCAATGAATCGTTTTTATAAAACTTCCTTCTGGAGAAGTAAGAAAATTTAATGAAAACTGTCGAGCTACTATCGGTGAAGTTGGTAATGAACAACACAAACATATAGTTATAGGAAAAGCTTGAAGAAAAAGACGAATGTGAAGAAAACCAAAGGTTCTTTGAATAAATATGAATCCTGTTGATCATCCACACGGTTGATGAGAGGCCCACTCTGATCTTGGACAAAAAAGAGGACCAAAATCATTTAGTGGAAAGGTTGTTACTCCATGAATTAAAACAAGAAAAAAGAAAAAATGGTCTAATAGGTTTATTGTATCAAAAAGAACAAAATAAAGAGTAATTGTATATTTTAAATTATAAATTAAAGTCGTAATGGCTAGATCTCTAAAAAAATGATTCTATGTTAATGAAAAACTTTTGATAAAAGTGAAGAAAATGTCAGAAAGTTGAGATAAAAAAGTTTTAAAGGTTTGGGATAGAGCTTGTCATATTATTCCTGATATGATTTGATTTACATTTGCTGTACACAACGGTAAACAATTTGTTAGTGTATATATAACAGAAGATATGATTTGACATAGATTAGGAGAATTTGTGCCTACTAGAACATTTAGAGGACATCCTTTCTAAATTTATCATTACTAATTTTAATATCTTAAAAACTCCAGATTATGAATAACGGAAATATGACGGCAACATTAAAATACGCTATAGTATCTGATAAAAAAATGTTGTTAATATCTAAGCTTATAAAGGGTAAAAAAGTACAAGAAGCACTAGATATTTTAGAGTACACTCCAAAGAAAACAGCAAAAATATTGGCAAAAGTAGTTAAATCTGCCTCTGCAAATGCTGTAACAAATGATAAAAAATCTTTAGGAGATTTATATATAAAAAACATAGTAGTTGGTAAATGACCAAAACTAAAAAGAATTAGATTTACTTCTAGATCTAGAATAAGTCATTATCAAAAATATAGATGCTATATAAAAGTTGTTTTAAATACTAAGTAATTAATTTAATGTGACAAAAGGTAAATCCTATATGAATGAGAGTTGGATTAATGAAATCGCGACCGTCTGAATGGTTTGCAAAAAACAAGCTTCAATGAGCTGACTTTTTTGTTGAAGATATTAAAATTAGAAATTTTATAGAAACAAAATACCCACAAACAGGTATTTCTAAAATAATAATAAGAAAAACAGCTAAAGAAGGTGAATTAATTATATTCACAAGTAAAGTAGGTGTTTTGATGTGAAAACAATGAGCTAATGTAAAGAAAATAGAAAAAGAATTGAAAAAAAATTTTAAAAAACCTTTTAAAATTACAATAAAAGAAGTTAAAGTACCAGAATATTCTGCAAAAATAATGGCTGAATTTATTGCTAATCAATTGGAAAATAGAATGCCATACAGAAAGGTAGCAAAAAACGTACTTCAAAAAGTAATACAAAAATGAGCTACAGGTATAAAAATACAAATAGGTTGAAGATTGAATGGTGCAGAAATTGCTAGAACTGAAAAATTTATTGATGGTAGGGTTTCTTTACAAACCTTTAGGTCAGATATAGACTATCACTATCTTCAAGCTAATACAAAATATTGAGTACTTTGAGTTAAAGTTTGGATAGAAAAAGGTACTTTATACAACAAAAAAAAGAAAGCACCACAAAAAACAATTAAACTATAATAATATCTCATTTATTTAAATGAAACAATTTAAAAATGTTATTAACACCAAAAAGACGAAAACATAGAAAACAAATGGTACCTTCATTAAAAGGTAAAAGTACAAGAGGTAGTACTGTTGCTTTTTGAGATTTTTGATTAAAAGCAACTACTAGTGAATATATTTCAAATAGACAGTTAGAGTCTGCTAGAAAAGTAATTGTTAGACATACAAGAAAAGTTTGAAAAATATGGTTTAGAGTTTTTCCTGATACTCCATTCACAAAAATCTGATTGGAAATGCCAATGTGAAAAGGTAAATGAGAAGTAGATATATATAAGGCACGTGTAAGAAAATGAAAAATAATAATTGAAGTAAGTGGATTAGAAAGAGAAAAAGCTATAGAAGTATTAAATAGTGCTTCCAAAAAATTACCATTAAAAACAAGGGTAGTAAAAAAATGAGAAATACAGTAAAAAAATAGTTTTTGTTTATTTAATTTAAAAAAATACAGATGAAAGGTAAAGGAGCTTATATGAAAAAAATAAAAGAAAAATCAATTAAAGATCTTGTAATTGAAAGAAAAAAATTAAAAAAAGAATTATATAATTTGAAAGCTAAAAACTCTATTAGAGGTTTAAAAGAAACTCACAAAATTTGAGAAATTAGAATAAAAATAGCAAGAATAAATACAGTTTTAAAATCTAAAATAATAGAGAACTATGGCAATAATATGAAATAAAAGTATAAAAGAACTTATATGAGAAGTTATAGGTGATAAAACGGACAAAACTCGCACAGTTTTAGTGAAATCTGTTAGAACACACCCTATTTATAAAAAAAGATTTGTGTTATCAAAAAAATATTATATTCATGATGAAACAAACAAATCAAAAATTTGAGATAAGATAAAGTTTAGGGAGTGTAAACCAATAAGTAAAACAAAAAAACGAAAATTAATAGAAATATTAAAATAAAAGCTGTTTGAAAGATTTTATAGTTTAAATCAATTTAAATGTTAAAAAATGAATCTGTAGTTGTTGTTGCAGACAATACATGAGCCAAAAAAGCAAAAATAATAAGAATACTAAAAGGTTCAACTGGTAAAACTGCAACAGTATGAGATAAAGTTGTTGTTGCTGTAAAAACTACAATGCCAAATGGTAGTGTAAAAAAATGACAAGTAACACAAGCCATGGTAGTTAGAGTAAAAAAAGAAATACCTAGAAAAGATGGTACATATATTAGATTTGGAGATAATGCAGTTATATTATTAACCAAAAACGATAAATGAGAAATGAGCCCAATAGGTAAAAGAATCTTTTGACCAGTTGCAAGAGAATTGAGGGAATTATGACATAGAAACATTACAAATATGGCTGAAGAGGTATTGTAATATTTATATTTTTAGTGCTTTAAGCTTAATCATTATGAAAAAATTAAGAACATGAGATCCTGTGATCGTTATATCTTGAAAAAATAAATGAAAAATATCTAGCATCGAAAAAATCGATGGTGATTTAGTTATTGTTAAGGATATAAATGTTGTAAAAAAAGCTGTAAAATGACAGTGATTTGTAAAAAAAACATTACCAATACATATATCAAATATAATGTATTATTTATCAAAAGAAAAAAAGGCTTCTAAAATAAAAATAGAAAAAACAAAAGATGGTAAAAAAGTTAGAAAAAGTAAAAAATTAAATATAGAAATAAAATAATATAGTAAAAAGTAAGTAATAAAACGTCAACAGTTTTATTATGTTGTAAACCAACTTAACTATTACTTTTAACTTTTAAATACTTAAATTGCATAAATGGCTAAAGATTATAAAAAAGAACTTCAAAAAAAATTAAATATCAAAAATGTTAATGCTATACCAAAAATAGATTCTGTAATAGTGACTATGTGAATTGGATCTATGGTTACTAGAAAATGACACAAAGATTTTGAAGAATTTGAAAATAATATAATAAAAATTACTGGACAAAAACCACGTTTAATAAAGTCAAAACAATCTATATCAAACTTCAAATTAAGAGAAGATATGCCAGTTATGTTACAAACAACAATAAGAAAAGTTAAAGCAATGGATTTCTTAAATAGGTTTTATAAACTTGTATTACCTAGAGTTAGAGATTTTGAAGGTGTAAATTCTAAAAGTTTTGATAAACAATGAAATTTAAATATAGGTATTAAAAATTATAATATATTCCCTGAATTATGAGTTGATGATGTTACCATACCTATGTGAATGGGTATTACTATTGTAACAACAACCAACAAAAAGGAAGAATCAAAAGCACTATTGGAAGAAATCGGATTTGTGTTTAAATAAAATTTACTTATTTAATTAATCTTAATGGCAAGAGAGGCTTTAAAAGCAAAACAATGGAAATTATACGAACAAAAATTCATTCAAAAAAAAGAAATGAAATGAGTCAAATATTATAATAGATGTAGATTGTGTGGTAGATCTAGATGATTTATTAGAGACTTTTGAGTTTGTAGAGTATGTTTAAGAAAATATGCAAGAGAATGAAAAATTATGTGACTTAGAAAAGCAAGCTGGTAAACATATATTTATTTTTCGTGTGTAGAACTTTTATTTTGTGAATACAATTAAATTATGAGTTATGTAAATGCGCCTGTTCATGATCTATTAATTAGAATCAAGAATGCATACATGGCAAGAAAAACAAATCTAGAGTGAATAACTTTTTCAAATTTTAAAACAAATGTTTTAGATTTATTGAAAAAATATAAATTTATAAAAGATTTTGAAGTTGTTGAAAAAAATAACAAAAAAAGTATTAGAATATCATTAAAAGCTGTAGAAAACCCAGTAAATGATATACCAGAAATTAAATTCTATTCAAAACCTTCAAGACCATGGTATGTTAGCTATAAAAACCTTCGTGTCGTTGCTGGTTGAAGAGGTATAGGTATAATCTCTACCAATAAATGATTAATGGCTTCTCATGAAGCAAAACAAAAAAAATTATGATGAGAATTAATTGCAGAAATATACTAAAACATTCAAACGATCAATCGTTTCAATGTTTTAACACTTTAACGCTTTAACGTTTATATTATGTCTAAAATCTGAAAAAAACCAGTTACTATTCCAGAATGAGTGGAGGTAACAATAGAAAAATGATTAATAAAAGTAAAATGACCAAAATGAGAACTTTCTCAAGAATTTTTAGATTGTGTTAATGTTAAAAAAGAAGAAAATACTATAATAACATCTATAAGTGATGATGACAATAGAAAATTTCGAGGACTAACAAGAAGTTTAATATCAAATATGATTGAATGAGTTACAAATGGTTATGAAAAAAAACTAATAATAATGTGAGTTTGATATTGAGCACAAATACAAGGTACAAAATTGGTTTTATCTTTATGATTGTCTCATAAAATAAATTACGAAATACCTCAATGAATAACAATCAAAACTGAACAAGACCCAAAATGAAATACTATACTAACATTAAATGGAATAGATAAGCAATTTTTATGAGAAGTCACTGCTAAAATAAAAAGTTATAAAAAACCAGAACCATATAAAGGTAAAGGTATTAGATATATTGATGAGGTTATTAAATTAAAAGCAGGTAAATCTGCTAAATAATAACAAATCAAATTATACATTTTAATAATATAATTTAAAAATCATGTCTCATCTAGCAAATAAATTAAAAGAAAAGCTTATGAAGTATTCAAGAAGAAAAAATAGAATAAATAAAAAAATTAAATCAAGAAAACCAGAAAATAGAATAGTTATAAACAAATCAAATTTGTATATAAGCGCTCAAGTTATAAACAAAAATTGAGAAGTTTTAGCATTAATTACTGACAAAAAATTCAAAGGTAAAACAAAAACTGAAAGAGCTTTTTCTGCTGGAGAAGAACTAGCAAATATTATTAAAACTAAGAATTTATCAAAATTAGTATTTGATAGAAATTGATATTTATATCACGGTAGAATAAAAGCATTCGCAGAATGACTTAGAAAATGAGGTGTTAAGTTGTAATAAATAAAATATTTACTTATGTAATAATCGTTTAATGAGAAGAGGAAAAGACAAGACACAAAAAGAGTTCGAAGAACTGCTTTTAGAAGTCAGAAGAGTAACAAGAGTTACCACATGAGGTAGAAGAATGTCGTTTAGGGCTACTGTTTTAGTGTGAAATAAAAAATGAAAAATCTGACTAGGTTTGTCTAAATGACCAGATGTTTCTACTGCAGTTAAAAAAGCCTCAAATGAAGCATACAAAAACATGTTCGTAGTACCTATAGCAAGAGGTAAAAGTGTTCCATATCCTATAGTAAACAAATACAAGGCTTGTAGTGTAAAATTATTACCAGCTACACAAGGTACATGACTTAAAGCTTGATCTTCTGTAAGATCGGTTTTAGATTTGGCATGATATGAAAACATATTATCAAAAATTATGGGATCAAACAATAAATTAAATAATGCTTTAGCAACAATTATGGCTTTAGCTAAATATAAACATGCTGATTATTTTACTTCTTTAAAATCAGATGAAAAAAAGAATAAAGAAACAGAAGAAGTAAAAAACAATAAAGATGAAATTAAAAAAGACAATACAAACAAAAAAAATAAAGACAAAAAAGAAATTAAAAAAGAAATTAAAAAAGAGGTAAAAAAACCTGTAGTTAAAAAACCTGTTACAAAAAAAACAACTAAAAAAACAACTAAAAAAACTACAACAAAATAAGTATTTTACATAAAAAATGAAAAAAATGAAAATACATGAACTAAAAAGAAGTACATGATTAAAAACTAAAGCTAGAAGATTATGAAGAGGTAATGCTACAAAATGAAATTATTCTGGTAAATGATTAAAATGACAAAAAGCTAGAAGTGGTTACTCTTCTAAACCTTTTTTTGAAGGTTGACAAACTTCTGTTGTACAAAAATTACCAAAAATGAAATGATTTAAAAGGCATGATAAACTATTAAGTAATTATTCTACAATAAATATAGGAAATTTAGAAAAAGATGAAAGAATTTCAGACAATATGGAAATTACAAAGTTTAAATTAAAAGAACTTTGATATATTAAAAAAGAATCTGAATTAATAAAAATATTATGAAATTGAGATTTATCTAAAAAATTAAAATTTATAGGTATAGAAAAATTCTCAAAAACAGCACAAGAAAAAATTGAAAAAATTGGTGCAAAAATAAGTTAATTTTTTTAAGAATAAAAATCTATTATGCATAAATTACAAAAAAAACTTAAAACAATTGTAGAAAATAAATGACTTATGAAAAAAATCATATTTACATTAGTAATTTTGGCTATATATAGATTATTAATACACATACCAGTACCATTTGTAGATATACATGCACTTATGTGACAAATATGAACTACAGACTCTGGTGGTTTATGATATTTTGTAATGATGCTATGATGATCATTAGAAAATTTTTCTCTTATAGCGATTGGACTTGCTCCATTTATTAATGCATCAATTATAATGCAATTACTAGGTTCTGTTGTACCAAAATTAGAGGAATTATCAGAACAATGAGAAGCGTGACAACAAAAGATACAACAGTACACAAGATATCTTACTGTTCCTTTGGCATTTCTTCAGTGAATTGGAATGGTTTTTTTTATAAATTATTTACTATGAGGTAATGTGATAGATACATCTATTACTACTCTATTATTGTCTGCAATAGCAATGACTGTTTGATGAGTATTACTAATGCGATTATGAGAATTGATTACAGAAAAATGAGTATCAAATGGTATTTCTATATTAATCTTTTCATCTATAGTAGCATGAATTACACAAAGTGTATATTGAAGTTTTTCTGGTACAAATAATCTTCTTTGAATGTTTATATTCATGATATTATTAATACTAGTACTTATAATACTTTCTATATTTATACTAAAATCTACTAAAGAACTTCCTATTATATATGCCAGAAAAGGTAAAGTACAAGAAAGTTCTATATTACCTCTACCAATGAATCCAGTAGGTATGATACCAATAATATTTGCTATTGCATTCGTATCATTTCCATATTTAATATCAAAAATGATTGTTCAGTTTCAACCTATGAATACAAAACTTGTATCATTTGCAAATCGAGTAGAAGCTAATTTAAATATATATGCTCAACAACCTGGTACACTAGCAATAGTTTTCTATTTTATACTTATAGTTGCGTTTACATTCTTTTACACTCTTATAGTATTTAGTCCAGACAAAATGGCTGATAATATACAAAAAAGAGGTGGTTTTGTACCTGGTATAAGACCATGAAAAGAAACATCAAAATATATAAACAAGATATTGATGCATTTATGTCTACGATGAGGTATGTGATTGGCTTTTATCTGAATATATAGTTATATATTAAATTATATACCATTTATACAAAATCTAGTACAAAGTTTATGATCATTACCTGTTGTTGTAACATGATCTTGAGTTATTATTATAGTATGAGTAGTACAAGATGTAATAAGTAAAGTTGAAACAGAACTTATTATGCAAAAATATGAAAAATATGACTCTGATGCAGTAAATAAATCACTTAGAGATTTATAAAAAATAATTTTAAATAATAATAAAAAAAGATAGCAAAAGCTATCTTTTTTTTATTATAAGGAACAATTACCGCACCAAAAAAAAGTATAACCTTAAAATAAATTTACATTACGTTAACAACTGGTTTTTGGTATAAAATATCAACAAAAAGTGAAAGTCATATTTAAATTATATTTTAACAAAAAAGAAAAATAACTGTCTCCAGTTATTTTTCACCCTACGTTTGTTAGTTCGTTCGATTGTGGTATTTAAACTTACTAACTTTAATTTAGAAAAGTGCTTTTCAACATCTTTTCATGATTAAATATATGATTATTATAATATATTTCAAGTATTTTTTAATTTTTCTTATTTATATAAAATAAAGATATATTAAAATGGAATGATAGATTGGATAAGTCTCAATATAGGCTCATTCCAAGATATAATACCAGAAATGGCTATCCTGATATTTCTATCAATTTTATTTCAGATCCATTTAGAGGTTTTACAGGTGCCACTTAAATTAAAGAAACAACTGAGCCTGTTATAAGATATGAATTTTCATTCTCTATAATTAAAAATAGAAAAGATGAATTC
>CAZCTB010000031.1:0-5689 GCA_964501605.1 uncultured Candidatus Peribacteria bacterium
ATAAATGTCATTTTCTTTTTAGAAGAATATAAATATTCTTCTATTATACTGACATTTTAACTTTTGGCTATTACTGTCAATTTAACTTTGGTGTAACAATAAAAAATCAATCACTTGCATTTTAATTTTAAGTTGTTATATTATATCAGCAAAATTTTTATTGCTAATTTTTTTTGATGGAAGAATCCAAAACGATTCTAATTACTTGAGGATTGTGATATATATGATCTCATGCTTGTATTATTTTCGGTCAAGCTTGATATGATATAATTATTGTAGACAATTTATCTAATTCTCATCCAGAAGTATTGGAAAACATATCAGAACTTATCGGTAAAAAACCTATCTTTTACAATATAGATATTAGAGATATTTCTGCATTTGAAAAAGTTTTTACAAGTCATCCTGAAATTGATGGTATAATACATTTTGCAGCCAAAAAATCAGTAGGTGAGAGCTGTCAAGATCCGTTCTTATACTATGATAATAATATAATTTGAACACAAAATTTATTGAAATTAATGCAAAAATATGATAAAAAAAATATAGTTTTTTCTAGTAGCGCTACTGTTTATGATTCTCCCAAATTATTACCACCTTTTAGCGAAAATGATCGTTTGGGTACCTATAATCCATATGGTACTACAAAACTAATTATGGAATATATGCTCAAGGATTTAGCTATATACAAATCATTTAATGTAATAAATCTTAGATATTTCAATCCTATATGAGCACATAATTCGTGAATAATATGAGAAAATCCCAGATGAATTCCTTGAAACCTAGTTCCATATGTACTAAAAGTTGCAAAATGAGATATAGATCAAGTACAAATATATTGAGATGATTATGATACTGAAGATGGTACTTGAGTTAGAGATTACATACACGTTATGGATGTTGCAGAAGCACATCTAAATGCTTATAATCAACTATTAAAATACAATCAGTATGAAAAAGAAAACAATATAGAAACAGAAAAATGATATTATGATATTTTTAATATATGAACTTGAGATGGTAAATCTGTGAAAGAAATAATAGAGTTAGCAAAAAAAGTTACAGACAAAGAAATACCATCAAAGATAGTTGCTAGAAGATCATGAGATGTTGATACATCTATAGCAAATCCTCAAAAAGCAAAACAAGTTTTGTGACGAGAATACAAAAGATCTATTTATCAAGCTATAGAAGATGCTCGAAGATATTTAAATAATATTGAAAAAAATAAATAAAAAGGTAGAAAGATAACATATGTTATCTTTTTTGATTTTAATTATTTATTTTTCTTATGAGCTTGCTACAATTTTTCATTATAATAATAGCAATAATATTCTTTCTTTTTTGAATTGACTTATACAAACGTAAAAAAATGAATATCCTTCATTTTTTGGTTTTTGTATTATGATCTGGTTCAATAATACTTTTTGCTATCAATAATGAGTTATTAAATAGTTTCTGAAGATTTTTTGGTCTAACAAGATGAGCTGATTTAATTGTTTATTGATCTTTAGTAGTCTTAGCTTATTTTTATATTACACTATTAAATAGTCATACAAAAGATAAACAAGAATTAACAAGACTAATATCTCAACTTGCAATAGATAATGCATATGAACAATCTAAAAATGATATCAAAAATTTTAAAAATAAAACACAAAAAGATAGCTTTATTTTTAACATTAGAGCCTATAATGAATCAAAAGTAATTTGAGATGTTGTAGATGATATTGTTGCTGAATGATTTAGAAAAATTGTATTTATAAATGATGGTTCAAAAGATAATACATTACAAATCTTAGAACAAAAAAAGAAACAATATAAAAAATGTTTATTTATCATAATACCACATACAATAAATAGGTGAGGTGGAGCTGCAAATCAAAGTTGATATAAGTTTATACAAAAATATGCAAAAGATTTAAATGTAGATTGGTTTGTATGATTTGATGCTGATGGTCAAATGGATGTTAAGGATATGAAAACTTTTATGAAAGAAATAGAAAAAAATTGAGACAAAATAAACGCTTATCTGGGGTCAAGATTTGTAAAATGATGAGTAGCAAAAAACATTCCACCAATGAGAAAAATAATATTGGCAATTTCTAGATTAGTTACTATTTTGTTTTACAAAACTAATATATCTGATCCACATAATTGATATAGAGTTGTAGATATAGAATCTTTTAAAAAAATACAATTAACGTCAGATGGTATGCATTATGCCAATGAATTTAATGAACAAATTAGAAAGCATAAATTAAAATTTAAAGAAGTACCAGTACATATTCGCTACACCAATCATAGTATGAATAAATGACATTCACAAAAAAATTCTAATAGCATAAAATTGGCAGTAGAGATGATATACAAAAAGATTTTTTTTAGATAATACTTATTTGTCATCTCGAGCGACCTGCCTGCCGGCAAAGGCAGGAGTCGAGAGATCTATTGCACAAGAATAAAGTATATAAAAACACTAGATTCTTCGCAAAGCTCAGAATGATATATAACATATAAATAAAAAGTCTGATTTTATCTATTAGTAAGTTCATACTTTAAGTTTATAACAAAAAACTTCCTAATTTATAATAATATAGGAAGTTTTTTTTAATTTATTTTAGATACAAGAAAGATTTATTTAATATATATAAATATTAAATGTTTTCTATATTTCTATTATAAGCATCAACAGCATTTTCTTGTTCTCATTCAGTCATATCTGGAAATTCTTCTAAAAGAGATTCTACTAAATCTGCATTTGCATCCTTTTTTACTTGTTCTTCTGTAATTTTCTTTGTCTCTTGTTCATGTACCAAACCTTCAGCTCAATTTACTCAAAATCTGTTAGTATATTCTTCATTAGAAATATTAACATCTGTTCAAGGAATATTAGGCATAATTTTATATAGTTTATAAAGTAAATAGTAACATTAAATTAATGTTGTAAACATTATAACTAAAATATTTGATTTGTCAATAGGATGGTTAAAAGTTTTTTATATCTTTTTCCATTTGTCTTTTTATATCCTTTTCTTTCAAAACTTGTTTTTTTTGGACTTTCCTCATGAGTTTTCATATTCCAATATTTAATTTAATCAGTCATCTTTTGTTTAGATAAACTTTAAGTGGTATAATTACATTTCCAGGTTTGTCTACAAGAGCTGATATTTTTGCCAATTCTCTTTGTTTTATCAAAAGTTTTCTATCTCATTTGGGTTTGTAGTCTGGTACTAATTTTGGATTAGTTTTTTTATACAATGGTATGTCCATATTTTTGATCCAAAGTTCTCTATTTTGTATTCTTACCATAGCATCTTTGATGTTTACTTGTCACATTTTGATAGATTTAACTTCATGTCATACCAAAACTATTCCGACTTCATAATCTTTTTCGAAACTATAATCACGATATGCTATTTTATTTTTTGATATTAATTTCATTTATTATTTATGTTCCCCTTTGTGAAGGGGGGAGGTGTCCTTTAGGACGGGGGATTTAAAATCCTCCACCACTTCGTGGTTCCCCTCCTTTTAAAAGGAGGACAACGATGAATTTATCATATATATTTTTTATATTCCTCAATATAAGGCTTTGTAAAAGCAGTAATATTGTTTAGTAATTTATCTAAATCAAACCATCTAATATCATTATGTTTTTTAGGTTCCATATTTTTAGGTTCTCATGATATTATTTTTGCAAAACGTCCTCAGACTAACCAATGACGCAATTTTCAATCCTTTGTTTCTAAAGTTTCTCAGTACATTTTAGGTCAAAATAATTCAACCTCAACTCACAATTCTTCCATCACTTCTCTTTTTATAGCTGATTCTATATCTTCTCCAAATTCTATAGATCAACCAGGCTGTGATCGTTTTCATTCAAATTTATTGTGACTAAGTAATAATACTTGATTATCATTATTTACAATCAGACAACCACAACCAGCTCATATATAATCTATTCATCTTTTCATAGTTTATATATTATTTGCTAAATCTCTCTTTTAATATTTCCATTTTATTTTTCAAAATTTCATCAACATCCAGATCCATCATCCTAGCCAATCTAACAGTAGAAAAAATCACATCAGCTAATTCATTTTCCAGTCTTTCATCAGATATTTTATCTATTTTTTCAATTCTCTGACCACCAAATTTTCACAGCACTTGTTCACTCAACTCTCATACCTCTTCAGATATTTTCAACATTTGAGCAAAAGATCTTTCTCTCATAGAATAATTTCAGGAAGTAGGATATCTTCACTTATCCAAAGTCCAGTCAATAAAATCTGATATTTCTTTTATGTTCATTTTTTTTAATTTTAAATAATTAAATCAAATTATGAGCTTCTATTTCTATCAAAATTTTTGTTCAATTTTTTATAACAAATTCATCTTTAAAAAACGAATTTCAAGTTAAAAGCAAATGATTTAATTTTTCTAAATCTTTTTTTCACAAATCAAATATTGTTTCTAAATATTCTTTTATCCCAGAAATGTTTTTGTAAAATCACTTCCTTTCTCAATTTATCTTAAATTCAAACACTTTCATCTTTGATGAATTACATTATAAATATTTTTTCAGAACTTCTTTTTTCTGATCTGGAATTTGTTTTAATTCTTGTTTTAATTTTTCGATTTCTTGTTCTATTTTTTCTATTTGTGCGACGATTTGTTTTTGGGTTTCAAGTGGTGGAAGTGGGATTCTAAGATTATTGATAATTCATAATGACAACTCTACTTGTCAACTCTGTCCTTCTGCCATTCTTTCAATTGTTTTAAATCAAATTCACTCTGCTAAAGAGTATAATACATAATTAGAAATAGCTTTGTTTCAATCTAATCTAACTATCGTAATATGGGAATCTGCAACAAAATCTCAATCTAGATTAAATAGTGTTACTCTTCAAGCCGTTCATACTCATGTTGAATTGATTAAAATATCTCATTTTTGTAATTTTCTTTCATCAATTATGAATCACTGATCAACAAAATGTTTTTCAGAAAAATCAAATTTCTTATATCATCTTGCTTGTCATGATTTTATTATTTGAATTTTTGAATCTCCATATTTTGCCGATTTTCATCTTTTTACTAAGATAGAAATATTCTCTAATTTTTCTGTTGTTCAATTATTTGATATATTCTCTTTTATTTCTTTTTCCAAATCTCAAATCCTCTCCAAATTCTTTTCCTCCACTTTCTCCAATTCTCAAATCTCATCAACTATTTTTTGTTGGATATCTTTTGGTGGAAGTGGGATTTTGATATCAAGCAAATTTGTTCTATTTAATCATCATTGAGCTTGTCCAGTAATGCTTGATTTTAGAAGTTCCTGTCATTGAGGCAAAAACAAATAATTAAACAAGTATTTTTGAATATTGTTTTGTTTTACTCTCAACAAAAACACATGTTCATTTATCATAAAATTTTCAAAATCAAATTTTGATTTATCAAACAAAGCAACTTTTCAAGTTAAAGCTCAATCTTTACAAATCAAAATATCTTTATCTTTAATTATTCATTTTTCTGTTTTTTCAAAAAAATCATTAGGAACGAATTTTATATTATTTTCATTCAATTTTACTTTTCAATCTAATCAAATATGTTCTCAACCTAAACTTGGTATTCAATCTTTATAGTTTCAAACTCATCATTGTGGTCTATTTCAAGATTCTAATGT
>CAZCTB010000032.1:0-3814 GCA_964501605.1 uncultured Candidatus Peribacteria bacterium
ATAAATGTCATTTTCTTTTTAGAAGAATATAAATATTCTTCTATTATACTGACATTTTAACTTTTGGCTATTACTGTCAATTTAACTTTGGTGTAACAACATTTTCTTTTTTCTCTTGCTTTTTTTTGTTAAAAAAATATGTTTTCTCTTGTGTTTTTGTATTTTTTTTATTTGATTTTTTGTGGAAAATGAATCGAAAATTATGACAGAAGAGAACTATTTTTTTAATTTTAATTATTTTGGGATTGTTTTTTATTTTCTTTATTGGAAGAAAATTTAATCCTGAAGTTTGAACTAGAAACTTTACTTTAACTGCAAATTGAGTAAATCACTTTAGAAAATGATTGGATGTAAGCTGATGAACAAAACTTGTTTTTAAAGTTTCTTATGATAAATATGAACAAGTTTATGAATGAGCAGAACTAGCTTCTGTCAAAAAGATGATAGAAAATATTATATTAAAAAATATTGATGAGAGAATTTCTTGACTTTGAGTGAGTGATTATAGTGCTTATGTTCAAAGCATGGATAATACTCCATATATAGTGGTAGAAATTTGAGGTATAGCTGATTTAGATCAAGCTAAAGAAATTATTTGAAAAACTGTTGAATTAGAATTTAGATTACCAAATGAGTTAGAGCCTACCTATGCAGACAAGCAAGCTAGAAAAGATTTAGCAATAAGTATTAAAAATGAAATAGAGTCAAATGATTGAGATATGGTTAGTTTTGCTGATGCAAGATGATCTGAAAATATTTTTTATACACATTGGACTGGCGTGACCTTGTGACAGTTGCCAGATTTTTATAAAGATTCATCCAATCGTTTGGATATACAAAAATGAGTTATATCAAATGTAATAACAGACAAATATGATGTTGTTGATTATCAAGATATTAGTGGTAATGTAAATACTACAGAATTGTATTGATATACTTTTTATCGTATTAATGATGTTGTTGAATTGGATAGAAATAACACAACATCAAATGATATAGTAGACGTAGCAGAACAATTGTGATATTCTTATGATACAACTATTGAAAAATGAGATGTTGATACTATAAATACTTATGACTATATCGATTGAAATTTAGTTTATAATTTATGACCTGTAGCAGAGAAAGAAGAAGCTTATAATGTAAAAATAGTACAAGTATCTCAAACTAATACATTAGGAGGTGATGATCAAGATTTTGAAGATTTAACAGCTCAAAAAAATGAAATAATAAAAGATATTGAACAAAATATAAAAAATAGTGATTCTTTTGAAAATTGAGAATTGGTAGCAAATGATTGGGTATGAAAAGAACAAATAAAAGAAATAATTCCAGATTTTGATTTATTGAATATTGATTGAGTAAAAACATATACTCAGTTGGCAACTACCTATGTGGTTTATCTTCAAGATATAAAAACAAAAGATGAGACTTTGGTTTCTGAATTGGTAGTTGAAGATGTAAACAAAGATAAGTTTGAAGATGTATTGAGTTCAAAAATATTGTATGATATGGAGGAAGTTTTTGTCCAAGATAGAGAAACATGGCAAACAGCCAAATCAAACAATGGTAAAATTTTAAATGGAGCATATTTTAAATACGCAAATGTTAGTCAATCACAGATGTGACTTCCTGTAGTAGCTATACAGTTTGATGATAAAGGTACTCAAATATTTTGTGATATTACATCTGATAACATATGAAAACAAATGGCTATATTTGTCTGATGAGAAAATCTTACTTCACCAGTTATAAGATCTAGTATATGTGGAGGTACTGCGCAAATAGATGGTGAATTTACAAATGAATCAGCTAAAGAGCTTGTAGATGCTTTGAATAATTGAGCATTACCAGCTCCATTGATACTAATGCAAGAAGAAAAAATTAGTCCAACTCTTGGTGCTAATGCTTTGACTTGAGCATTGATTGCTGCTGTTATTGGTATGTTAGCAATATTTGTGTTTGTTTTTGTTGTGTATTGATGGAGAAATGCAGTAGTTACATTATCTGTGTTGTTATGATTTATGATAGTTCTTTGATTCTTTATGAAGCTTGTTGATTATGCACTTTCTTTGTCATGAATTGCTGCTGTGATACTTTCTATATGAATGGCTGTAGACGCAAATATACTTATATATGAGAGAACTAATGAAGAAAGAGAAAGATGAAAAACTATTGATTCTGCCATTGAAACTGCATATGATAGAAGTCGACCAGCAATTAGAGATGGTAATATATCTACATGACTGATAGCATTGTTGTTGTTTATGTTGGGATCAAATATGTTTAAATGATTTGGTACTATGCTGATTGTTACAGTTTTGTTAACATTATTGTTTAACGTACCTTTGACTAAGATGTTGTTGAAATGGTTTAGTAAAAAATAAATTAAGTCTAAGATAAAAAAAGTCCGTATTATTAAATACGGGCTTTTTTAATATATAGGAAATTCTAAAATTTGAAAAATGAGTTTTGTCGTTCCTGCAGAGGTAGTAATTCTATTAATAGTCATCTTTAAAGATTCCCGCTTTCGCAGGAATGACAGTTGTAGGAATGATAGTTGTATTTTAAAAAACTCTGTCGATTTATTGCCAGGGCTTTTTTATTTTAATAAATTATTTTGAAATTTTATGTTTGGGCAATCTTTTATTTTTCATAATTTGGATCAAATTTTGTCTTTTTTGCAATATTTTTGGTAATCAAATATATCTTGTTTTCTTTGTTGTATATTTTTCTGTTTTGCAAATCAAGGTCATCCTATACATCATCATTTACAAGCCAATGGATCAAAGAATTTAATGTTTTTATTTTTTTTTATTTTTTGTATTCATTTGTCTATGTTTGGTATTTGGTCACAAGTGAAAATTTGATCTTTTGTTAAAATATCCTTGTAGTGCATTGTGTCTGCTACAGTTCAAGTAAGTGGATATATTTTGGTATAGTCGTTATAAAATTTATTAAAATCTGGGTCTCATGCTTCTGTAATATTGGATTTGTCGTATATAGAATATTTTAAATTATTGTCTTTGTATTCATCAAAAATTTTTTGTAGTTCTTTGAAGGTAATAGCAAAATCTACATCTCAAGATTCTTTAGCTTCTACTTTTTTTGCTAGACAAGGTCAGATAAATACTGTCTTATATTGTTTTCAAAATTCTTTTTTGGCAATTCTACTCATGATAACCATCGGTGACGCAATGTTTATGAGTTTGTCTTTGTGTTCAGGATATTTATTCAACACATATTTAGTCACTGTTGGACAATTTGTGCATATATGCTGTGTATATATATTTTCTTTGATTATTTTACGATAGTGTTGATTTATCAACTTAGCAGCATAGGTCAATTCTACCACTTTATCAAAACCAATTTTTCTAAGATCTGTAATTATTTTTGGAAATTCAAAATCTGCAGGAAAACTTGGAGCCAATAGTGCTATAGTTTTTTCGTTTTTAATTACGTTTATCAAATTATTCTTCATTTTTTATGAATTTATATTTTAAATAATTTTCCCTTTGGGGACCTGCCTATGCTGGCAGACAGGCTTACTTTTGGCTCCCAGCACTCCCGCAGGTTAGCGGGACAGGCGCTAGTAAGCAAAAATGCCTCGGATCATTCAGCCATTTTTCAAATCTCCCCGAGCACTAAAGTTTTTTAGTGCTGGGTCGTGAAAAATCTGAGATTATCCTTTTTAATGTATTGTGTTATTAATATATTAAGGGTCTAGAACGGTTGAAGTGTTTTAAAAAATCACTATAACTAGTTCATGACTACAAAAAACCCTTATAGAAAAAATGCAAAGCATAACAGGCAA
>CAZCTB010000033.1:0-4778 GCA_964501605.1 uncultured Candidatus Peribacteria bacterium
TTCTATGGTCAAGTGTCACATATTTCATTATTGAGTATATAAAGTCCTTACCTTATAATACTCTCTTACTGTCGGTTTTCAAATTTAAATTTAGGAAAAGTTAGAAGAATTATTGTTAGAAATAATAGAAAATTTATTAGACAAACAAGATTTGTTTGAGATTTACTATCTATTCAATGAAGTTTATGATGAAATATACTACGATATAATATTTAAAAGGGTTAGTTTAGACAAAAGAGTAATTAAAATTATAGAAACTTTTGCCACACCACTTTACAAAAAATCAGACCTAGAACAAAAAAAGATATTAAAAAGGTATTTTTAACTATAAAATACTTGATTTAACTTTACAAAAGAATATATTGTATGTAATTATGTTAATATAAAGTTATAAAATTTTATATAATCACATACAAAAATGATGCAATTAAAGTGTATAAAGACTGGGGAAACTTTTCCTTTCCAGTTGAATTTTTTTAATAATTCAAAAGCAACTGACTCCAAATATTCTAGTTTAGTATTAGAATGATGATTTGAAGTAGAATGATATAAGAGTCTAGTACCTTTCAAAAAGCTATATTTATCTTATTGAGGTAAAGATACTCCTTTAGTAGAAAATAAAAAAGTATCAAGATTATTATGATTAAATAATTTAAAAATAAAGGATGAAAGTTACAATCCTTATTGAACACATAAAGATAGGAGAAGTGAATACATTATTAATGTTGCTATAGAAAACAATGTAGATAAAATAGTATGTCTTACTGCATGAAATGCATGATATAGTCTTAGTAGATATTGTGCTAGGGCAAAAATAGACTATACAAGTCTTTTATTTCAATGGGTATCTAATAATAGAAAAAAAGATCTTCAGCAATGGTGAGAAGCAATCACTATCGATTGAAGTAGATATAACGGTATCTTGAGACCAAGAGATTTTCAACAAATCGTAGCAGAACATGATAAATATGAAAGACAGAAGGAGCGAGAAAATATATGGGCAGTAACTAATAGTTTTGAACCAATAAGTATCAATGCTTATAAAGAATTATTTTATGAAATAAAAGATGAAAAACCAGATTATATAGTAGTTCCATGTGGTAGTTGAGATATTATAATATGAATATGGTTAGCAATCAAAGAATTATGACTTAAAACAAAAATAATTTGAGTATGACCAAAATGAGAACATCCAATAAAAAATGCAATGAAATATGGAACTGATGAATATCAAATAGAAAATTATTATGAAAATAGTATAGCAGAAAAATTAACAACTCCATTTACCGCCGTTTTACCTATGTTATATAAAATATTTAGTGAAAAATGAAATATATATGTCGAAGTAACAAATGAAGAAATAGAAAAAACTAAAGATTTAATTGACCCAATGTGAATTAAAGCAGAAAATTCTGCAGCAGTTGCTTTTGCAGTATTTTTATGAGAAGAAAGGCCAGAAATAGATATAGATGCCAACATAATTATAGTATCTACGGGTAAATGAATAGAAAGTTAATTTTTTATTCTTAATAATTCACTAAAAATGAATTCGAATAAATTGAAAAAAGAATTCCCCGAAGTTTATAAAACATTTTTTACTGATAATGAAATAATACTTTCTGCACCATTTGTGATGAATCGATCTTGAGATGTTATGCCAAATTATAATGGAATATTCATAAAACAAAAACTTCCTATACGTATGTATATTTGAGTTAAATTTAATAAATCCAGAAAAGTAGAGATAAATCGTTTGAAATATTTAGATACATGAGAAAATAGATTTAGAAATATAAATGCTTTTGAGCATACACCATACTTTTTTGATCTTTCAAATGTACTTAGTAAAAAATCCAAAAAACTACAAAATAACAAAAAGAAATTGATGAGAAACAAAAGAACAATATCAAAAAATAGTCGATACATATAAATGAACAGAGTGAAAAAAAATTGTTTTATGTGATGACTGAATTTTTAGTTGAGATACATTAAAAAACACAATAGAAAATTTTAAAGAAATATGAATTAATATAGATGAAATTCTTGTATGATTAAATTTTTCTAACTGAGACCAACTTAACTTCTCAAAAGATAATTCAATACCAATTAAATCTATGAACAAAACTGACTCAGAAAAATGTTATGATTGGATTGATGAAAGAGATTTTTTTTATGGGACACCAATGAGTTGAGCGTCTGTTTTAAATGGTAAATGAGTATACGGAGTACCATATATATCAACACAGAAAATAGCACAAGAAAAAGCTAGTATACCTGTTAAGATATCTGAAAAGTTTTGTAAGGGTATGTTAAAAGAAAACAAAGAATTACGAGATAGAATATGAGATTTAAGATGATCTCCCATAAAATTATGAGAAATTAACAGAGTGAAACAACTATTAAATAAATATCGTTATAGTGAGAATATAGTTGATGTTTTAAATAAAGAGGAAAAAAATATATAAAAATTTATCATTAAAAATGAAATAAAATGAAACAAATTTGAGTTATGGGTTCAGCGGCAGATTTAAATTATCAAAAAAAAGTAAGTGATCTTGCTTACAAATTAGGGCAAAAAATTGCAATAAATTGATATACATTGATTTATTGAGCAGAAAAAGATTGTAATAGCTTATCAACATCTGCTGCTAAATGAGCCAAATTAAAGTGAGGTATAGTTATCTGAGTTACATATTGAAAAACATCAAAAGTACGATGAGAAATGGAAAATATTGTAGATGGCATAATATGTACCGGTATGGAGAGAGGAGGATGAAGGGAGTATATACTTGTATCTAGTTGTGATGCAATTATAGTAATATGATGATGAAGCTGAACATTAAATGAAATTACAATAGCATATCAAAAAAAGATACCAATTTTTGTTTTAAATTGAATTTGAGGATGAGCAGATAAACTATCAGACAAGTATATTGATGATAGATATAAAACAGATCCAGAAAGATTTATTTGTAAATGAGTGAATAATATACAAGAAGCTTTAGACGAATTAGATAAGATTAGCTAATCTAATCTAAAAATACCCTTTGAAATATGTAATTAAATTGCTAAAAGTAATATATATTTAAAATTAACATTATTTTATGCTTTCAACAAAACCACCAAAAGGAACACAAGATCGATACCCAAAAGAATTTCAGATAAGGAAATATATTTTTGATACTCGAAGAGAAGTTTGTACAAAGTTTTGATATCAAGAATATCTTTGACCTTTAGTAGAGTCAGTAGAGATTCGAAAGGCTAAATCTTGAGAAGATATAGGAGGATCAGAATTAACTCAAATCACAAATAGAGAATGAGATATTTCAGACCTAGCACTGAGACCAGAAATGACACCTACTGTTACTCGTATGGTTGCCAAAAATTACAACCAATTAGCAAAACCGATCAGATATTTTAGTATTGCCAATTTTTATCGTAATGAAAGACCACAAAGAGGTAGAAATAGAGAGTTTTGGCAGTTAAATGTAGATATCTTTGGTTCAGAAAACATTAACGCAGACATAGAAATATTAATACTATCAATACAGTTAATGTTGTGATTCAATCCACCGAAATGATCATGGAAATTAAATATTAACAATCGTTTTCTTATTGATGATGTATTATTAGCTATTTGAATCGATTGAGATATCAAACAAGAAGTAGTTAGAACTATGGATAAGCGAGACAAATTGCCAAAAGATGCCATACAAGAAATATTTTTAGAAAAATGATTAAATAAACAACAAATAGATCAATTAACTAAATATATGAATATTCAAAATCTAGAAGAATTAGTAGGGGAGTTCTCAGAGCTAAAAGATTCTAAGGGACTTACTCAAACCAAAGCTATTATTGATGCACTATCTTCGTTATGATACTCTGAATACGTTGAGTTCAAATCAAGTCTAATAAGATGATTTGATTATTATGATGGGGTAGTATTCGAGATATTTGACAATCACCCAGATAATAAAAGAGCAATATTTTGATGAGGTAGGTACAATGGATTATCTAATATATTCATTAAAGAGAATATTCCAGCTATATGATTTGCTCCTGGTGATGAAACTATGAAGTTATTTTTAGAATCACGAGATTTATTAGACAAAATTATTACAAAAACAGATATAAAAAATATGTATTTACCAATTTTGGAAAAAGGATTTGAAAATGATGTTCTAAACCTTGCTGCGACACTTAGAAAACAATGAAGAAATATAGTTTGTGGACTAGAACAACAAAAGTTTGGTAAAGCTATGCAATATGCAGACAAACAGTGATACAATTTTGTAGTAATATACTGACAACAAGAAAAAGAAAAATGAGTATACAAAGTAAAAGACATGAAAACTGGTAAGGAAAAAGATTTCGACCTCAAAGAGAGGTTTTGTTCAAGAAGATTGAATAAATAAAATAAGATTTATCTTTAATGTTATTATGTTTTTAAAAAGGCCCTCAAAAAGAGGGCTTTTAAGTTAAATAATTAGTGTAGTAATATTAAAACACCAAAAAATACGATGAGGGAAACTGTATAGCCAATAACTAACCAAGCTGAGTTATCCCACTTTTTAAATACTTTTTTAAACATTTTTTTTGATTTTTATTAATTATATTTTAATACTATTTATATTTTTAAACAAAAATCAATATTATTTTAAATAATAAAAAATCAATCATGTTATTCCAAAGTTAAACTGTCAGTGAAATTCCAAAAGTTAAATTGACAGTAGTATTTATTTTTTTGTTACTTTTATTATTTCCAGCTTAACTTT
>CAZCTB010000034.1:0-9695 GCA_964501605.1 uncultured Candidatus Peribacteria bacterium
TTTTATCATTATTTTTAATTAAATAATCTATTTGTTTATCTATATTTTTATCTTTATTTTCTAAAATAGAATTTATTTTAGATTCCAAAGATTTTTCAATATCTTTTATTGAAGAATTTAATCTAACAAAACTATTTTTAGATTCATTATAAAATTGCTTTTTTGCAACTACCCCATTATTATCAATAGCTCATTTAAAAGCATCTAAATCAGTTTTTAAATATATTATTTTATCGTTAAGTGATTTTATAGCATCTTTATATTTACCCAATACTATCCTATTCAATCTTTTTTCTTTTTCATTAAAATCATATGAAACATTGTTTTCCAAATTTTTTAAATCATGTTTAGATGTATCAGAATATATATTTTTTTTAAGTTCCTTTAAATCATTTCTTATCTTAACTTCTATTTCAGACAATTCATCCATTGTAAAAATTTCTCAAAAATGAAAATCATCTTTTTTAAAAATATCAGAAAATAATTGATCTTTTGCTAATCTCAATTTTCTTTTAAACTCCAATTTAGAAAGTATTCTTTCTAATGAAAAATAGAGAATAAACAAAAACAAAATAGCAAAGAATACAATAGAGAGAACTTTTCGCATATTTATCCACTCCTCTACCATATAATCAAAAATACAAAATATAAAAACCTATAAAAAAACTATAAATATTAGACAACAAAAGTCAATAAGTTTTATTTATAATAAAAAAGATGGTAAACCACCATCTCAGAAAAAATTATTTTAATAATTTACATTTTCATAAAAAAGAATATAGCAACAACTATTAGTGCAATAGAAAGACCAACAAAAACAAGATTTTTTGTTTTTTCTGATTTTATCCTATTTTTTAGTCATGTTATTCTCTCTTCTAATTTTTGTTTTTCAATAATTGCTTCTTGTTTTTCTCTAGTATAATCAGGCAAAGCTACCATAGTTTTTAACTTTGTTTCTAACTCACCAACTCTTTGTTGTAGCATAAATATAACCTTATTTTTTTCTTCCAAAATTTTATCTTTTTCATTAAAAATCAAGAAAAATTTTTCGATTTTTTCATCTATAGCTTTCTCCAAAGATGGATCTACCTTTGAAAGAGATGTAGAATTTCAAGAATTTTTACTTACTACTTCAGTATTAACTTCTTGACGTAAAGCTGAGAAATCTTTTTGCATTTCTGCTATTTCTTCTTTTGCCAACAACACTTTATTAGCAACTTTTTTGTATGAAAGTTTTCATCCTTTTACATACCTATCAATTGTCCTAGTTGAAACCCCCAACATTTTGGCAGCATTCTCTCTAGTAATACTATAAGTTCTTGTCATCACAATTTTTTATTTCCATATAAAATATTAGTTTGATAGATCAAATTTAGTTGCATCTTGTTTTCTTGAATCCAACAACAAAGATTGTACATACAAAGTAACCAAAGCTCATTCTATCATAGACATAACTATAATAGGCATATAAGCTGAAGTAAACAATTTGTTTTGAGAACCAAAAAACACTACTGAACTACCCATAGATACATTTTGAAACAAAGGAATCAAAATTACAATAAATAAAATTATCGCCAAAACTAAATACAGCATTTTTCATTTTGTTTTTATCATTTATGTTATTTTTCTAATTAAAAAGGCTATTATAATAACTACTAAAGACAATATAAATACCTGAATTATTGTACCTAAATGAACTACTACTCAGATATCAGCATTATTTACTAAAAACTCAAATATATATAATACCAACACATTCAATACCAATGAAAACAAACCTAATGTTAAGTATTTTAATGGTATTGTTAATATTTTTAATATATATTTTCCGACATTATTTATCAACCAAAACACTGCTGCCAATATTCCAAAAGTTAAATAAACATTATATTTAGTAGCCATTACCCAAAACCATTCATTTGGTCAAAACCAACCTCAACTATATTTGTGTATTACATAAAGCATAACTCAATACACTAAAACACTAACTATAAGACGTTTTAATATTTTTCACATATTATTAGTATATGTTTAATAAATTAGTTTGAATGTCTAAAAAAATGAAAAACTTCATTAATATAGTAAATAACTATAAAATAATATATACAAATTTGTCTACACATTTCAAGCTTAAATTGTCTAGTTTTGTCCACTAATTATCTATTATATTATCAAAATCATCTACTTTAACATCATCTAAGTATTCATGTATAGCATTTCTAACAGCCAATATAGGAAGTACAGCAGCTCTTTTTCTCTTTTTAGAAACATCAAGTCATTTTTCTACCAAAAAATCATAATTTCGTTTTAAAATATTTCTTAATTTTTCTCAAATAATAAACTCCGAAATAAATCAAGCTGAAGCCAAAGAAACAGTAGATGTATTTCAAACATAACTATAATCCTTTACAATATCATCATCTATCAATAAAAAAACAGTAATATCATCTCCACAAATAAAATTTCATTCATGATATTTTACTGTAAAATTTTTCATTTCTTTATTTTTAACCGGATTTTTAGAATATTCTTGCAATATAATGTCTGACTCTAATTTAGAAAAAACTCACATACCAATATTTAAAATATAATAAAATATTATCCAATAATTAAAGCAACTTATAAATATTTATTAACAAAAAACACAACAAATTCAAGCTCGTTGTGTTTTTTTATTGCACAATTATGACTAGAACCACTCTACTTTCCCCACAAAAATAAAGTTGTTCTTATATTTTAGCATATCGCATCACTCATAAACTCAGATATAAAGTTTTTATTACAAGCCTTAATCTTATCAAAATAAATTCTACTATAAAACTCAGACTTTTTTCACACATTAAAAAACTTTACCGGCCTTAAATATCACATTACTCTAGTATAACATTGAACAGGCTGTCTTTCAATAATTTCACCCTTTTTGTTAACAAATTTTATCATGATATTTTTTTTATTATAAAGCAATTTAATCTTCTATTGCCATCTTTGCAGACATAATCTCTGTTACTTCTTGTGTTATCAAAGATTGACGAGCTTTATTAAAAGATAATTTTAAACTTTTTATCATATCTGTAGCATTATCTTTAGCATTTTTCATAGCAAGCATACGAGAAGCAAACTCACCAGTTTTATTTTGTAAAGCAGCACCATAAATCATATGCTGAGTAAATTGTCTCAACATTTCTTGCTTAAAAAACTTCAAATCAGGTTCTACTATTAAATCCTTATAGTCTAACTCATCAGTAATAACATCATCCAAATCTAATCAGATATCTTTAACAAAACCATCAAAACTATCTTGATCTATTGGATATACCTTAAATCTCAATGGTACTTGAGTAATAGTGTTTTTGAAATAATTAAAATATACTTTTATTTTAGCATACTTATTTTTTGTAATACCATTTATAATATAATCATATACATCAGTAAGATCATTTTCATTAAAATCATCTGGTAAATTTAAATGTCAAACAACATTAAATCAAGCTCTAGCAAAAAATTCAAAAGCTTTTTTACCTACACAAAATACATCTGCATTGTCTTTAAAATCATTATATTTTTGAAAAACATGTTTAAATAATTTTGAATTTAAGTTTCCACAAAGTCATTTATCACTAGAAACAACTATAATTAATCTTCTTCAATTAGGATTAATTTTATTAGTATTTAATATATCCAACTTCGTCCTAACAACATTCATAATTTTCAAGAAATCTACCATAAAGTCCCTATAATTTTCTGTTTGCTTTTTTGTTTTTTGCAATTTTACTGTAGCAACAACTTCCAAAGCTTTAGTAATTTGTTTCATATTTGAAACCGATTTAATCTTAGTCTTAATTTTTTTCATATTAGGCATAGGGATCTCTAACATATAATAAAACTTACAATTTTTGTTGTAACAAAAAAATGTCGTTTTTCAAGTCTTTTTTAGCAAAAAGAAAAACTCAAATACAACCTAATGTTTGCTTGTTTTTAAAACTTGATAAACTGACTAATTTAACCTAAATCGCAAACACTCTACAAGATTTTTAAGTGTAAGAACCAAATTATTGGTCAAATCATATATGAATCATTTTGTCGCAATTACCTCAAAATTTTCAATACGATCACAATCATTTCACATTCTAAGTAGAAATTTTTGAGAATTAATTTCCAAAACAACATCATATACCCCATCAACAACTTCAGTAAACATCGCTTTTATACCATCAATATCTACAACCATAGAGGCAGAGACAGTAGTATCCAACAATGTTTCTTGAGTCATAATGAGTAAGTTATCAAATTTAAAACCAACGAATTTCTTCGTCACTTAATTTATTATATTTAAAACAATAAAAAACAATAGAAAAATCCTTAGAATTTTTATGGAAAAAATGTCTTGATTTTTTTGGAAAAAAGGTTAGATTATTTTTATCTAATTTATTTGTTATAACTAGCATATGGTAAGATGAAATTTCGACATAGTTGTTAAGAACTTATTAAAACACAAGAATAAATTAATTTCTATTAAAAAAATTAAAGAAATTATCCAAAACATTTTAGATTCAAATTATTCAGAAAGTAAATCATACAAAATGATATACCACTTAAAAAATAAATGATACCTATTAACGCTCAAAAAAAGTATATTTTTGGTAAAAAACCCAGAAAAAGAATATGATGATCAACAATTATTAGAAATGTTTTATCGAAGTATAGTAAAAAAACACTGCAAAGAATTTGTATCATCAAAACGATATATATGATGAGTTAAGGCTTTAGAACTAAACTTAACTAATTTTGAAATACCAGAAGAAATATTGGTTGTAAATGAACAAAAGCAATCTACAGAAACAGTAATGTTCGATAAACAAATCTTATTTAAAGCATATGAGTCAGACAAAAAAAGCTTATATAGCTTTTTTCACAAATTAACTAAAAAAGTATACATAGGTAAAAATGTTTTCCCCGTAGCAAAAATTGAATTAGCAATACTAGAAAGTCTTTACAACCCTTCTGTCATAAACAAGAGATATGTAGACGAATTGGTAAAAAAAGTAATTAGGAAAAATAAAAAATATCTCGATACAAAAATACGAGAAGAAATATTGAAAAAAAATAAACATCATAGCAGTATAAATAGATTATATAAATTATCATTAAGTATAGATCCTACACTTTCAGAAGCACTAAAGTGAATAATCAAAAAATATAGCTACTTTATAAACTAGATATCATTTAGAAAAAACAACTAACCAAGATTAGTAATTATAAATATAAGTAAGGCTTATATATATAGAAATTTAAAAATATATATGCTAAAAACTACAAAGATAATCTTTTAAATCTTTTGTTAAAAATAAACCAAATTCATAACAAAATAAACAAAATAAATATCCACTGACTTCTAGTAAAAAATCAAACAAATTGAGATTGACTATCTATTCTAAGATATTCCAAGAAAAACCTAAAAAAAGAATAAAAAACCAGAAAAAATCCAGAAATATAGGCGGGTTTAATTTTTCTTTTTTTAATATTTTTTGCAAAAACAGTTGTGGTTATTACCAACAAGACTAATCATTCAAAAAACATAGAAAGAAAATTAGTATTCACTCTAAGATTTAAATCTACACTTTCGTATATATGAAAAACATTTATATTCTTTAAAAACTCAACAAATCAAGAACTAATTCACCAAAAATTATCTGGTACAACCAATCAGTAAAGTTCTTGGTTTAAATAATTTCAAAATCTTCACAGAAAAATAGCCAAAGGAACAAGTACCACAATACAGTCAATTAAAATCCAGAATTCATTAATATTTATTTTTTTTATTCTCTTCAAAATCATCAAAGCCACCAAAACTCAAATTATTCAACCAATAAAAGACATTCATCAATTCCAAACCGCAAATATTTGTAATAAATTTTGTGAAAAATATTGCCATTGATATATAAAAACCTCTCACAATCTTCATCATATCAAAACTCACAATATAATAGCAATTAAAACATCATCTGTATTTTTATACAAAAGATTTTGCAACTTATCAAATCTTTTAAAAAATCACATTTTACCAATCCACTTAAGAAAAAAATATCCTGCTAAAAATCAAATAAGATAAAATATACCATACCAATAGATGTCTAGGGATCAGATGGAAAAAACAACCATAATAAAAAAATAAACAATAAAACTATCTAATGATAACTTATATTTTTATTACAAAAAGTTTCAACTAATTATTCTTGTTTTAAGTCATAGTATATTTCTGGATAATTATTAACTATATCTAATTTATTACCTAAAAAATAAGTATATTTATTTTGCAGAAATTCATAATAAAACTCTATATCTTCCAATATTTTATATTGAGCATTATAATAAATTCTTGAATCTCCAGCACACCTTTCATATTCTAAAGATTTATTTAAATTTAATTCCATATTTTTACTATCCAAATCCTTTAATGCTAAACTAAAATTTTTATCTGATATGTCTTTAGATTCATCACAAGACAATCTTTTTTGTTCTAAAGAAACTAAATTGTTTTCAATAGATGTCATAACAACCATAGCTTCATCCAAAACATCTCATATTTCATACAATATATTATTTAACGACTTCTCTACATCAAAAGTATATCACAAATACTTGATTATATCTAAATCAGAATAATACTTAGTCTTGTTCAACAACTCTACCATATAAAAAATACCATCTTCACTAGACTCTCATCTTCATATTTCCAAGTGTAAATTAGTTAATAAAGAATTAATTCAATAATAATCAGATATTTCTATTTTTTTTATTATATCACTAGAAGATTCATTTTCAGCAAACGAAAAATTCAAAATTAAAAAAAGACTAAATATTAACAACACAAATGACAAAAAACTATTTTTAACTTTTCTCATTATTTTTTTCTAATAATTAAATGGCGGTAACTATACTAGCCATCGGTATAAATACCGAAGCAACTATTATACCTATCATAACTGCAATAAAAACCATAAGAAGTGGCTCCAAAAAAGACATTAAGATATCTATTTTTGTTTGCAATTGCTCCTTGTAAAAGTCAGATATTTTATCTAAAACTTCTGTTGTCGTACCAGTATCCTCTCATACATGTATTATCTGAACTAATATTGGATCAAAAAGATTTGTTCACTCCATACTTTCAAAAAAAGTAAATCAAGTCTCAAGATCTTTTTTTATTTCTATAGTTTTCTTTTTATATTCAAAGTTATTAAATATATTAGACATAAGCTTCAAAGAAACAACAGGATTTATTCATGCTGCATAAAACTGTGATAATAAACTTGAAAACTTATACATATAAGACGTTTTTACTACTCAACCAAAAACTGGCAACCTTACAGCCATTTTGTCAATAAATATCTTAAATGGCAAAACATTAGAATACAAAAATTTATATAATATAACTAATCATACAAACAAAAATATTAGTACAAACCAACTTTTTTGTAAAAATCAAGATACTGTCATCATAAAAACAGTTATTCATGGAATCTCACCTTGTGGAAATATAGATATAATAGAGGGTATAGCATACATCAATAACAAAGCTACAGCTATTATAGAAATACCAACAAGCATTATTGGATAAGTAAGAGCTTTTTTTATTTTTTGTCTAATTTTTTCTGAATTTTCAAGCTCGTTAGCTATATCATACAAGGTATTTACAAGATTACCTGTTACTTGAGCTGACCTAACTAATTCAATCTCACCAATCAAGAAAAAGTAATCATGATTTGTCATGGCATCAGCTAAACTAATTCATTGTGACAACTGTCTTATTAAATCTTTAATAATAATACGCAATCATTTATTTTCTTCTGATTTTTCTAAAGATTTTAGTGAATCAATAAGTCATAAACCAGCTTTTTGAGATACAGCTAAAAGTCTAAAAAAATTAGTTTTATTTTTTAGTTTAGGAGCATTCAACTTTATAATCAACTTTTCAAAAAAGTCGGATTTAAATACTTCTTGTATAGCCACTTCTAGTAATTAATGATTTAAAATCACACACAATTCATAATTCACAATCAACAATTCACAATTAATAATAACCTATTTTTCATTATATTTTGTTTTAACATATCTATAAACTTCATCTAAGTCGGTCATTCACTTTATTACTTTAAATATCCCATCTCTTTCAAGGTCTATCATTCAATTTTTTAAAGCATATTGTTCTATCTCCATATTTGATTTTCACTCTAAAAGCATATTTTTTATATCATCTGTATAATCCATCAACTCAAATATACCAAGTCTTCATTTATATCAAGTTCATCCACAAACAGGACATACTTCTCATCAAATTTTTCAAGATCATTTCAATATTTTACCTTCAGTAACAAACTTAGTCCATTGTTGTTTTGTAATTCATCTAGAAACTATTTCCTTCTTTAAAAGCTCTTTATCAAAGTTTTCAAAGGTATGTTTTGCATGGCTTCGCCTTTCATCATTTTTTACGTCAACTTCTTCTGCACATTTTGGACAAACTCTCCTACAAAGTCTTTGAGCAATTACCAAATTGAAAGTACCTGCAATCATATAAGGTTTAGCTCATAAGTTTAAGACTCTACTAATAGTTTCAATAGCAGAATTTGTATGAACAGTACTAAACATCAAGTGTCAGGTCATGGCAGATTCCATAGCCATATCCAAAGTTTCCTTATCACGAATTTCTCATACCATCATGATATCTGGATCTTGCCTAAGTCATCATCTCAAACCACTAGCAAAAGTAAAACCAATATCAGATCTTACTTGAGCTTGATTCAATCAATTCATTTTATTTTCTACTGGATCCTCATATGTAATAATATTTACATCTGACTTGTTAACATAATCTAGACAAGCATACAAAGTCGTTGTTTTACCTGATCATGTTGGGCCTGTATTTAAAATAATTCCATTTGGAAAAGATAAATGTTTTTGAATTATTTTTTCATTACTTCATTCTAATCACAAACCTTCCAAAGGTGGTATTTCTTTTGATTTATCTACTATCCTCATTACCAATTTTTCACCCCAAACCGTAGGCAAAGTATTTGCTCTCATATCTATTTCTTTATTGGTCAAGGTTACATTTGATACTCTAGCATCTTGAGGTAATCTTTTTTCATCTGGTCTCATTTGACCAGATTCTATTTTAAATTTTGAAATAATATTTTCATGTAAAGTCTTTGGATATTGAACCAATTCATGCAAAACACCATCAATTCTAATTCTAATTCTACAATAATTTTCAAGTGGCTCAATATGTATATCTGAAGCATCTTCTTCTACGGCAATAGTCAAAAGATTATCAAAGATCTTAACAACATCTGATTGCATAATCGCTGATTCTAAAGCTTGTCTATATTGTTTTGTATTTTCATACATTCAAATAAATTTAAAGTTAAAGATTTATCAAATTTAAAGTTTGTGTAGACCTAAATATTTTAATATTATGGACTTCAAACTCTTAACTATTACAAGTATATTCAAAAGTAATTTTAAAGTCTAAAATATAGATATTTCGATCCCTCTAAGCCTTGACTTTTATTTTTAAAAATATACAAGTAAGTGAAAACAAAATACCTACATTAAAGGGTGAAAACCGACACTGGGAAAGTTTTATGAGTATGTAAGTGGAAAATCTCGTTTGGTGTTTTAAATTTCAGTACTTTCATTGG
>CAZCTB010000035.1:0-20359 GCA_964501605.1 uncultured Candidatus Peribacteria bacterium
GCCAATGAAAGTACTGAAATTTAAAACACCAAACGAGATTTTCCACTTACATACTCATAAAACTTTCCCAGTGTCGGTTTTCACCCTTTAATGTAGGAATTAAGAAAAATAAGAGAGATAGATTATTATTGAGAAATGCTAAATTGGTGAAATAATGAACTAGATGTAAAATTTGCAGATAGGCTAAATAGTCTAAAAACTATGTACAAAAAAGATGAATTAAAAGAAGAAATAATAGATAAAAATTATTTGTTGAAAAAAATAAAGGAAACAGAAAAATATTTTTTAATTCCAGAATTGGAATCAAAAGTTACAAAATTTCATTATGATAGATTAAAAAAAGAGTATCTAGAACGAAAAGAAAAAATAGAAAATCAAAACTTAATCTAATAATCAATAAAATAATAAATTATCCATTTTAACGTTGGAATAAGACATTTTTTTTATTTTTAACCACCTATTTGAGTTTTTAAAATCTTTTTGGGAAATATAATAAGCTATAAGCTCATCAAGAAATGGTTTAATAAGTCATTTTTTGTTTATTTCCGATAAAAGTGCGTGTTTTTTGTGTATATTAGTATCTGTAGCTAGTATTTTTGCAACAGAAAATAATTCCTCTTTAAAATCATATTTGGATATAAAACCCTTTTGTTGAAAAGGTATAATAACAGATCTAGAAATTACAGTATCAATAATTTGAGATTTGTTTGATGTGGTAGCTATAATTACCCTGTTTGGCAAAGGTTCCTCACAGGTTTTAAGAAAAGCATTTATAGCTCAAATTGTCATCCTTTCAATATTTTCTATAAGTAATATCTTTTTGTCACCACTGGGAGATTGTTGCAATCGTTTATTTATTTCTCTAGTTCAAACATCTTGGTAATTACAATCTTTAATCAAAGTTTTGTAAGTCTCGTCATCTTTTTGCGCCACCTTGATATTGTGTGGTTTTCATAATTCAAGCGAAAAATCTTTGATATGCAAAAAGTCATTGGCAGAATAATTTCAAAGAACTTCTTTAACAATATCTTGCACAATTTGTGACTTCCCAATACCCTGTGGTCAATCTATTATAAAGAAAAAAAGTTTTTTTTCATTTTGAAAGGACATATTTATATGTTTTTGCAATATCTCTTTACTATGTTGATTTGTCATTATAAATTTTGATATAAATATGATAATACTTATCTTTTATGTTTTTTAATCTAAGTTTCAACAAAATAATATATCCTCTTGATATAATTCACCAAAAAATGTAAAACTAAGTATTAATTTAAATATAAAACTCATCAATTGTCCTAAAATAAACCTCTACAACTCAGTCAATATAATATAAAAATTATTAAATAAATTTAGTTTAGATTTCTACTTTTTATTGCATTTATAGGTTGAATAATTAAAAGTAATTTACTTTATTTTTTTGTTTGTTTTAATTATGAATACATTATTAATTATATTATTGATATTAAGTGGTATAGTTTTTGTATGATCAGTTTTGCTTATGTCTCCAAAGTGATGATTGGGTGCAGCAATAGGATGAATGGGAGGAAGTGATGAGTACTGAAGCAAAAAATCTATGGAATGAAAATTAAAAAAAGTTGCTATAGTATCAATTTCAATTTTTGTAGTAATTGCCTTGATTTTACCCTATGTAAACTAATATGCGACTATTCAAAGAAAAAAATACTTTAAAAAGAACCTTAAGGTACATTTTTTTTATAACACTAATATTGTGGGTACTAACCACAATATATGTGATATATCAATACCTTTGGGCATCATCTAAACAAGTTATTACCAAATGAGGTACTTTTGTGGAATGAATATTTAATACTACCTCATTTCTTCCATATTTGAGTAATGATCGACAAGGTAGATTTTATCAAGGATTTTTGTTTGATAGTTGTTTAGACTTAGAAATAAACGAAGATTGAAAACCAGAATACAAAGACAAACTTTGTCACGTAACTACAAGAGACTACAAAACTTATTATGCTAATGTAGAAAGTGGACATATACGATCTGATTGAGTACCTTTTACTGTTGATGATGTGTTTTTTACTTATAATGAAATTATAAAATCAAATAAGTTGTCAATACCCTATCTTGATATGTACAAAGATATCAAAGTAGAGATAGAAGGAACAAAAGTAAAAGTAGTATTTAAAAATAGCTCAGAAGATAATACTCTATTTTTCACAAATTATATATTACCAAAACATGCATTAATTGATCCAAATTTAGATATGTATCAACAAAGTTTTGCTATAGAACCAGTATACAACAATTGTGCAAAAATAAAGTCTCAATCTACAGATCAATATAGTTTAATATTTGATCTATCAAATTGTGAAGACACAAATTTATGATTTTATCAAATAAAAAATATAATATCTTTTGATAACTTCAAGAACTGAATTACAGAAGGTAATTGATCTATAGTAGATGCTTATGAATGACATGAAAACCTTAAATGATATGAAGAAATAAATTTAGAAAGCAACAAGTTAGTAACCGCATTTTTCAACACAAAAGACAACAAAATGAAGGTTAGATTGAGAAGAGCTTTATGATGATTAATTATGCACAACTTTTTTGATTGAGAAGAGAACGAATATATGAAAAAATATGATAGAGATATATTCAATTATTATCTTTCTACATGAGACAATATAAAAGATTTTATTAATCGTATAGACACAAAATATGAACTGTCTAAAGAGGATCTGATTGATTCTTGAGTAGAAGTTTTAACTTGAAAAATAAACTTTACTACAAAGCACAAGACCTTTGCTTTTTATACGGAGGATTCAAATCAAAAATTTTTATTAAGATTAAACTTTGATAAGGAATATAAAAAAATAGCTATTCAGCATAATAGTTGAGATTTATATTATCCCAGCTCATATAATTCAAAGAAAAAATATACAGATTATGGTGTTTCTCCTGAATATAAAAATTTAAATGAAGGATTGAACAAATATATCATTTATAGCATCGATTGAGATGATAAAGAACAAATTGGTACTATCAATATATACAACCTATATAAAAAAATAAATAACGATGAAACAGTAAAAGAACAAGTAAAAATATTGTACTTTGATAACAACCTATCAAATTATGTAATATGAAAACTAAAACAAATATTTAAACAATATAATATATCAGATAGCTTTATTTATGAAAAGGTAAGTGATGCAAATGAATTGGAAGGAAAACTTACTGCAGGAGAATATGATATATTGATAAATACTATAAATATGTGATTAAGCACCGACATATCCAAGCTTTTTTCTACAGAAATGGCCAATATAAATCCATCTCAATATACTAACGCAAGATTGTTATCATTACTAAAACAGTACAATGAATCAAAAAATAAATCAAATATAATATCAGAAATAAACAGTATATATGCAAACGATATGCCAATAGTTGTTCTTGGTAGAGAATATGTCAAACTTAATATTAAAGAACAAACAAGAAAAAAACTTAATATAGATGAGATAAATTTGTATGAATATAACTGGAGAAAAGAAATATATAAAAACTTAAGTTTAACTGAAAATGTTTATATAGACAGAGATAAAGCTAAAGATTTAGGTAATTTTTGGAGATTTATAAAAAATCCAAACAACTATTAACGACTTGTGTCATTCTGAACCTATCCGTCCGGCAGGCAGGCGTAGTGAAGAATATATTAGAGACAAATAAGGCATTTTAAAACACTGAATACTTCCACTTCGTTTTACTCAGCGTCAACATGAAAGAGTAAGTCTAAGTTTTAACTTTAAACTAAAGAATGTTCTGATTGGGTATAGTAGAAATAATTGATCTAGCTATAACACTACTAATTTCTATATGAATACATGAATATGCTCATGCATATGTTTCTTATAGATTGGGAGATCCAACTCCAAAAATACAATGAAGACTCACTACTAATCCTTTGAAACATATGGATCCCATAGGTTTCTTTATGATATTTTTGATATGATTCTGACGAGGTAAACCAGTACAAGTTAACCCAATGTACTACAAAGAACCTGTTAAATGAGAATTGATGGTTGCTTTGGCATGACCTGCAATGAATTTTGTTTTAGCAACTTGATGAATAATATTTTTGTTAATTTTTGCTAAAATTTTTGGTATGTGAATTAACGATATTTTTTTAAGTCAACAAAATTGGTTTATTATGTTTTGGATTCAATTTTCTATCATAAATATAATATTAGCTATATTTAATCTAATTCCAATACCTCCACTGGATGGCTTTAGGCTAGTAAAGATGATTTCTTATAAATTTGCAACTTTTATAGAAAGGTATACATTATATATTTCAATTTTCTTTTTAATTTTAATACTTGGCCCTGCTAGATGATGAGTTTGAAATTTTTTGTGGACTGTGAGTAACAGTATATTCCAATTTATATTTACTATTTTTGCAAATATTTTTTATTAAATACTTTATTCTCGTAGGGGAGATTAGTAATCTCCCGTTCACAGAAAAAGGTAAGATACTATCTTCCCCTACGATTAAGAATTAAAGTTTTAAAAACAACCTTAACAATCATGATAGAAAAATTACAATCAATAGTACAAAAATACGAAGAACTTAGAGAACTTTCTGTATCACCAGAAGTTATTTGAAATCAAAAAGAATCTATTAGAATCAATAGAGAAATTTCTAATATGCAGGAACAATATGATTTAGCTAAAGAATATTTAGCATGTAATGACAACTTAGAAGAAGCAAAAGAAATGATGAATGAAGATGATATAGAAATACAAGAAATGGCAAAAGAACAAAAGAAAGAAGCTGAAAACAAAATGCAAGAACTAGATGAAAAACTTAAAATTGCCCTATTGCCACAAGATCCAAATGATGATAAAAATATTTTTCTTGAAATTAGACCTGCAGCTGGAGGTGATGAGTCGGCGTTATTTGCTGCAGAACTTTTGAGAATGTATTTATCTTTTGCTCAAAAGAAATGATGGAAGAATGAAATAGTAGAAGAACAGCTAAATGATATATGATGAGTTAAGTTTGTAATGGTAAAAATATCAGGGGAAAGGGTTTACTCTCTGATGAAGTTTGAAAGTGGTGTACATAGAGTACAAAGAATACCAGATACAGAATCCCAATGAAGAGTTCACACATCTACAGTAACTGTAGCTATAATGCCAGAAGTAGATGATGTAAGTATAAATATAGATCCCAAAGATGTAATTTTGGATACCTATGCTTGATCTTCTAGTGGATGACAAAATGCTAACAAAAATCAAACTTGAGTTAGATTACATCATAAACCAAGTGGTCTTATCGTAGATATATGAGATAGTAAATCACAAATAAAAAATAAAGAAAAAGCCCGAGAGGTTTTAAGATCAAGACTTTATCAAATTGAGCTAGAAAAACAACAAAAGGAACAAAAAGAAACAAGATGAAATCAAATATGAACATGAGATAGATCAGAAAAAATTAGAACGTATAATTTTCCTCAAGATAGAATCACAGATCATAGAATAAAAAAATCTTGGTCAAACATACCCAATGTTTTATCTGGTGAATTAGATGAAATATTGGAAACAATGATAATAGAAAATCAAACAATACTTTTGGAAAAAATAGAGAATAATGGATAATTGTGAATTGATAATAGATAATTTACTACTTACAATTAACAATTAAACAACATGACTAAAATTAGAAATAAATTAAAGCATAGTAAAAATGTACTTATGAGATTTTCTCATTATGTTTTTTTGAAAATTAGAAGAACACCAAGAGTAATAAGATATACACTAGCTATAATATTTTTTGTTTTATGATGACTATTCCTCCCTAATCCATTATTACCGTGACGATTAATGATTCTGATTGGTATAGGTATATTTTTACCATGATTGCAATATAAATATATATGAAGACATTTTAAATCAGATAATATGAAAAAAATAGAGGAAGGTGTAATATCAAACATTGAAATAGCCTTAAATACTAATCCAAGATGGTATCACAAGTATAAATCCAAAATCAAAAAAATATGGAAACGATTTAAGTAAAATCTATATCAGCATACTATTGTAGGGGAAGGTAATATCTTCACATTTTTTAGAATGGGAGATTAATAATCTCCCCTACGCAAATGGGAAATTAAAGTATTAAAAAAACCTCACCATATCCTTCACTTCGTTCAAGGATGACAGGTGGGGTTTTTTATATTTGATTTTATAATAATTATTCTTCGTCCATAGCTTTAACTTTACCAGCTCTTTCATCAATAATTTGTTGTTGTATAGCATCTGGTACTTTTTCATATGAACCAAATTCCATAGAAAAGTTGGCTCTACCTTGAGTATTAGATCTAAGATCTGTAGCATAACCAAACATCTCAGCCAAAGGCACTTTAGCTCTAATAACCGTAGCATTTCATCTTTGATCTTGTCATTGAATCATTCCTCTTCTAGAAGAAAGATCTCACATTACATCTCACATATAATCATCTGGTGTAGTAATTTCTACATCCATAATTGGCTCTAAGATACAAGCTCCAGCTTCTGGTTTTGAGAAAGCATCTTTAAAGGCTTTAAATGTTGCTATTTTAAATGCAACTTCAGACGAATCCACATCATGAAAAGAACCATCATATGGTACAACTTTAAGATCTATAATAGGATATCCAGCTAAAAGACCTTGAGCCATTGTTTCTTTTGCTCACTTGTCGATAGCAGGTATAAACTCATTTGGTATTACTCATCATTTAATCTCTGGTTGAAATTCATAGTTTTTTTCTTCAGATCTTTCAAGTCTCAATACAACGTGTCCATATTGTCCTCTACCTCATGTTTGTCTTTTGAATACTCATTCTCATTTTGCTGGGAAGTTCATAATAGTTTCTCTATATGCTACCTGCGGTTTACCAGTACTTACTTCTACTTTATGCTCCCTTCTTAATCTATCTACAATAATATCTAAATGTAATTCTCACATACCAGCTATAATAGTTTGACCAGATTCTTCATCAGAATGAGCTCTAAAAGATGGATCTTCATACATCAACTTTGCAAGAGCCATTCATAATTTTTCTTGATCACTTTTGGTTTTGGGTTCTATAGAAATATTTATTACTGGTTCTGGGAATATCATGTTTTCTAATACTACAGGTTGCTTTAAATCACACAATGTGTTACCTGTTCTTGTATCCTTAAGTCACAAAAAAGCACATATATGTCATGCATGTATTTCAGAGATTTCTTCTCTTTTATTGGCATGCATAAGTAAAAGTCTTCCTACTCTTTCCTTTTGTCATGTGATTGGATTTAACAAAGAATCTCAAGATTTAATAACTCCAGAATATACTCTGACAAAAGTTAAAGTACCAACAAATGGATCTGTAGCTATTTTAAAAGCTATAGCTGAAACTGGTTCATCAGAGTTTGGTTTTCTTTCTATTTTCTTTTCTAAATCATCTGGGTCTGTACCAACTACAGCTCCTCTATCCAATGGATTTGGTAAATAATTTACTACGGCATCAAGCATAAGTTGAACTCATGAGTTTTTTAAAGCTGTACCACAATATATTGGATATAGTTCATTTTGTATTACTCATTTTCTAATGGCCCTGATAATCAATTCGTTTGAAATTTCTCATCATTCTAAAAATGCATCAGCCAATTCATCATCAAACATGGTAGCAGCATCTATCATTTTTTCTCTATATTCTGCTGCTTTATCTTTTAATTCATCTGGTATTTCATGTTCTTTTACTTCTGATCACATGGTTCATTCAAAAGTATACATTTTCATAGAAAGTAAATCTACAATACCTTTGAAATCTTCTGCTTGACCGTATGGTAATTGACATACAACTCATTTGTCTGTTAATTTTGTTTTTATACTTTCTACAGACATATCAAAATCAGCACCCATTTTGTCCATTTTGTTTACAAATGCCATCCTAGGAACATTATATTTATCAGCTTGTCTTCGTACTGTCTCTGATTGCGGTTCTACTCATTGAGAACCATCAAAAACTGCTACAGCACCATCCAATACTCTCAAAGATCTTTCTACTTCTATAGTAAAATCTACGTGACCTGGAGTATCAATAATGTTGATATGATGATCTTTTCGAAAACAAGTAGTAGCAGCAGAAGTAATTGTAATACCTCTCTCTTTTTCTTGTTCCATCCAATCCATATCTGCAGCTCAGTCATGAGTTTCTCAGATCTTGTGTTTTTTACCTGTATAATAAAGTACCCTTTCAGTAACTGTAGTTTTACCAGCATCGATATGAGCCATAATACCAATGTTTCTTACATTGTCCAAAGATTTTGCTTGTGCCATTCTTTTAAGATTTAAATTATTAAAATTTTAAATATTGCAAAAATTTGCAGTGTTGTCGCTTTTTATACAGAATAGACAATGATTTTCAAGTGTATTTTATTTTTGATAATTATTTGACATTTTTGTTTATTTCTTTATAGTACTAAAGTTAATATTAACAAAAATAAAAAATTATTGCTTATGAAAAATTTAAAATCAGAACAAAAAAGAACTTTTGCAGATGGTATTTCAGAAAACAACTCTGTACTTGATGTTAATCTTACTTTGTTTGCTATAGCAAACTTGAGTAACAACACTACAAAAAAAGTGAAAAAAGATCTCGTTGTGAATGAGATGAATAAAGTTCAAAAAGAATTAATAAACATGGAAACAGAAGATGGAGCTGTGTTTGATTATATCTTTACTGAACTTGAAGAAAAAAATTTAATTGATACCGAAACACATAAGGTATCGCTAACTAATGAGACCGTTAAAAAAATTAAAGAAAAGTATTTATAAGTCTTATTAAAAAATCCGAACTGATTTCAGTTTCGGATTTTTTTTATTTTAAATATTTAACTCAATACTGATTTGATTACTATAGAATTATTGATTACTTCATGTTGTACATTGTCTATTAATTCCTTTTTGTTTGGGAAGTCTTGTGGTCAATCTAGTACTCTAAGTGTGTTTTCTAATTGCGAATCCTCTATCACATCAGATATATCAACTTTTGATAATTCATCTAATTTTGATATCACGGGTTCTAATTTTTTTAAAAATTCTTCTTGTCATGATTGGTTAAGATTTATATTTGCTAATTTTTGTAGATGCTCTAATTGTTTCTTAGATAATTCTGTCATTCAATTCTAATTATAAGTATAAAGATGTTTTTATTTTTGACTGTGTGTAAGGGCGATTGGTAATCGCCCCTACGTCGAGAAATTATTTCACAACAACTTTGTGTAAGGAACGGTCGCGACCGTTCCCTACCGAAGCGTTATTTAAATCATATATGTATAAAGAATAGCACAGCCCTGCTGTTATAACCATTTCCTATTAGACATAATATATCGTTTACTCCGACTATATTTAAACTCGCAATGACCGAGAACTACTTTATAACTAAATTAATTTTTCATTCTATAGTAGGTTTATCCAAATAAGAAACCTCAGCCTTTATTTGATATTCTCAAGGTGTATTATAAATTTGTGAGGTTTCTGTACACTCTCTACCCCCACATTCCAAAGTATTTTCGTTACCAAAATCTCGAATTATTTTTTCTGGTAATCAATCTAAATCTAAAGACATATCGACTTTTTCTCAAATATTAGCAACTTGAGCAGGATGAGAATCTATATTTATAGATAAAGCAACATTTGGTTTTTTTACTAGTACCATTGTTCACGAGCCTATAACTAATTCACGACCTTTCTTGGTTTTTATCGTAACTTTTGGAAAAAATTCTCAATTTTCATTTTCAAAATCATAATCGTATGTGTGCGATATGATTGATTGTGAAAGGTTTTCTTTGATTTCTCAATCTCCAAAATCCCGCGTAAAATAAACTATCTCATCTTGTGGATCATTAATGGTAGTGGTAGATGCGTCAAATTTTACTTGGAAAGGTGAAATACCTATAGTATCTGGAGATACTAAAAGGTTTCAAACTATGTCATCTCTTTTTACTGACACCTTTATCTCTTGTTCTGTTTTGGCATCACGATTTGGGTCTTCTACTACTATTTTTATATTATAATCTTTGTTTTCATCTATAGTGATTTGAAAAACATCATCAGTAGAAACAACAGGAGAACCATCCACAAACAACTTTTTGGTTATGCTAGGAGAAGACGGTATAATATTTTTTATTTCCAACTTTAATATCGTTGGTATTTCTTTGAGTTGTATATCTCAAACATTTTCAATTTTTTCAAATTGTGGTATAGTTGGAGTCTTAGCATACATATCATAAATTATTTGAAATTGCGATCATCAAATATTTATATTTTCACTTTCTGCAGTCCCCTGCTTTCATTCTTCTGTCACAAAAACCATTTGTATAGCATATATTCCGTTACCTGGGAATGTATAATTTATACTTGGAGTCTTAGAAGTAATACTATCTATTTGTTTTGTAGTTTGTTTGTCTAGTATATTGAAAACATACTCTGATATATCTGGTACAGTATCAAAAAATGAAGCAGAAATATTGTATTCAGTTTCGCTAATAGCTGTAGAGCTTATCTCTGCTACTGGTACATCTGACTGCTCTACTCTTACTGGGAAAGTATATAAATACTCATTTAGTCACGGGAACCTAACATTTACACTATACAATTTTGCTCAAGTATATAAATGAGTATATGTAGTCAAATCAGATTTGTCTGCTACACCATCTCCATCTGCATCCCAAATAATTTTATATTCTGGAAGCTGAAAATCTGTAAATACATCAGAAGCATCATATGTAACTTTTATTGGGTTTTTACCCACAATTAACTCATTTTTTGAAAAGTCTAAACTTCATTGGTTTGTTCTGATTTCTATTTGAGATCTAATAGGCAACTGTCATGCAGGTATATCTTTAGTCAACTGTTCTGATGTATTATTGTCTAGATAAGAAACGACTAATTTTAGTGGATATTCTCATTTGGATTGGTACATACATGCTCATTTAAATCCAGCACTTTGCATATCCATAGTCAAAGATTGTCAATTACCACAATCCAAAGAAACATTTTGTATGGTAACCGCTCACAACTGAGGAACTATTTGTTTATTGAAAATATCAGCATTTAAACTGTAAAACATATTTACAGGAGCTATAGCCACCAAACTTGATTCTCCATTTAAATAAGCCGTATTATCTTTAAGTTGAATATAAGGTTTCAATAATTTATTAGAATCTACAAAATCATCTACACTAATGTTTCTCAAAGTATCAAGAATCCTTGCTCATCAAATCAATGTACCAACCAATAAAATAAAACCAAATATTATTCACATCACATATCCAATTTTTCTTTTATTTTTGGATGTAGTAAGTCTATAAAAATTTACTATCAAAAGACCCAATGATGCAAAAAACAACAAGCCAAAAAATACTGTAGCAAAAGTCTGGAGCAATTGTGTAGCAGTACCTGGGTCTATACCCACACTACTCAGCTGATTTGGATTTTGTATCAAGTAATAAAAAACTGCAGCCAATCATCATATCAAAAATATAAATATAATACTACATCATATAGCAATTCATTTAAATGAAAACTTTTTACGTTTTTTTTGTTCTTTGACTACTACGTCCTTGTTTACATGTACCTCTTTTTGTCATGAGATATCTGTAGCCAACATTGCCAAAGTTTGTTTGTTTTGAGTATACAAATTACTCAGTTTTTGCATCTGATCACCAACTTGTTGTTTTTGTTCTACTGTAAGTTTCTGATTTTGATACAAATCTTTAAGTTCTTTATATTTTGTCTGTATTTGCTGTTGTTGTCAATTTAATTTTTTTATTTGATCAGCAATCGTTGGTACAGCATTGTTACTCCCACTACCCGATGGATTTCCCTCCCCCGAGGGAGGTATTTGATTTGGCATATTTTGTCATTGTGGTGCATTTACATTAATCTGTTCGTTGTTTGTATTGTTGGGATTTGAATTATTATTCGGGTTTGAATTATTATTCAAATTTGGATTATTATTTGAATTTGGTGTGTTATTTACATTTCAAGTAGTATAAAACGGATCAGTCATATTATGTTTTTGTTATATATTAAATATAATGTTATAATTTTTTTATATGTTTTTTTCTAAATCACTTATAAGTCATATTATTATGTTATAATTGTTTTTAATAATATCAAAAGATTCTTTGGCTAAATATTGACTATACATATGTGACATAGAATTTCTAATATCTAAGAAACTGTAAAATATCTCCAAATCTTCTATAAAACCCAAGCTGTATATTTCTTTGAAAACATCTTTGGGACTTGTGATCAATTTGACTCATTTGTATAGTAAAAATACCTTACAAGTTTTTCGCAAAAGCTCTATATTATATTCAAATCTCTGCAAAACTCAGTCAATTTCTAAATCCGACAATCTCTCTTTGGTTAATGCATTATTTAATGTATCATAAGCCTTCTTAGACAATTTTATCTGATTTTTAACTCTTTCTAATTCCATTTTATTGTATCTTTTAATGCTAAATCTTTGAAAACCTTGTCTTCAACTCTACCAAAATCAACAAAATCTACTAAAAAAGGTAAATCATTTAGTTCTCTTTTTATTTTAAGAAAAGTTGTATAAGGAATTTTTGACTTTCATAAGATTCATATATCATAATCTGAAATTTTTTGATATGATCAAGTAGCACGACTTCAAAACAAAAAAACTGTATAATCCGAAAAGTTGTTAAGATTTTTTTTGATAATATTTAATATATGTTTTTTTGGATCCATAAATAATATTAAGATTAAAAAATCTCTTACATTTAAAATAAATATTTTTCTATTGAATGCAAGTATAATAGCTTAGAAGGATAATTTTTTTTGTCTTCCTTTGTTGGTGTTTTTACCCCCTTTACGAAAGGGGCCTGCCTGTGGGCAGACAGGGTTGGGGGATTCTCTTTCTTATATTTTTCAAACCCCCTTATTCCCCCTTCATAAGGGGGATACAACCCCTTTAGGAATGGGATGTATTACCCTACTTTACTTTATAATGAGGGAGAGGGGGTTGAGGTGATTTTACTGTTTTTTAACCCCCTATGTCCCCCTCCCAAGGGGGATAAAAAAGTAGTCAAAAATTTACAGATTCTTCTTAGAAAATGCGTCTGAGTATTTTCCATTGAAGAATGAGTAAATTTTTATGTATGAAAATTTGACAGGAAAAATTTTTCGATTATAATTGAAGGTGAGGAAATTTTTAAATCTATTGAAAGAAAAAAATGAAACACTTAAAAAACACAAAGTACTTTATCATGTTTTTATCGGGAATACTATTCTCAGCTTTGACGGTATTCGCCGCCACAGTGACTGTTAATACTGATATTACACAAGATGCTGTACAATACTTACAAAACCTTATATTAACAGATAATAGTGGTACAACTTGAATAGTTTTGAATGGTACAGAAAAGAAAATAATGTCTAATATTATATGTGATACAAACTGAGATAATTGTAAATCAATAAGTGAATTAATTACGGGAGTTGAATTAAATGATTATCTTACTTGATCCGCACTAGATGGTTATTTGAGTGGTACAGATAGCTTTTTGACATGAACCGATGGTAAATGGTGTATTATGTCTGGATCTCAAATAGAATGTTTTGAAAATGAACCGACATGATCTACTTCTGTAGAAGGATTAAGTTGAGATTATTACCCATTATCTTGAAACTCTATAAGTAATCCTATAGAATGAGATTTGTTTATGTGAGATAGCACAGGTAGTTATAATATAGAGGTATGAACTATACCACTTAATTTTGGTGCTATGATTGATGTCTTTTGACCTATAATTACTCCGAACGCTTATGTACCTTGATTATGAGCTTTCCAAGCACTTATAACAAAAGGTACAAACTTTTTTTTATGAGCTAGTTGAGAAAATAATAATATATATTTAGGTAATTCTGATTGAACTTTTACAACACAATTTTGACAAAGATATGATAAACCTAAGTTTAGTATATCTATAACTTCTTGAGCTATAAATAGTCCTGTTGCTAGCTGGGTTTTTGATTCAGATTGAACATTACAAGCAGGAGATGATATAAGTCCTTATATAGCAGATGATGGAGATTTTATTACAAAGAAATATTTTGATGATAATTGAGATAGGGCTATAGAATATGATTGAACAGAGACTTGGGATAATTTCTATAACAACAATAATTTAGATACAATACCTACTATAGTTTTGTTGAGTAATGACTTAGAAATTTATGATGAATATGATGTTAGTAATATAAGATTTGTTGGTGTGTGATGAAACAAACAAATGTATTTAGGAGAAGCAGCTAATCTTATCTGATGAACCATATATTTAGATAATATTGATGTTGTAAATCAATCTGAAAACTCAATAATAACTAATTGAAGAGTATATATGTATTGAGATAGTGCATTTGAAGGTTGTATAAACTTCCCAATAATTAGTTTAGATGGCGAAAATCAAGTGTCTGTATATTTGAACGATAGTTCTACTATTGGAAATAGTACAGTAGAAATTTTAGATTCGTTAGCTAGATTAGATATTATAGCTTTATGAGAAGATATACTTGTTAGAGAAGATATGATAAACACTATGATTGCTTGAACTATAGATTTATATTATAATAAAGATGCTGTTTATAATAATTGAATAACAAGAATAAATCCAGATGCTTGATGAGATATAAATTATATAAATTTAACAAATAAAGTATCTGAATATAGTACTGACACTACATTAAATGATTGAGATAGACAAGTATTAGCAGATACTACTGCTTGAGATGTGCAATTAATATTACCACCATTAGAGATTTGGGCAGGAGATTACATAAGTATCCATCATAAAAACTGAACGAATAGTTTGACTGTAAAGTGAGAAATATGAGACAGTATAAATGGTAGTGCTTCTTATAGTATGGACTCTATTTATGATAGTTCTACATTTTTCTCTGACCCTGATAGTTGAGACATATATGTAGTAAGTGATTATAGTAACGATTATATCACTACTGAAACAGATCCTATATTTATGGCTAATAGTGGAGATTATATACCACGAACAGCAGTTGATACTGGTTGGAATAATATATGAAGTGATGTTATTATACCTAGCGAGAAAACTGTATGGGGGTTAGTAAGTTGACTTACTACAAACTATATTCCTTATTGGAGTTGAAATAGATTTTATAATACACCAATATCAGTAACTTGAACAGATATTAAATTAAATTCTTGATCTAACCAAATATTTACTAATCCTACTACAACTGGACTAGATTTCAGATTTGCTTGGAGTGGTGGACTTATGGAAGCACAATACTTTACTGGTTGAGCTTGGACTACTGCTAGTATCTTTACTCTTTAATATTAAAAAATTATCAAAATATTAAAACCCTTATTTAAAACAACATAATAAGGGTTTTTTTAGATTTAAAATTTTCTAATTATTTTTTCAATTAATCAATTAATATATTACTGTTATCTTCAATCTAACAAAATGTTTGTTAGGATAATAAAAGGATAGTCTACTCTCTTTATTTTTTATCATACAAAACTATGAAGAGATGGTGTTGGAAAAATTTGTTATTTTTGCCCCCTTTAATCTCCCTCCAAGGGGAATAATTTGAATTTTTTCCAAATCCCTCTCTATCTCTCCCTTTGTGTGTTTTCAAATCTCCCCCTAACCCCCTCTTTCTATCAAAGAGGGGGGAAGTTTGATGTTAATTTGCCCCCTTGATAAAGGGGGATAGGGGGATTTATCAAATACAGCTCGGGGAATTTGTGAATATAGATAGAAAATTTTCTATTCTGTTTTTTTAACCCCCTTCGTCCCCCTTTGTAAGGGGGATGGTATCGAATCCCCTTCACTTCCCCCCTGATAGAGGGGACTATAAACAAACCCCCTTTATCCCCCTCCCAAGGGGGATGGTTTGATGTGATTTCCCCTCCCAATGGGGATAAAAAAAGTAATCAAAAATTTGTACATCATCCTTGAAAAATATTTTTTAATTTTCATTGAATGATGGATAAATTTTCATGTGTGAAAATTTGCAGATTCTTCTTGGAAAATGCGTCTGAGTGTTTTCCATTGAAGAATGGGTAAATTTTTATGTATGAAAATTTGACAGGAGATAGTTTTTCGAGTATAATTAGATGTGGAAATTATGAAAAATTTAAAAAATAAAAATTAAAGATGAAAATTTTCAAAAAAACAAAGTACCTTTCTATGCTACTATTTTGAATAGTATTTTTGGCAATTACAGTATTTGCAAATACAATATTTGAAATAGATGAAGCATTCTTTACTAATACTGGAATTAGTAGCTGAGACTACTCTCCTCTACATTTTAATTATGGAGGAAATAATTTTGATGGAATTATGTTTTGGTGAACTGGAAGCAGCAACACTGGTACACTAGAATTGAGTGGAACAACCATAGAATGTAACAAACAATTGGAATGACTTTATATAAATACTGCTAGATGAAATAGAGTTTGGCCATTGGATGAAGCAACACTACTAGAATTGAGCTGATCTACTACTCTATCATGATATGAAAGTTTGACTATGACAGGATGATTTTTTACTCAATGTACTGGAGTATGAATAAGCGGTGATGGAATATTTGGATACGTAGAACATGAATATGAAGGTAATACTTACAATCTTTGGGCTTGAGTAGAATATGATTTATCAGCCTGAACAGCTACATGAATTTTTAATAATACATTAACTTTTATAACTGGAGCAAACAATACTGCTAGTGGTTATTTATTTGATACTTATGGTGGTATAGCTAGTGTTTATTCAAATCAAGAACTTTTTGGAGATATTAATTTTACATGATCTGAAGTTGTTTGGTCTGGAGATATGTCAAGCTATGTAACTACAGAAACATGAATACAAGTAAGACTATATGCAAATCAAAATAGTGAATTTGAGATATCTGGAGATGTGTTGAACACAACAACATGAACAATCACTGCATCTACCTTTTTAGATGAAGGTATAATACTTACTAGTAACACATGAAACAAAGAAATTATATTTACGGTAAATACTGGATGAAACAATTTTGTAGATACAATATCTGTAATTCTTTTGGAAAGTGGAAGTACTTCGACTCCTCCAACTACTGACACTACTCCCCCAACAGTAACCCTACAGTCTCCAAGTAATGGAGCTACAATATCAGTTAATAATGTGACTTTACAATGGACTTGATCTGATGATGTCGCAATAGATGATTATGACTTATATTTAAGTTGAAATAGTACCACAATGTCTTGGAATGATATTTCATGAAACTCACAGATAGTCAACCCACTATCAAATAACACATATGAATGGCGAGTAGTTGCTACTGATACTAGTGGAAACACATGACAAAGTAGTACACGATCATTTATTATTTCTGGATCCGCTGCTACACCTACATTATTAAATCCAACTAATTGAGCAAATATTGATTTGTGAAATCTTGAATTATCTTGGACTGGAGTATCGGCTAGTGGTTACACTTGGCAAATAGCTAGTGATAGTTCTTTTGCTAATTTAGTAGCTACTGGAGAAACTGATAGTACTTCTATTGACCCTGTACATAATGAAGACTTTATGACTTGAACTTTCTACTGGAGAGTAATAGATGATGAAACTACATGAGTTTCAGATCATAGAGCTGTAAATATTGTAGAACCTAGTGAATGATTAGATCTAGAAGTAGATGAATTTGATTTTGATGAAATAGATGATGCTGAAATATGAGAATTTTATCAATCAAATGAAATCACTATAGATGGAATAACAAACAATGTTTATATACCTATAGAATTGGAAGATAGTATATGAGCATTGTTTATCAATGATATAATGGTTGGTAGTAACTGACTAGTAAAAAAATGAGACAATGTATATATAGAATTGATTTCTAGCAACGATTATGATGATAGAAGTCAAACAATTTTGATAGTATGAGAATGAGATGATCAATTTGATGCTAGATTTAGGATATATACAATGGATAATGATGGTGGAAATCATTATCAAGACTGAGAATTTTATTTAAGTTATACTCTAAGGCTTCAAGCTATAATGCTCTTGGATAGTTTAGTAAGTATGTACTGAGACAATACAGAAAGACTTGAGCAATTTTTGACTACATTTCAAGCTATATTACAAGATAAATCTGATTTATTGGATAGTGAAATAGATAATGCAGATAGTGATAATGAACTAGAGTTGTTGAGATGACAAAAAGCTAGTGTAGATTATTTATATAGTATAATTGATGACTATCTAAGAGACATGTCTCATGATTCTTCTACAAGAGTTTATATAGCACCAAATGGTAAACAATATACTGTATATTTTGATGAAAATAGGTTTGCTTATACATCACCAGATTTTATGTATCCAAAGTACTTCCCTACTTGGGAAAGATTTACATATCATATAGATATAAACAATCCTGGATCTTATAGTGGTAGCAACTATCATTCTAGTACAAATGGAATTGGAGAAATAGTAACAGCACCAAACAACAAAACATACCAACTATATCAAAGCAATGGAAAATGGACTTCAGATGATTTTAGTTACAAAAGATATTTTGATACCAAAGAACAAACAATAGATTATATCTTTGCAAACAATCCTTGAAATACTCGAGATCACAGGATAGATACAAACTTTGATCCTGTTTCTTTTGTGGCTCAAAATGGGAAAAGATATAGTATATTCAAAACTAGTTCAAATGGTAATAATCCAAACAAATATTCATCTTTTAGTTTTGTAACACCAAAATATTTTGGAAGCTTACAAGCAGTAAAAGATCATATAGTTATTTATAATAGATAAAAATGATAAAAAAAATTAAAACTATATTATTTTTGTGAATGATACTTTTGTTTACAAATATAGCTCTTTGATGAGATGTATGATGTGAAAGCCACCCAGAATGGGATAATGATTTTTTTGTAAATCAAACATTTTGGCAACTCAATCCAACTACTGAACAAATAGTTTGTGCAATTTTTGGAAATGCACTATGAGATTGAAGCATAGAAGATGAAAGTGCTTATACACAAAATCGAGATCCAAATAAAGTTTTAACATGAGAATGGAGATACTGCCGTAGTAGCAATATAAATGTAGAAATACTGGAAAAGTTTGATCCAGAATTAGAACAGCTTACTGGTAACACAATATATGTTTTGACATGATCAAAATCTGTACAAAACAATACTATTCATATATACCCATGTACGGCAATAATTAGTAAAAACCAAAGCTGAACTACCTTTTATAGTAATAATTATCTAAATACTGGATTGTTTGTGTGGGATATACCAAATAAATCTGCAGATGCTAATAGATGAAGAATATTTGACAACATAAAAATAGATGGTACAAATGATTGAAACGGATGATCACATACAAAAAATGAATTTTGAATCAATTTTGATTATGATTATAAATGACGAGAGTTTAAGGAACCTATTATATATACAACAATAAATGATACAGAAATATACAACAACAAGTATTGAGCATTTTTTGAATGAAATCTTTCTATTCTTTTGAATAATTCTTTTTTGTACAACAATGATACCTGATTGATCATATTAAATTCATACATTTGAAACATTAATAATTCCCAATTTTACAACAATGAATATTGAGTATCATTCTACCAACTAACATGATGAACTATAAATAACTCACAGATATATAACAACAAAGAAATATGAGCAGCAATGGTTTCATGAAATAAAAATATTTTATGAAATAGTATGCTTTACAACAACAGCAAATGAGTACTATCACAAAACTGAAATCAAATATTCTTATCAGAATTAAATATATACAACAATGATATATGAGTTTATTCCAGAGACAATGAAGAGTACTTTTATTTCCATCAATTGAATCTTTTTGGAAATGACGAAAACTTTGATGAGGATTGAAGTCCAATACAACAGTGATCTGGTATGACATGAATAGCAGATGGAACAATAATTACAGATTGAACAATAAGTTTTGATTTTTTTACAAATCCTATAAGTTATGATCAAGAGTACTTACTCTCTTGGACTGATACATGGGAAAATCTAAAATATAACAATTTAGATTACAATTGAAAAACAACAAAAAATTATTCTTACTGAAGTGGTATAATACAGCAACAACAAAATTACTTTTTTGTTACACCAAAGTTAAATTGACAGTAATAGCCAAAAGTTAAAATGTCAGTATAATAGAAGAATATTTATATTCTTTTAAAAAGAAAATGACATTTATA
>CAZCTB010000036.1:0-8102 GCA_964501605.1 uncultured Candidatus Peribacteria bacterium
CTCTGTATTTACTTCCAATCACATCACATTTTGTGCCCATTCTACAAGCATTTTAGCCATATGTGATCTAATTAAATTTCATTCCATATTTGCATCAAATATATTGTCCATAGTAGTAATTCACATATTATAAGCATATAAATATGCTAAATTCAACTCAGAACTATAATTTGAATTAAATACATCTACTCTTTTATCAAGATCAGAAATATTACCAGACGTAGAAGATATGATAACAGGTATTTGACATTCTTCTCACAACTCTCAATTTCTACAATTCACTCAATCTTTTTCCTCATATTCACCATCTACACAAATTAAATCCACTAATTCACAAGTTGGTATACTACTTCATAATCATCCTCAACCTCATCATCCTCATCCTGATGGTGGCAATGATTTTGTTCTAATATCATAAATGAAACTTCAAGTTCAAATATTTAAAGTAGAATTTAATAAAGTATTGTAATTAGTACTAGAAGTTAAAGAAATAAATAATGTGTCTCAATTCTCTACTCATGTAATATTTCATGATACATATGTACTATTTTTTGCTAAAAATCATTGTGATATGCTAGCAGTAAACACATATCAGTTTTCTAATCAAGTAATATGAACTATATTGGAAGTATAAACCGTGTTTAATTCAGCATCTACAACTGAATTAAATTCTATTCCAATCGGAGTTATCTTTTTTCATCTTGTAAAAACATTAAATATTTTATCTTTATCTCAATATGTAAATGTTATGCTTTTACCTGTAGAGAAATTTATTGATGATGTAAGTGCAAGCTGAATTTTATCTCATTTATATCAAGTACTTGGATCTGTTCTCCATATTCATCCATTTATACTATATATTCATGTGTCTACAGAAACAAGTATTCATGTATTAATACCTGTAAGTATAACTATATTGGAAGTGTATAATACATTTGTTTCACAATCAAATAAAGAATTTAAATTTATTGTTTCTGGTGTTTTATCCCAAAATATATTAAAGCTTATTCAGGAAGAAAAAACAGAATAATTATTATTTATATCGTATGATTTTACCTTCCATGTATATCTTCATGAATCAATATTTAAAGTAATTCATGTAAAATTTGTCGTTCATGAAAGAAAAACCATATCTCAAGAAAGTATTTCATATATATATCAATTAATTCCAACTCACGTATCTAAAGAACTTGACCATGAAAAATCAATTGAACCCCTATGCCAACTACTATCTTCACCTGGAATAATTAACATTGGAATAGATGGTGGCGTAATATCTGGTGTATATGTTATAGAAAATGAAAAAACATCACTCCAACTACCTGTATTGTATTTATCATCAAAAGCATACACTCTTCGATAGTATTCTCCTGTTGTAGATATTGATATATCACATCATGTATTATATATATACACTCATGTTAATATATTTAAGAAATCATTTCAGCTTGATATTTGTAAATAATATCCACTCATTCACACTCATACATCTGATGATTCTGTCCAATTAAAAACTATATTTCAAGAAGTCATATCACTTCCACTTAAAGGAGTTAGCAATGTTGTTTTTGTTGGGGAATAGTTATCTAAAGTATAGAGTGTAGAATAAGCATCAAGTCTTCTTCATCAGTCTATATATCCAGACAAGGCAGGTATATATTCTGCTGAATCTAATATCGTATTTTTAATTTCTGTATAAGAAAGATCTGGTCTAAAGCTTCGAGCAAGTGATAAAAGTCAAACAACAAATGGTGTAGACATTGAAGTCCCATCCATATATCAATATTGTCATGTATATACTGTACTTCAAATTTCATCACCAGGAGCTGATATATCTATATTAATTCAATAATCTGAAAAAGAAGCCAATTCATTTCTATTGTTAATTGCTGCAACAGAAACAATATTGTCTAAACCACTCCAACATGTAGTATCTGTGTTAAAATCAGCAGGAATAGAAAATCGATCATCAATATGATTTTTGCCATCATTACCAGCAGCAGTAACAAATAATCAAGAAAAGTTCTTTATAGCATTATATAATGCTATATCTGCTGATTCACAATTTCCTGATCACCTCCCCCAACTTGCATTAATTATCCTTGCACCATTATGCTGAGCAAATAAAATAGATTTAAGAACAGCTTCGGTAGTTAAACTATTATTACTTCATGCTCTCAATGCCATAATTTTAACTCATGGATTAACTCATACAATACCAATAGAATTATTGTTTTTGGCTCAAATAATACCTGCTACGTGAGTACCATGAGTATCACTAGAATTAGACAAAGGAATTTTATCCATATTAACAAAATCATATCAGAAATTACAATTATTTAACAATCATCAAGTATAACTAACACAATTAGTCCCATCTCGAAATTGACCACTCAAATCAGGATGTCAATAATGAACCCCATCATCAATCACAGCAACTATTGTTCATGTAGTCAAATAGTTGTTATCTCAAGATCGAATATTCATAGCTTGTATTCGTTTTATATCTGCACCCGAAATTCAAGTATATCATCAAATAGTCTGTCATGTATTGTTTAATCACCATTGTTGTGGAAAGAAAGGATCATTTGGATAGTTTTTTTGTAATTTATATACAAAATTTGGTTGTACATAATCTACATTTGGATCATTTTTTAATTGTTGTATTATTGTAAAAATATTTTCACCACTATTTACAGAAAATACACTGACGTCATTATTAACAACAGTATCTTTAATCCTTAATCATTTTGTATTATAAGATAAGTTATTAGTCATGTTTAAAGATAAAGATTTTATACTTTTATTATTTGATTTAAATTTAACAATAATCTCATTTGGTACATAATCTTTATTGATAATATTTGTATCTTTTGGAATATCTAAATAAATTTTATTATCTGCTAATATTATTTGAGATACAAATAGAGAAATTCATATTGTAATCAAAATAAGGAAAATTTTATTCATGAGTTTAATTACTGTTAAAACACTTTAAATAACACAATTTTTGATTTATTATATTTTTAAACAAGATTATTTAATTTTTTGTTAATTTCAATAAAAACATTAGTTAATAAACTTACTTACTATATATTTTTTTTACTATCTAAAACAATATCTTATAATAAACCACGAAAAAGAAAAGGATAAAATAATAAAATCAAAAAAAGCAGACATTTAAAGCTGCTTTTTTATAAATTTAATATTTAATTACATAGTCAATAATACATAAATTCACAAACCAAGCATCAAAAATCAAACTATCAAATGAATGATTTTAGTGTTTTTCTTTTTTAGTGATGCTAACTCCTCTGCTGATTTAAATCATAATCAAACTAATAAAGATATGGCGATCATAGGTAATACAAATATTAAATTATAAACAATCAAATAAATATATCATCGAGTATGTAAATTTTTGCTCTCTGCTGCTAGGTATCATAGTATTGTAAAATATGGTCATGAAGTACAAGGAAGTAAAAATAAACTAACAGCAAATCAAACTACAAAAGCTCAAATAGGCGAAACAGCTTTGTCTATAAGTTTTTTTAAGTTTGGTCTTCGTGAAAATGGTACTTCCATCACAAATCCTTTTCCATATCGAAAAAAATCTTTTAGATTTGCTAATCATACTATAATTCACAATCATCATACAAATCGTTTTAATATGGTTGTATTTGTTACTGTAGCCAAAGCACTAAATAATCACAATCACATAGCAAAATAACTTATAAAAACAGATAACGTAAACAACAATCAAGCTAATATAGCTCTTTTTTTATTTTTTGTCCTAGTAAGAATAGCTCACAAAAGTAATAATATTACAGCAAAAGCACAAGGATTTATACTGTCTGCTAAAGCTGCTGGCAACATTATACCAAAAAATTTCCACCTATTTTTTCAAATTTTTTCATTTTTGTCTTCTGTTATAGATCAAGAAACTTCTTCTTCATCTATTTCAGAACAATTGATGTGAGGACAATTTTCTTCATTACAATCAAAATGATCACAATCTTCTGCTTCTGCACAATCCTGAGAAGAATCCTGAACTAATTTTTCTTGAAAAAGTGCAATAATTTTTTTATCTCCAGCCACATAATCACATTCATTTTCATTATCTATAACTAAAAACGGTACTCATGCTTTATTTTGATCTATTTGAAGATCATTAATATAATTTGAAAATACTTCAAGATTGTTTCTATTAAAATAAATCTCCTTTTTTTGTACATTATATTTTGATAAGATATCATTTTCATCAAAAAACTTTTCTACCTTTGCACAATGACTACATCAATTTCAATAAAAATAGATGTATTCTTGTGCCGATAAGTATGAAGAAAAAGAAAAAAGACTTAAAATAAAAATAAATAATAATTTTTTCATTTTTTTATGACAATAATTATAATAATAAAACAATTATTTTAGTTTGTCAGATACAATATTTTGCATATTTTTTCGATCTGTCACAACAATTTCTAATGTTCAATTCTCTTCTACAGATATTGATATAATATTATCTGATTCTGGATTTTTTGTAAGTGAGTAATTGGTATAAACAACACCCTTTAAATCTCACATCAGATCTTTTATCTGACTTGAGGAATCATTTCACATTTTTTTTACTATATCCTGTGCCATTTTAAACTCTTCACTAATTGCAATTCAAGCTTCTTGTGCTATTTTTTCTGCCTGTTGCATAGCTGTATTATAATCTCCAGTATACACAAAACGCATAGAATTAAATCACTCTACATCTTCGCTTGTTTGATAAGACGATTCTTTGTCGAGAGTCATTTTTGTAGGTGTACTTATGTTCAATTTTTTTGCTCGTGATGGCAAATTAAAGTTTTGTTTTTGCTGTTCTAATAAATCTAATTTTTCTTGTAACGCTATTTTGTCTCATATATAATCTTTTGTCTCTTTTATGTTTAAATTTTTTGAACAAGCAGACAATGTGATAGACAAAAATAAAACAAACGAAAAAAATATAATTTTATTTCTCATTTTTGTAAATTATTTGTTAAATAAGTTTTTGTTTTTTATAACAAAAATGGCGAATATAATGTAAAATATAACAGTTCGAGGAGATGGTATATTTCCAAATCAAGACAATGATCAAATTATAATAATATATGCTAAATCTACCAATACTACAAGAGTTATAAAAAAAGGTACTCGTTTTTTCATTTTGATTAGACCAAATCATAGCAACATACCTATCAAAATATAAATAAGATTTAATAATAAAAGTACTATAAAACCTCCTCCAAAATATGCTATTAAAACTCACATAGTTCAAAGTGTAGTAAGAACTCCAATTGCTCAAAACACAACAACCACTCGTCCAATAATCTTTGAGATAGTCTCTAAATTTTCCTTTACCCATTTATTGCTATCTTCAATAATTTTTGAAGATAAAATACTTTTGATAAAATCAAATTCCATAAATTTAGTTACAAAAGTTAGTTTCTTTTGTAAATTTGTCATAATTTTATCAACTTTTTTATCAACAATAGACTCATGATTACCTTTTCAATTTTTAATAATATTTATTAAGTATCATTTTGAATTATTAAATGCTCGTTCTGGAAGTTTTATGATTACCAATATTATCATAACTAAATACCATATAAATCAAAGTGCGATATTAATAATACCTAATAATACAACTGAGATTATAATAAACAATAAAAGTGTTAAATAACTACGGGACCATAAAAGAGATATACCAGGGAATAGTAATCATAATATTCTAATCCATAAAGTATTGTCTTTAATCATTTCTTGTTCTTTTTTGTTTAACTGGTCTCGATTATTTACATTTTTGATTTTAGGTGCTACTTTATTATTAATAACTTTATGTGTACTAGTTTTTTTCACCGAAGCTTTTTTAGTAGGTATTTTTTTTACTACTTTTTCTGCTACTGATTTTTTGGGTTTAACAGTAGAATTTTTTGTAGTTTTTTTAACTGGCTTTTTAGCTGGCATAATTTTTTGTAAATAATAAAACTTTGTTTACTTTTATATAACAATGTTATGATTTTTTGCAACATAAAAAAAACAATACATATAGCCTATACTCTTGAAAAATAAAATAGTTTCTATAAAAGTAAATTTACTTTAAATAATTAATAAAATAAATCATGTGAAATAAAAAATTCTATATCACGACAGCTATTGCCTACCCAAATGCTAAACCACACATGTGACACGCACTTGAAATTGTAATTGCTGATACTATAGCAAGGATGTATAGAATGACATGAAAAGAACTAGAGTTTCAGACATGAACTGATGAACATGGTACAAAAAATCGAAAAACAGCAAAAAAAGAATGAAAAGATATTAAAGATTTTTTGGATAACAATGTTTGAGCATTTAAAGAAATGTATGATAAATTAAATATATCATATGATACTTTTTTAAGAACTTCTAATGAAAAAGATCACTATAAATGAGCCCAAAAACTTTGGGAAAAAATGTCTGCTAAATGAGATATTTACAAAAAATCTTATAGTGGATTGTACTGTGCAGGATGTGAGGCATTTAAGACAGAAAAAGATTTGGTAGATGGTAAATGTCCTGATCATCCAAATGGAGAAATAGAAAAAATAGATGAGGAAAATTATTTTTTCAAATTATCTAAATATAAAGACGATGTAATAAAATTAATAAAAAATGATGAATATAAAATTGTACCAGAAATAAGAAAAAAAGAAATGTTGTCTTTTTTGGAAAATGCAAGAGACGTAAGTTTTTCTAGACCAAAAACTAGCTTACCTTGGGGTGTGCCAGTCCCTGGAGATGAAGAACATGTAATGTATGTACGATGTGATGCTCTGTCCAATTATTTGACTGGACAGTGATTTGGATTAAATGAAAACTGGGAAAACACTTGGCCAGCAGACCTGCATATTGTTTGAAAAGATATACAAAGATTTCATGCTGCGTTTTGGCCTGCAATGCTACTATCGGCAGATATAGAAACACCTAAAGAGTTACTATCACATGGATTTTTGACTTTGAATGGAAAAAAAATGGGTAAATCTACTGGTAATGTAATAGATCCTATGGAACCATTGGAAAGATATGGAAGAGATGCTTTTGTATTCAATTTATTATATGATGTACCAACTGATTGAGATGGAGATTTTTCTCCTGAGAGATTATGAAATGTATACAATAGTATGATAATTGGTTCTTGGGGAAATCTTGTAAATAGAGTCACTAAATTAAGTCAGAAATATGGAATTGAGAAATGAGTAAAACACACTGATAAACTAAACGTTATATTTCCAATAAATCAAAAAAAATCTGAAAATGAATATAAATTAAATGGTTGAATACTTGCTGATTCTATGATTAATATAAAAAACAATAATATTGGATCGATAATAACTTGATACTATCTAGAACCACGCAATATACAATTATATTTACATGATCGATATAACTTGGTACAAAGAACTAATGAATACATTAGTAACGAAGAACCTTGGGTAAAATATAAAAATGAAGAAACTAAACAAGAAGCTATTGAATGTTTGGAATTTTTGTTGTATGTAGTAAAAAATTTAGCAATACTTTCTGCTCCTATACTGACAGACTGATTTGAAAAATTAAAAAATATTTTTGGATCTGAATTGTTGAATGGATTAAAAACTGATGAAAATATAGATTTTGAACTGTGGGAAAAAGCTTTTGATGCTACCGAATTTGATGTAGATCTGAATCCAGAGATTATCTATCCAAGAGTAGAAGAATAAATTACTACCCTGTCATTTCGACTGAAATGCGTGATAACGAATGAAACAGAGAAATCTATTTAAGTATCTAAAATATATTAACTACTCCCTATAAACACGAATCCAATCTAGATTAAAATAATTGTGAAATAGAAATTGATCAATGGCCATTAATTCCATCATATTTAGAAATAGAATGACCTAGAAAATATTAAAGAACTAAAATTCTAAAAATATAAAAATTAAAGATAATATTGTATATTTCATGTTTTTTGTAAAATAAAAATTTTTCAATATACTTTATATATGATTACTATTTTATAAAGGGTCTAGAACGGTTGAAGTGTTTTA
>CAZCTB010000037.1:0-28394 GCA_964501605.1 uncultured Candidatus Peribacteria bacterium
GATTCAACTGTTGATTGAGTAATGAAAATATGTATACTAAATTTAAGAAAATTTTAATGGAATATGTTAGAAATTTTTAGCTATTCCGTTCTAGACCCAATAGTAAAATAGAAAAAATTTAATAGTGGATAAATAAAAAAACTCTAAATTTTTAATGAATTTGGAGTTTTTTTATTTTTGTCATTTAGACTTAAATAGTGAAGCAAATCTTTCTTGTTAATCCGATTGTATCTCTGCCTGCCGACAGGCAAGTCTCGCAATAATAACAGTCGAGATAACAATGTGTTGTGTAACATATAGCTTTATTTTTGCAAAAAAGAGATTTTTATCTATAATATAAGTATCTTTACTTTGAGATGATCTCATGAATAAACCAAAGATAACAATAGTTAAAAATCAACCAAATAATTCTTCTAAGATTACGATCATTAAGAAGAAACTTTTTACGATACCCAAAGAATCAACATACAAAATACTAAACATAGATAATTTACGCTTTCATCATGTATTACAAAAGACACCTGCGAATTGCGGTCCTCTATCTATTATAAATTGATTAAATGCCTTAGAGTCAATCAATCAATGATTCAAATATCCATCAGATTTTCCCACTACTTCAACATGAATTAGAGAATTACTATGAAAAGATGACAATCTACGTAGCACAATTCGATGACCATATTGATTTGAAGTTACTCAAGACAATCATGCTTTAGTAACAGACATAATATACAATTTGATTGATAAAATTTGCAAAACAACTAATCTAAAAATTGTCTGAGACAGACTCAAATCAGACCATTGAATAAAACCTGAACATATTGAAAATATTATAGATAATTCAAAGCGAATTATAACAGCATTCAACAATCATTACGTAAGTTACGTAAAAATAGATAATGACACATGGGTTTGACTAGATTCTTTGATAGAACCATATAAAATAACAGATATAGTCTTAAAAAGAATTATAAAGACAACAAATTCATGAGAAAAGTTTATATGAGTTTCTTATTAAAATAAAGCTATACGAAACTCCTTTCAGTCGTATACACAACACATCTAGTCTGAACATGCAAAAAAATGTGCACGTCAGACAAGGATGTAACGTTTATTGTATTTATTAATTAATTATTTATTTATTATATTTTTTAAAATATACGAAATGTAATGGGAATATAATTAATAATATTATTGCTCGTAATCAAGAAAGTATCAATTTTTCTTTTGTATTTACATTTCTTTGTAAAATTAGTGTATTTTTAGCTTTGTTAATACATTCTTCTTTTTGTTCTGTAGTTCTTTGTTTATTATCTTCTCATAAATATCTAGGTTCTTCACATCTATCTAATTCTCGATGATTTTGAGATATATATTCTTCATTTGTAATGATGTTTTTTGATATAATTGAATGAAGAAATATGATTGTAGCTATAGATAATCATATAAAAGAGATTAAAGATACAAGTCCTAAGTAGACAGTAAGTAAGTTGTGTTTTTTTTGTATTGGCATAATATATTAGTAAAAAGTTAAAGGTTTATAAAGTTATCAAATTGCTTTTAACTTTAAACTTAATGAACTTTATAACTGGCTTAGAATAAGCCTATTTGTTCTGGTCATTCTTTTTTAGGTTTTTTTATTGTTATATTTGATAAAAATGGAAACTGTCTTATTATATTTTCTCGTCATTTTATTACCTTTATTCATAACTCCTCTGCTTTTGAAAGTTTACTTCAAGGTTTAGATCATATAAGCATATAATTTGTGTTTTTGTTTGGATTTGAATCAAAAGTATATCAATTTTTTTCCATTTCTTCTATTATTTTTGGTCTTGGGAGATCGAAAGAACCTGTAATGCTGAAAGAATTGATAATTGATGATTGATAATTGGTAATTTGTGATTCTGTAGAGAAGTTTAATCATATTTTTTCCAATTTTTTGAGTAGTTCTAAATTGGCGTTTCGGTAATTAATTATTCATTGCACCATTTTTTCTCATATTCCGTAAATGGATATTAGGAATTCTGGGTTAGTTAGGTATTTTGTGATTTTTTTTAAGTTTGTTTGTCATTCCTGTGTAGACAGAAATCTATTTTTATTTTCTGAGATTCCTGCATCTGCAGGAATGACATTTAATATTTTAGATAATGATATTGATATGTCTTTGGCTGTTTTTTTTCATATACTAGGGATTCATAGTCAGTTTAGTAGTCTTCGGAATTCTTTATTTTTAGATTCTTTTAGTTGTTTTTTTATTTCTGTGATTTTTTTATCTGCAAATCATGGAAATCTGCGAATTACCCTTTCTGTTTCAAAATCTAATAATTTGTACAAATCTGCTATATTTGATACTATATTGTTGTCGACTAATATCTCTACTATACTTTCTCAAATTCATTCTATATTCATACAATTTTTGGATACAAATCGTATTATTTTTTCTTTGATTTGCGCAGGACATTCAGGATTTTTGCAATAATAATGCATATCTATATGAGTAAGTTTTGTATTACAGCTAGGGCAATTATTTGGTGGAAATATTTTTTTTGCATTATCCTTTCTTCTATCGACTATTGTTCAAACTATATATGGGATTACTTCGCCACTTCTTTGTAATCGTACAAAATCATTTTTATAAATATCTTTTTCTTTTATAAAGTCAAAATTGTGTAGAGATACACTTGATATAGTTGCTCCACTTAATTTTACTGGTTCTAATTTAGCTACTGGAGTAATAATCCCCGTTCTTCCTATTTGAAATTCTACTGATTTGATTTGAGTACTAACCTGCTCTGCTGGGAATTTGTAAGCTATAGCTCGTCTTGGGTGATGAGCTGTAGATCAAACAAATTCTCTAAGATTATTTTCTTTTACTTTTATAACTAATCAATCAAAATCTATATCTTCTTTTTGTAGTTTATCTTTGGTTTTTAGATCTTTGCAGACTTTGATAATGTCTTCTATATTTTTAGATGAGCTTATTGTTGGATAAGTTGGTAATCATAATTCTTTTATGGAGATTGTTTCATTTTTGGAAATGATTGAGTTATTTAGGATTTCATATATAAAGCATTGAAGATTTCTAGATGCTGTTATGTTTGTATCAAGTTGTTTTAAGCTTCATGATGCAAGGTTTCTTGTGTTTGCGTATATTTGTAATCAATCTTTTTCTCTTTGTTGATTTATTTTATTTAATTTTGATTTTCATATTAATATTTCTCATCTGAAAGATATATTGTTACTATATCAATACAAATCAATATTCTTTAGTTTTTTGGGAATATTTTTTATAGTTTTTACATTCTCTGTAACATCTTCTCATGTAATTCCGTCTCATCTAGTTATAGCTTGTTTGAATATTCAATTTTTATATATCAATTCTATACTGATTCAATCGAATTTAGGTTCAATATAATAAGTTGGTTTATGTTTTATTCAAGCTTTTTCTAATATTCTTAGAATTCTTTTTTCCCACTCTATCAAATCTTTTGCATTATAACTATTTTCCAATGAAAGCATCGGTATTTTATGGTTTGCTTTTTTGAAATCATCTTGAATTTGATTTACAAGTTTTTGTGTTGGAGAATCTCAGCTAATCATGTAAGGGAAAGACTGTTCTATTTTTTTGAGATAGTCAAAAAGTTGATCATATTCAAAGTCTGATATGATAGGAGATGATTGGATATAATAAAGATGGTTGTGGTCAGTGATACAATCTATTAACTCTTGATATATTTTTTGAATATCTGATTGAGATATATTGGAAATATTTTTATTTTCTTTTATATATTTTTGTAATTTTTTTGTATTTTCTGATAGAGACATTTAATAGTGAAAAGTTTAAAATTATTATTACTTAGTTGTTAATTGTTAGTTATTTTCCTTTAAAGACTACTTTGAATGTTCAAAATATTACATATAAATCCATAAATATACTTCGATTGTGTATATAATATAAATCTAGTTTTGCTTCATCTTCAAAACTAAGATTATCTCTACCAAAAACTTGAGCGTATCAAGATATTCATGGTTTTACAGATAATAATCTTTTTTCTCGATTTTTATATTTTTTTACTTCTTCTGGTAAATGTGGTCTGGGTCAGATTACAGACATCGTTCATGTTATTACACAAAATAATTGAGGTAATTCATCTAAGGAAGTTTTGCGTAAAATTTTTCAAAATTTTGTAATTCTTGGATCGTTTTTTATTTTAAATAATGGTCATTTTCTTTCATTTTTTTGTAGTAAATCTTTTTTCATGTTTTCTGCATTTTTTACCATACTACGAAATTTTATAAACGTGAATAATTCTTCGTGTTGTCATACTCTTTTTTGTATAAAAAATATTGGTCATTTACTTTCTATTTTTATAATAATTGCTATTAATAACATTATGGGTGACAATATTATTATTGATATAGATCAAACAATTAGATCAAAAATTCTTTTTAAAACTATTGATCGTCAATCTAATTTTGAATGTTTGTATTCCATAGCTATTAAGTTTGATATATTTTCTGCTTTATAGACTACATCTTCTAGGAAATATCACTCTGATATATGATAAAATCTTGTAGTTGAAAATCTAATCTTTTCAAAAGTATCTTGTAATAGTTCTTTTGGAAAAATTCATACAGCTATTATTACAAAATAATCTGTAATTTTTATATCTGATATATCTTTTAGTTGAATAAATTCTGTTTTAAAAGAAAATCATTCTTTTATTTTTTCAATTGCTTCGTAACTTCTTGGTGAATTATCTCATATTATTAATATTTTGTTTTTTCAATTTCTATGTTTTATACTTTCTATTTTGTTTCGTATTTGATCGAATAAAAATATAACAAAAAAAGATATAATTGATCAAAATAATATTATAAATCTAGATACTCAATATTGAAATATAAATCAACTTCAAAAATATCCAATAAAAGTAATTGTTATTATTCGATATATTCGTACTTTTGAATAAGTTTGAAAATATTTTTGTATTGGTTTGTTTAATTCGTACAAATTTTTTATAATTCAAATTGATATGAACGCGAGACTAGATATGAATGCAAAAAGCATTGTTTCTTGGTAATTTATTGGTGGTATTGGTAGCTGTACTCCTGGTATAAGATCTGTTATTAAACGCAATTTGTATATGAAAAAGAAAATAATTAATATTATTATTATATGTATAATTGGTCTTATCAAACGTAATGGAATATTATAATCTTTATTTTTTTTTCTTTTCATTTTGATTATTAATTTATTAAATTATTAATTTTTTTTATTATTTCATTTTTTGTTTTTTCAAAATTTTCTTCTATTTCTATAGAAAATCATGCTGCATACATATGTCATCATCAATTAAAATTTTTTGCAATTTCTTCTACATTTGTATCTCTTGATCTTAAAGATCATTTTATTTTACTTCCGTTTTTTCTTATACTTACAATTACTTTTGGTCATCTTATTTCTTGTATTATTGTAAGTCAGTATCATGCTTGTTCTTGGTCTATGTTGTATTTTGACAATTCATCAATGTCATAATATGTATACAAAACATTTCATTCTTGAGATATTCTTTCTAATAGTGTTTTAAGAAAATTTATTGTTCATATAGATTTGTTATTTATCAAATTATCTATGATCAACTTTTTATTGGCTCATAATTTTATTAATTCTAATGCATTTTTTAGTATTCTCTCATGGTTTTGATCGTAACGGAAATTACCAGAATCTGTTGTTAATCAAAGATATAAATAAGTGGCAATATCTTCATCGTAATATTTTTCTCGTATATCGATTGTTTTTTCAAATATTAATTCACATGTGCTTGTAGAGTTTACGTCTCTTATTGTTAACCAGTTTTTTTGTTTTATGTTTCATTCGTGATGATCAAAAACAACTATTTCATTTTCTTTAAAGTAATTTTCCTTTCATTTAATAAATTTTCATAAACGAGAATAGTCTGATAAATCTACGAATATTAATAAATTGTAATATCAATAATCAAAGTTATCTGTTATTTTTTTTGTGTCTCATAAAAAATCATAAATTTTGCTAGGTTTGTTTGGAGAAAAGTAAAAAATGTCTTTACCTTGTTTCTCAAGCATTTTTCAAAGTCACAACATAGATCATATAGCATCTCAATCAGGATTTTCATGACAAAAAATTGCTATTTTTTGTGCTGATTTTATTTTTTTTATAACTTCTTTCATTTATTATTTTATTAATAAAGATGTAATTTTTTCTAATCATTCTTCTGAAGTTTTCTTTTCTGCATTTCATATAGAAATAACTATGTCACCAGGATTTGTTTCCAATATTTTTTTTAGTTTTGATATATCTGATATATTATTTGGTATTTCAAACTTTGTTTGTTTGATTTTAAGATTTTGTTCTTTCTCTTTTTCTATTAATATTTGTTCTTTTTCTTTTTTTTCATCTTTTTTAATTTCTATATCGTCTTCTAATAGTTCTTTTTTTACTTCTCATAGTCTCATTCATTTTGCTTTAGTTACTGTAATTTCTGGGTTAAACTTTCATCATGCATTTTTTATCAAAGTTTCACGATCTGTTTTTATTAACTTACTAATTCTTGGATATCTTCATTCTTGTTTAAATCATGATATTATTACTAGATCAAATTTTTTGAAATCTAAAACATCCTTAAAAAAGAATTCTCTTTTGGATGAGATATCTTCTATTTCTATAAAATATCATTTTTTTCTAGCTCTTTGTATATTTGATATATATCATGTAATCTTAAATGGTCATATGTTTTTTTCTATATTCAATCGAGATAAAAAAGTTTGATTTTTTAAATATGGATAAAGTCAATCTAATGGATGTCAAGAAATAAAACACTTAAAAACATCTTGTTCCATCATTAATTTTTCTTCAAAAGATGTTCAATTTATTTTACTAAATGATATTTTGGTAGTAGTTTCATCTAATCCAAAAAGTCACATATTCATGTCTTGGGATGATTTTGATCGTTCTAATAAGAATTTTATATTGTTTAATAGTGTATTACGATCGAAAAAATTATCTAATCATCATGACTTAATTAATCACTCTAGTGATTTTTTATTTATTACTTTGTCACATCTTTTTAAAAAGTCTTCAAGTGATTTATATTTTCAATTTTTTTGTCTTTCTTGTTGTATGTATTCTCATATATCAAATCATATTCATTTTATTCAAAGAAATCATAATCTGATTTTTCATTTAATGGCGGCTACATGGTTGAAAGATTCATTTATATCTGGTTGAAAAACTTCTATTCAATGACTTTGAGTTTCATATATATATTTTGCTTGATCTTCTGTATCTTCTTCTACAGATCTAATTAATGCGGCATAAAATTCTACTGGGAAGTATGCTTTTAGATATGCTGTTTGATAAGCTATCCAAGCATAACATACAGAATGGGATTTGTTGAATGAATACGAAGCTGCAGGTTCTATCATTTTTTCATAAATAAACTTTGTTGTTTCTGGTTTATATCCTTTGTGGGTTTGTCATCTTTTTGTGAATTCAATTTTTAATTTTTCAATAATTTCTTTTTTCTTTTTACCAACTCATCTTCTTAAAATATCGGCTTCTGCCAGAGAAAATCATGCCATGTTTTGTACTAAAAACATAAGTTGTTCTTGGTATACAGCGATTCAATATGTGATATCCATAATTGGTCACAAATCTTCTATTAATTTTTTTTCTTCCTCTACTAAAACGTCTTTACCATATTTTCTTTGTAATGTATTTTTTAATTCATTGTGCATATAATCTACTGGTTCCTTACCATGTTTTCTATCTATGTAATTTGGTATAAATTCCATAGGTCATGGACGATAAAGAGCATTCATAGCTACTAAATCGTTTATATTATCTGGTTCTAATTTTATTAAAAATCTTCTCATTCATTTTGATTCAAATTGGAAAATACCACTAGTATCTCACTCTTTAAATACTTTTTCATATGTATAATTATCATCTATTGGTGGCTGAAAAGAAGCATCTTTAAAAAAACTTTGAAAAATTTTGGGAAGTTTTTTTCATTCCTTTTCATATCTTTTTTTTATTATTTTTATACAATTTTTTATAATAGAAAGATTTCTTAATCATAAAAAATCCATTTTTAATAATCAAATATTTTCTAGTGTTGGTCAATCATATTGGCTAACAATATTGTGGTCATCTTCTTTTGCATATTGTGTGGGAGTGAATGTATTTATTTTGTTTGGAGCAATTATTATACCACAAGCATGTACTCAAAGTTGTCTCATATTTCATTCCAATTCTTCTCAAAACTTTACTGCTTTTTTAATATTATCATCATTGTTGTACATTGATTTTAATTCTTCATTTCATTCATCTTTTATTGCTTGAGAAATTCATGTTTTGTCTGGAATTAAACTTGAAAATTTATTTGATTTGTCAAATGGTACTCATATAGCTCTGGCTGCATCTTTAAAAGCTGCTCTAGTAGCCATTTGCATAAATGTACCTATTGCACACACATTTTCTTCTCAGTATTTTCATTTTACATATTCTATTACTCTCTCTCTTTGTGTGTCTTCAAAATCTATATCAAAATCTGGCATATTTATTCTGGCTGGATTTAGAAATCTTTCAAAAAGTAATCAAAAAGGTATTGGATCTATATCTGTAATTTTTGTTACTCGAGCCAACAATGAACCTGCTCATGATCATCTACCTGGTCAAACAACTATTTGTTTTTCTTTAGCCCAAGATACAAAATCTGATACAATCAAAAAATATGTGTTGAATCACATTTCTTTGATTACTTTGAGTTCATATTCCAATCTTTCTATATAATCTCATAGTTTGTATTTATCTTCATCTGGATACAAAATTTTGTCTTTATTTTTTTGTATAAAGTCTATTTTATATTTTGTAAATGTTTCGTTGGTGAGTGTGTGAATTTCTTCTGGAGTAATATCTTGTATTTTTTTCTGAGAATTTCACTTGTTGGTTATTTTTACTAAATCTAAAATTATTTGATCATCTCGTCATAAATCAAATTTGTAATTTAATCATTGGTATGCTATATAGCGTAATTCAAATTCGAAAATATCCATAAAATAAGTGAAAAGTTAAAAGTTAAAAGTGAAAAGTTTGTATTGTTTTGTTAACTGTTAATTATTCACTATTCACTATATAATCTTTATTATTTACTTATATATTTATTTGACTTTACATTGCAATTTTTAATTAAAAAAATCTCTATATTAATTTATAGAGATTTTTTATATGTATTTTTTAATTGATATGTTAATTTGTAACTCCTCATATAATCCAAAATATTATACTCACTACAAACCAAGATAAACCAATAACGGCTAATCCAATACCAGCTTGTTTTAAAATTTTAAAACCTTCTTTGTATTTTCATTCGTCTCCAGCAGCAGTAACCATTTTAAATCATCCATAAAGTAATATTACTAATGCTATAAGAGATAATAAACCTAGTACCCAGTTTATGAAACTTTTAATAACGTCGATTAATCAACCACCAGTGTCTTCTCATTCTCAAACAACTCAAACTCAAGCTGTGTTTCATGGATTAGTACCAAAACCACTAGTATCATCAAAATTTCATTGTCAGTTTACTACAGCTAAGCTTCCAAGTCATAGAAATCAGGCTATACCAAGTCCTAATAATAATTTTTTAAACATTTTTTTGTTAATTAGATATAAAATTGTTGTCTTCAATATACTAAATTATTTTGGGAATGCAAATTTATTTTAGACTTTTTTTGTGTTGAAAAAAATAGCTATATACTTAGAAGTAATTGTTAGTAGTTGGTTAATTGTGAATTGTGAATTGTGAATTGTTAGTTGTCAGTTGTTAATTATTAAAAAACAAATTGTATGAAATTATTTGGCTATAAAATATCATTGAAGAATTATATAAATAAGAAGATTAAACAAAATAGATCTTTGAGAGATTTTTCTAATTCTCCAGAATTAATTGTTTTTTTTGTTTTTTGTTTTTTGTTTTTTTTATTGTTTATCAGATTATTTTTTGTTCAAATTATTCATCATAATAAATATGATGATATATTAAATAGTCAGCATGTTAGTCAATCTTTGTTGAAAGCAGATAGATGAACTATTTATGCTTATGATAAATCTCAAAACGAAGTAAAATTAACTGAAAATATATCTATGTACAATGTATTTGTAGATCCTAAATTTATATGAGATAAAGAACGTTTTATAGAATTGTTTACTCCAGTTGTTTATAAACATCTTTGTGAAATAAAAGGTATGGATGTTTTAGAAAAAATAGATTGTATAGAAAATTTAGAAATATTTGCTACAAAAGATCTTTTGCCAAAAGCTCCTGAATTTTTTTATATGGGTAGTTGAATTGTTAGCGATGGTTATTATACTTATGATTGGACTTGATATAACGAACAAAGACAGGAGATTGTCGATAACTTCTCTACTTGAGCAGCTGAAGGTTTGATAAAAAACTGATTAGATAAGAGAATAGAAGTTTGAATAAAAGATTTGAACTATATTTGATTTTTTTCAAATAAAAGTTTTTTAGAGGAATTGGAAAAAATGGATTTAGATTATGTAGTTGTAAAATATGATAATTATGTTTATATAGATCCTGATCATATATCTAATGTTTCTAGAGATTCAAAACCTTTGATAAATTTGTTGAAAAAATATCATTATTTTGATTCTTATACCAATTTTAATAAAAATTTTTATGAACAAGAAAACAGGTATGTTAAACTTTTGTCCAATGCAAATCCAGTAGTAGCTCAGATGGTAAAAAATTTAAAAATTGAATATTATCAAGAACGTACAAAAGATAATGTTCCTATTTTACATTGATTATGATTGGAATCTTATGTAAATAGATATTACCCATATGGTTCTTTTCTTTCAAATGTTTTATGATATGTAGATAAAAATGATCAGGCATATTATGGTATAGAACAATATTTTGATGATGTTTTACGTGGTAGAGATGGTAAAATAATATGACGTGCTTCTGCTTGGATTGGAAATGTAGGTGCTAATGAATTTGAAATAGAAGATGTAAGAGATGGTGATGATATTTATTTGACTGTAGATATAGGTATACAAAAAGAGATAGAATCAATTGCTCAAAAACGACAAAAATCTTTGAGATCTGATTCTGTAAGTGTTTTGGTTTATGATCCTCAAAATGGTCACGTGAAAGCATCTGTGAATTATCCTTCCTTTAATCCAAACAATTATGATGATGCATATGTTTTGAATCCATTGAGTGAAGAAGATTCTTATGTAGTAGATAATGAGACTTATATTGATATACCAATTTATATAAAAACTTGATGAGAAACAAGGCTAGCTACTACTTATGAAAGAGTCGATACAAGTATTAAAAAATATGTAACTAAAAATCTTTATTGATCACAAGTTTTTGTAGATAAAAATATTTCAATGGCTTATGAGCCTGGTAGTATATTTAAAATATTTACTGTTGGTGTAGGTTTAGATACTGATGAAATAAGTTTTTATGATTTTTATAATGATCCAGGTAAAGTTAAGGTTTGACCTTATACTATAAAAAATGCAGATAATGAACATTGTATGTGAGAACATTCATTTATGAATGCCTTAGTTTTTTCTTGTAATATATGAATGGTAAGAATTGTACAAGCAGTTGGTAAAAATAATTTTTATAATTATTTATCAAAATTAAATTTTGGTCAATTGACAAATATTGAGTTGGCTTCAGAAGACCCATGATCTCTTGAATCGGTGAGTAATGTTTCTTTGGCAAGATATTTAAATAATTCGTTTTGACAATGACTTTTGGCTACTCCCATACAAATAGCTGTAGCTTATTGATCTTTGGTTAATGGTTGATATTATATAAAGCCTACAATATTGGAGGGAATTCGTGATAATCAAACTAATAGATATTATCCAAACAAAACAGAAGTTTTGAGGCAGATATTTAGACCAGAAACAGCTGATGAAATAAGAGAATGACTTTTTAGTGTAATGGAGAAAAATCCAGATTATACAAATGATATTAAAGTAGAATGATATGATTTATGATGAAAAAGTTGAACATCTCAAATATCTTTTAAATGAAAATATCAGGAATGATTGTGATGGACGAACTGATCTTTTGTTGGTTTAATAACAAAAGATGATCCTAGATATGTTGTTGTAATACAAGTTCGTAGACCTAGAGCTAGTTATTGGTGAGCTCAAACTGCTTGAAGAGTATTTTCTGATGTGGCTAAATTTTTGATAGGATATTCTTTGATAGAGAGAACTAACTAATTGTTAATTTTTAATTGTTAATTATTAATTGAATAAATGGATATAGTAAATTTGGTAGAATTTGTAAAAACTTGAGAATTGTTTGAAAAAATAGAATGAGATTTTGATCAGATTGTTTCTGATTTTGATTTTTGAGATTTGGATAAATTTTTTAAAATAAATAATGTTTTAGATCTTGATAAAATTGATAAAAACAAAACTACTCTATTTATATTAGATAAATTATTACCTGAGAATATTCAAGATTTTTTTGATATCAAAAATTTTTGTATATTAGATTTAAACTTTGGTTTATGAGGATGTGGTAATAAAATTTGAATGTCAAAATTGGATTTATGAGAGTTAATGGAGAAAAATATAGATATTTATGAACCTTTTGATTTGTTGTCTTTATTGAATGATATAGAAAAAAATTGAAATAAATATATTAGAATTGATACAAAAGATTTGCCTTGAGGGTTTGTAGATGAAAGTGAAAATAACATTATTTTTATGGATAAGCATGGTTTATCTGGAGAAGCTTTTTGTGTTGTAACAACTTGATCTATGTTGCCTGAGATTGTTAGGACTGTAAATATTTTGAATGAAGCTGGATTGTTTGTAGAAGTAATGGTTTTGAATAAACTGAATTTTGATTTAGATAATGAAATGAAAGAAAAGTTTGCTCATAATAAAAATATGATTTTTATTTTAGATTTATTGAAATCTAAAAAACATGAGCAATTAGTAAAAGATAAATTGGAAGATATAAATATTAAATTTTTATATCCTAAGTATAATAATTTATCTACAGTATTTGATGAATACAAGGCTGAAGAAACTAAATTTGATGCTATTTGATTGGTAGAGAGATTAAAATAAGTAACTTTATATGTTATTTGTCATTTCGACTAAGTGAAACGCATGGAGAAATCTCTTTATAAATAGAAAGGGATTCCTGCCTGCCGGACAGGATGGTCTTGCAAGTTAGAATAACGCAATTCTGAAGCACAGGCAATTCGAGATGACAAAGCTATTGAAAAATACTGATTATTATTTATAAGGAGTTGTAATATTTAAATTATAAAAAATATAAAAGATGTTTGGAAAAATGTGAGAAATGAAAAAGATGTATGATAAGTATAAAACTTTACAAAAAGCTTTGAAAAATCTTGTGATTAGAGCAAAAGAATGAAAATATATAGCTGATTGAGAAGAAGTAGATTGAGCTATTGTAGTAGATATTACAGGAGAAATGAAATTAAGAGATTTACATATTAATGATGAATCATTACTAGATCCTGCTAAGAAATCAGAGTTAGAAGAAATTATTGTAAAGACATTTGGAAAAGCTCAAACTAAAGCACAAGAAGTAGTGGCTGAAAAGACAAAAGAAATTCTTGGTTTTGATCCAAATGATATGGCTGGAATGATGGCTGGTGGTGGAATACCAGGGATGAACTAAAAAATAATTATTTAAAATAAAAAAAGAACCGGCAAAATGCCGGTTTTTTATAAATAAACTTTGTGTTTATTCATTCTTTTGGAATAAATTCATGTAGTTTTATTACTTGAATATCATATCCAAGAGTTTTTAATAAGTCAATTTTTCTTTTGTAATTGTTTGTACAATCCAATTCTAATTGGATATACGGTTGTGATTTTCCATCTAGATCTTTTACTGTAGAAGGTTCAAAAGTTACAACAGTTTCTTTGTAACAAGATTCTTTTTCAAAAAGTTTTTTTACTTTTTTTAATAACTTATCAGCTTTTTCTTTGTCTGGAGTATAGTTAAGATTTCTTTCTATTACTCCATAAAATTTAATATTAGGCATAATTATAAGATTTTTTGTTAACTTTTTGTATTTTAGCTATTATATGTTTAAAGTCAATATATTATTTTTATAATATTGAAATAGTTTTTAGGATTATTTTTTTAGCTTTATTATTGTTGTTAAATTTGTATATTCTTTCTAATTTCTTGAAAATAATTTTTTGGAAGGTTGGCAGAGTGGCTGAACGCGCACCGTTGGAAACGGTGTTTGCCGCAAGGTAACGGGGGTTCGAATCCCTCATCTTCCGAATGTTTAATTTAATAAATCAAAAACATCATTTAGTAATAAATTTAAATTACTGTTTTTTGAAATATCTAATATTGATTTAATTCTTTTTTTTGACTCCTCTACTCCAAATCTTTTCATAAGTAATTCTGCCAATAATTTAGCCTTATTGTTTTCAGTTTTTTCTGATTCTTCTGAGTTTGTATTATTGAATAGATTAAATATTTTGTTGGATTTTGATTGATTATTATATAATTCATAAGTTCATGTGTAGAATTTATTGTTGTTTAGATTTATAATTGCTCGATCTGATTCTCAAATCATCCATTGATTTAGTCAATTTGTATAATCTATATTGAAATATACCATCCCCAATATTTCAGGATTTTTTAGCATAAAATTTTTGAGGGAGACAAGTCGATTATTTTTGTAGTTATAATCATTTAAATATGATTGTTGAGAAGATTTTTGGTTGTATGATCAATTATATCGTACAGCAGTAGTAGCTACTTCATCTATAAAGATTGGTTTGTTAAGTGATTTTAATCTTTTAACTGTATCTCGATTTTTATCATTTAGTATTTGATTTGGAGATAATCGGTGTCTATTGTATCCAGCTTTTCATCGATTGTAAAATGTAACTCACATAATATCTACATATTTATTTCCAGGATAATAATCTTCAAAAGTAAAACAATTTTGTTTCTTTTCTATCTCTGTTTTGTAAATGGGATATTCTATTTTTATTGTTTGTCATACAATATTGTATTTTATGTTTTTTCACAACAATCTGTCTAGTCTAGATTGTGTTATTGGTATTTTTTTTTCAATTGTTTCTGTTTTGTATCCAGTAGAAATAAAAGTTTTGTGTTCTATTTCGGTGAATTTATTTTTTTGATTGCATACGATTAGAGGTGCTTTTTGAGATGGAGTTGATTTTGTAGGCATATCTCGGTGGTTTACAGACATATCAAATAATATATTATTTTGATCCAATCCAACCTCTCTAGACAAATTTCGCACGTGTATTCGTGCTTTTTGAAAGTTTTCTGGATGAGATCATCGAGGATACCATCATCCATTCATTTCGTGCATTGTTCTAAAAATTACTTTTAGATCATTCTTTTTTACTAATTCAAAAAATTTTTTATAATTTTGGTCAAAGATTCATTCTGCTACTTGTTTGGCCGAATAACTGTTTGGAGAAAGACTTATATGATATATTTTATCTGTACCAAATTTATCGTTTAGATTGTTTAGTGCTTTTGATATTTTGTATTCATCTCGTGGATCAAAGATAAACGCAACTATTGGAAAATCAAAATCATATTTTTCTTCTATTTGTAGTATATTTTCTATTGTGTTGTCAAATGATTTAATACCAAAAAGATAACCTTGAGTTACAAGGTTAAAGTTGAAAGTTAAAAGTAATATAAAAATTATTATTTTTTTCATTTTTTGAAATTAGTCTAATATTTTATCTATTTGAGCATAAAGTTCTTCGAAAGATCAGTCATTATTTATTTGATAATCTGCTAGAGCAATACATTTTGATAGATTGATTTTTGTAGGATCTGTGCTGTCACTATCTCGTTCTCTTTCGTTGTTTGCTACAAAAGTTTGAAAATCTACATTATCTTTTGCGCTTCAGCGTAGTTTAATTCTGTCATATCTAGTTTGAATATCAGCATCTACTGATATTAACTTAAAATCATCTAATTCTTTCAATCAATCTACTTCTCATGGAGATCTGATACTTTCTATGATAGCTTTACCTCATTCTTTTTTTGCTATATTGTATAATTCTTTTACTATAAAATCTGCTCAGTTTTGTTTTTTGAGATCTCGTCATACTTGGTACATACTGTCTCTATTTATTTCTAGTCATCTTTTTTTGATTTCTTGTGTAATATATCCACTGACAGAATAATGTTTAAATCATTTTTTTTCTATAAGATAGTCTGAAATTGTTCATTTTCCTGCTCAAAGTGTTCATGTAATTCAAATAATCATGATGGTATTAGGTTAAAAATTAAAAAGTTATTTGTCATTTTGAATCCATTCGATTTTATTCCTCAGGACAGGCTCCGTGAAGAATCTAGTGTTTTGATATATTGGATTCTTCGTTTCATTCAGAATGACGTATGGTTTGTTTAAAACATGTCTTTTATAATAATAAATGCTTTTGGTATAAAATATATTAATATTATAATTGTATATGTTAGCTTCAATAAAGTTCAAGATATAAATCATAAGAAAGATCAAAAAGCAGATCTTAGTGCCTTTTTATTGTCTTGTTTGCTTTTTTTGTGTTTTTGATAAGCTATTTCTCATATATATGCTCACAAGAAAGGTCATCAAATTAATCATATTAAACCAAATGGTCATATTGTGATTCAAAGTATTGGAAGAACAACTATTCAAACTATTAGTCCAACTGTACTTCATCTAGTTCATCGTTTTGTTCATCACATTTTTTTTGTTCACAGTATTGGTATTATATAATCAAATATTGTGATGATGAGACAGATTATTGCTGTAATTATCATAAAATTACTTGAAAAAGATTTATCTGCTATTTGCAACAAAACAATAGCTATATATGATAATATTGGTCAAGGTAGAATTGGCAAAAAAGCTCCTACAAATCATAGGATAATTAATATAATTCAGATTATGATTAGCGCTATATCCACCTTTTGAATGAATAATTAAAAATTTATAATTAAAAGTTTTTATTTAATTTGTGTTTATATTCAAGTTTTTTTTGTGTTGACTATTTTAGTAAAATCTATATAAATATTTTGTGTGTGATCTTTAATATTAAGGTGTGATAAGCCTCTAAGTTTATCGTAGAAATAAGAATATGTAATAATAATTTAAATTTTTATGAAATGGAAAAAACAGAAATTACTCTTTCTTATGCGGAAAGAGAAAATAAGCTTTGGAGTAAAATGAAATCTAGAGGTGTTCGGAGGTTTCATAGTTCTGAAAGGACTTTAATAAACTCTAAGAAACAACTTTGGTTAATTGTCTTTACTAAAGATTTAAATGTTGAGAGTGAATGGTATACTAAGTTTTGGATTTGGGATAGTTATCAGCACAAAATTATTGGTGAAAATCATATGAAATTTGGTGTAAGGTATATCAAAGTTGATTGGAACTATAAAACTATTTTTATGTCTCACGGAACAGGTATATTTATGTATGATTTTGAAGGAAAACATAGATTTATTTTTCCTGAATGTTATGGTGAGTTTTATCATAGGTTTATGAGTGAAAATGAGTTATTCATGATTGGATATAACCAGCAGGCATTTATATTTGATTTGAAGGCAGAAAGGTTGCTGAAAGATAAACCCTATAATATTGATGAAACTAATTATCGTATGTGTTTAGATCCATCAATTATATTTCGATGCTGGAAATTTGCTATAAGTGATTGGACTGAAATACATAGAGATAAAAAATGTTTTGTTTTTGTTGGGGCTAAGATAGTTAATAGTTTATTGGGTAAAACAATTGTTTATAAATGTGAATCACATTCAGAAAAATATTATAAACTGTGTTGGCAATCAGAAACAAGAAAGGATATGAGTCCAGAGGATTCTATCGTTTTATTTGACGATACTAGTATCACAATTCAAAATAAATTTAAAGGTACAGATTTGTTTTTTGAGCAAAAATTGCCTATTGGATTGTTGTAGATTAAAAAGAAAACACACATATATAAAACCGGCTTTTTATTTCTGAGTCGGTTTTTTTTGTATTATCAAATTGATCACTCCATTTCCATTTCAATTAATGTATTTAATTCTCAAGCATATTCAAGCGGGAGTTTTTTTGTTATTTCTGAAAAAAATCAATTTACTATCATGCTAGTAGCTTTGTCTGGTTTTATCCCACGAGAAGTTAGGTAAAATAATTTTGATTCGTCTATTTTTCATGTACTAGCTTCGTGCGCTATACTTGCAGATCAATTGTTGTCTTTGATGTTTGGTATTGTAATGCTTGTTGAATCTCAATCGATCAGTATTGCATCGCACTGTGTGTTGCTAGTAGCATTATTAGCATTTTCTGATATGGAGACAAGCCCTCTATAAGTCGATATTCATCCATCTTTTGATATTGATTTACTTACAATATTTGATGTTGTGTTTTTTCATATATGTATTGCTTTTGATCATACATCTTGGTTTTGATTTTTTCATGCTAATACTATTCATAACAAATCTGTTTTACTATTGTCTCATTTTAAAATACTACAAGGATAAAGCATGGTAGTTTGAGATCATAGATTGCCACTCACCCACTCCATATAAGCATTTTTTTCTACCAAAGCTCTTTTGGTGTTTAAATTGTAAGTATTGGTTGATCGATTTTCTACTGAAGAATATCTCATAGTAGAATTTTTTCATACAAAAATCTCTACTAATCCTGTGTGAATTGAAGATTTGTCATATTTAGGTGCAGAACATCATTCTATATAATTACATTCTGCATTATCATCTACTACAATTAGTGTATGTTCAAATTGTCCTCCAGCATAACTGTTCATTCTAAAATATGCTTGTAAAGGTTCGTCTGCTTTTACTCATTTGGGTATATATATAAAAGTTCAACCACTTCGTACTGCTCCATGTAGTGCAGCAAATTTGTGATCTGTAGCTGGTACTAACTTCATAAAATATTTTTTGACTAATTTTGGATGAGTTTGAAGCGCTGTGGGCATATCTTCAAATATTACTCATTGTTTTGCTCGTTTTTCTTTGATTTTGTGATAAAAATTTACACTATCCATCTGTCATCATGCTCCAGCTAGATATTTTTTCTCTGCTTCTGGTATTCACAATCTATCAAATTTATTTTTGATTTCTTGTGGAACATCATTTCGATCTGTTACATATCAAGTATTGTTTGAGCTAGGTTTTGCGTACCAAACTATCTCATCCAAATTTAGTCAATCTAGTTTTGGTCACCAGTTTGGATTTGGAGTATTATTGTATATTTCCAATGATTTTAATCTATGCTGAAGCATTCGTTTGGGTTCTTTTTGATCAGCAGAAATTTTACGAACTGTGTCTTCAGTTAGTTCTTTTAAATATATATCATATTTTATTTTATTTGGTGTTTCTAGTGTTTCTTTTAGGTTCACGGTTGATATTTTTTAAGTTAAATATTTTTTATTATTTATTAGAATATTTTTTGAAATCGTTTTTTAATATTTGTTAAAATCTTTTGAAGTCGACTTTGGTTTTCTATGTTTTTTTCATCTTTTTTGTCTTTGTTTATATTTTCTAAATCTTTATCTTCTGTCCAATCATTATTAAGACCTTTTTGGAAGTCTTTTTGGGTAAGTTCTATAAACACACCTCCTGTGGTTTGCTTCATTATAGGTCATTGGCCATAAGGAATATCATGATTTACAATTTCTGTATAATTATTTAAGAATATATCATTTGGAATATTTATATATTTTATTGGGAATATATATTCTTTAATATATCATCATTCAAAACAATCACTTTTGTTGGATGATGCAATTACTATGACGAAATTTTCTCCTGGTAGTGAAAATCATCTGTAGTTAATTTTGTTTAAGCGACAAGTAGTAATTTCTGTTTTTCTTTGTAAATCTCAATTTACATATATTCTATTTTGTCGTATATAAGATATAATATCTCATGACATAAAATATTCTAAATTATCAGGATCATATTCATGTACCTTAGTTGTTATTGTTTGAAAATTTTCATCAAGTTTTTGAAAATTTATTAATCTTAGTTCAAAATCGACTGGTAATGTATCTAATTTTAGTTCTTGAAGTTTTTTTGCTCATCATTCTGATAATATAGACTTAAGATTATTAGCATCTCATTCAAAGAATCAATCTTCATAAAAATTATCATTATCTTTTGTGATTAGTTTTTTCTGATTTGTATCCATATTATACTCATAAAGCATAGCACCTCATCTTCATCCATGGTCTTGTACAGCATATCTGTATACATTAGAATCTTCATGGTAATATATATCTGATATTAAAGAGTGTCCACCTACTGTTGCAAATGCAAAAGAGAACAATCAGATAGTCAAACTTAATATTAAAAGTAATTTTTTCATAAGTTATTTTTTAAAAGATAAATTTGTAGTTTTTTAGTTTTGTTATTTATTTTTTAAATATATACTTTATTTTATCAATAATATTTCTTATTTTTGGTTTTTAAATATTATTTTTTTTATAGTTTTCAATATTAGATATATTTTTTAATAAAAAATTTTTTTCTTTTGTTTTTATGATTTTTAATGCAGTATTTATATCAAATCGACCTGATATATGTCTTTCATCAGTAGGTTTTAGCTCACATTCTTTTTGAGTTTCAAATAAAAACATAGTTATCTTTTTAGAACCATATTTTTTCTTTTTGTGAAAGAATCATAATTTTCATATCTTTTTGATATTTGATGCTGGTATTCATCATTCTTCTCAAATTTCTTTAATAGCTATTTCTAATTTTTTGTCTCATTCTTCAATTTTTCATTTTGTAAAACCACAATCTCATGATTTCATTATTTCTAATATATTATTATTACCTTTTTCTTTTAATCAATTTAGTATTTCTTTTGCTTTGGATAAATCAGAATCTATCTGTTTTGTAAGCAAAATTTCTCATTTATTATTTATTACTATTCATCATGAACATTTTTTTTCCATTTTCTGAAATTTATGAAAATTAAAATAAATTTATTATTTTTTCTATAGCTTGTTTTGATATGTTGTCGTGATCTGATTCTTCATCTAAAATATAGTTTATTTCTAATCAATCTTTTTGTAATTTTTTGTAAGAATCTTTTCTTTCTTGTGATAAGACTGTGTCATTTTTAGCTTCTAATCGTATAATTTCTGGTTTTGATTTAATATCTATATCTATTCATTCTTTAGAGAAACCACACAAACTTATAACGCTATGACATTTCTCATTATTTGTTAGTCATTTGTAGATAGCCATAAATGCTCACTGAGAGCGACCGCAGAGTGTAATATCTTTTCGTTCTAAATTTCTTTTTTCTAGTTGTTTGTTGATTGTAAAATTTATATATTCCACTGATTGATAAAATTTATCATTAAGTATCGATTTTTTTGTAACTTTATCTATTCAGAATCGAGAATATCATCATCTTTCTCTTTGGCTGTCGAATAATGCATTGAATGAAAAATATTCAATTCATAGTCATTGAGCGAGTTGCTGGATTGATTCTTTATTATTGTCTTTATCAAATCAGAATCAGTGTAAGAATATTAGTAATTTTGGTTTGTTCATATTGTGAATTAATTATTTACAAAATAATTTGATATATTCACTAGCTGTGGCTGTAAATTTTTCTGGATATTCTTGTATTTCTTTTTGTAAATCTTCTTTTGATATTCGTCTTACAGTTTCTACTTCTTCTTTTTGAAGAACAAACTCATTTATATTTTTGTCTGATTTGGCTATAAATCGTTGACGAAAATATTTTCTATTATTGTTTTTTGTTGCGTGAACAAATTCTTTTATTCATACTTTATAATTAATAAGTTTTAATCCAATTTCTTCTTCAGCTTCTTTGATGATATTTTGTTCGTATGTTTCTTTGTCATTAACTGTTCATGAAACTGCTGGTCATTGAATTCAAGGTTGATTTTTCTTTTTGAAAGATCTTTGAGCTATCAATACCTCTAATTTGGAATTTTCTAATCGTAAGGCAGATATTCTATAGATGTCTTTTCAGTGTTCTAATTTTCATCTTTCTTTGTATCATACGATATTGTCATTTTCATCTACAAGTGTCATTAGTTCTTTAGTCATAGTTATGTTTTTTTTATAAATTGTTGTAAGGAACAGTCGCGACTGTTCCCTACAAGTATAATATTTTAGTCTTTAAATCATTCTTTCTTTATTTTTTCTACCAATTTTTTGTCTCATTTTTCTTTGATTTTTCAGTTTTTCATCACTATTACTTCGTCGATATCTATATTTTGTAATATCTCAAAATGATGTGTGATAAAGATAAAGCAATTATCTTTGTTGTTCAACTCCTCTATCATTTTGGTGATAGATTTAAAAGCATCAATATCTAATCCACTATCAATTTCGTCCAAAAATATGTATTGTGGTTTTAACAATTTTATCTGAAGTATTTCTACTTTTCTCCTCTCTCCTCCACTAAATCATACATTTAAGTCTCTTCGCAAAAATTCTCTATCTAGTCCTACTTCTTCTACTATAGGTATTATCAGTTCTTTGAATTTCAAAAATGTTAGATTTTCTCATGTATTTGTGTTGTAAATATTTCTCAAAAATTCAAATAGTTTTACTCACTGTATTTCTGGTATGTTTTGAAATGCCAAAAATATTCCAAGTTTTGCTCTTTTGTCTGGAGATAGATTGTTTATTTTATTTTTTTTAAGAGATTTTTCTACTTCGGTCCCACGCTGTTCAGCGGGGCGCAGCGAAATAACAGATACTTCTCAATTCTCAATTTTGTATTTTGGGTGTCCCATGATAGTAAGAGCTAGAGATGATTTTCAGCTACCATTTTGTCACAGAATACAGTAATTTTTTCCAGTTTCAAATTTTAGATTTATATTGTTTAATATTTTTTTTCAATCTATTTTTATATTTAATTCTTTTATTTCCAACATTTGTAATTTTGTTTGTTTAAAATGTATTTAGTACTTATAAATAAGAAAAAATAAAAATCAATTGATTTGCTTGATTTCTTTTATTTTTTTTGTATTTTTATGCTCATAATAAAATAAAAATAAAAAATAATTGCTTATGGAAAAACTTTACATTTTTTTTGTTATTACAGGGGTTTATTTGTTATTTATTACTTTGAGTTTTTTTAGTAAAAACAGAAAAATTGAACTTTTCTTTTTTACTATTGCTTTGGTTTTGATGACTATAAGTATTTACTATCCATTATTTTTTTCAGGATGGTATAAATTATTATTTATAGTTGGTTTGTTGTTCTTTTGGCTTTATTGCCTAAAAGAAGAACAAATAAAAAAATTATTAATTTATTAATTATTCTAAAATCCGGATTTTTATTCCGGATTTTTTTTATTTAGTTTCTTTTATGCTATTTTTATGAACATCGGCTTCTTTGATAAACTTATGTTTTTCTGTTCAATGTTCTTGTATAAGTTTTGAGATATAATGTCATCACAAGAAGTATGGTGTAACAACATAAGTAGATCCCATTTCATAAAGTTCCAAAGTTTCACTAATTTGATGAGATGTGGTGATAATTATAGGATCTATTTTTTTGTGTTCTTTGATGGTTTTTATAAGCAAAGCATTTGCTTCAAAATCTGGAACCGTAGATATGATCATTTTTGTATTATTCATATCCAATTCATCCAAAAATTCTGCATCTTGAAGATCACCATACATAGCATTATAATTTTTTTCTTGCAAATCTTTTACTGTCATTGGATTGTAATCTATAATCATTAGATCTTGTTTGATTTTATTTGTATATTTTAATAAATCTCATCACATTCTATGACATCCAAAAATTATTATTTCTCACTCTTTTTGCTCTTTTGTTTCAAATAATTTTTTATCTATTTTTTTTTCAAATTTTTTAAGTTGTTTTTTGAATATTTTGTATAATTTTTCAGAATACATTATCATATAGGTAGATCCAACTATTGTTATAAGTCATATTGTTACTACTATTCCAAGTATTTCATTGCTTAGATGTCATGTACTGATTCACAGAGCTACTAGAATTATTGAAAATTCACTTATTTGTGCTACTGTAAGTCATGCCATAAACCCACTTCTACTGTCATATCACATTCTTCACATTAGAGCAATTACTATCAAAGGATTTCATATAAGTATGAATAAAGATAATATTATTATAGTCCATATATGATTCATGTCGTGAATAAATCACATTTGAGATCATAGCACTATAAAAAATATTACCAAAAAGAAATCTCTAAGTGTTTTCATTTTTGCTGTTATTTCAAATCTCATAGGAGAAAAAGATAGTGTTATTCATGCTACTAAAGCTCATATTTCCATAGAAAACCCAAAATGATGGAACAATCAAGCGACTATCAAACACCATCATATAGCAAATAGTAGCAAAAATTCTTGGGATTTGGCTATGTTTTTTATAAATCTAGGTAATACATATATTCATATAATTACTGCAGTAAAAATTAATACAAATCATTTTAACATTCATACAGACAATGCTCACAACATATTTTCTCACACGCCAAGAGAAGAAACCAACATTAATAATATTGCGGCTACGATATCTTGTACTATCAAAAATCACATTGCTATTTTACCGTACATAGATCATGTATCTCATTTGTCTGATATCAATTTCATGATAATAATGGTACTACTAAATGTGATGGCTATAGCTATATAAAGTGATTCTATGTTTGTAAATCACAATAATTTAACTATCAAAAATCATATTGTAGAAGTGAAAAATACTTGTCATAATCAGGTGACCAGTGAAGCTTTACCAGTTTCTTTGATCATTTTGGCGTTTAGTCATATTCATACTATAAAAAGAAGCAGAGATATTCATATTTGTGAAAATACATCAAAGATTTCTCAGTGTTGTAAAAAGTTTAATATATATGGTCATAGAACAATTCATGATAAAATATATCATATAATCAATGGTTGTTTTAACAATCTGATGATATAACATATTACTACTGTTACTCATATAGCTATTCATATGTTTAGAAACGCCTCCATTTGGTTTTTTTTTAATTAAGATTTAAATTTGGAATTGGGGATTGGGTTTGCTGTCATTCCGAAGTGTTCTATCTTGCGAGGAATCTGTCTTTAGATCCTCGTCTGCTGGTAGGCAGTAATCCCTTTATTACTACTAGATCTCTCCGCTACTACCGCAATACTGCGGTATTCGGTCGAGATGACACTGTTTTTTAATAGTCTTTTAGTAAGTTAATTAAACTACTTGGTGTGATTACTCACACTACTCTTTTTTTGCTATCCAATACTGGTATATAATTAAATCATTCTTTGTATATGTGTTTAATTACTTTGTTTATATTTGTATCTCAATTTACTGTATAGTTGTGTTTGTTACATATTTCTTCTGCTGTTTTGTATAGTAATCATTTTTTATATCACCTATTGAGATATTTTATCATAGGTTCTTTGTCTATTTGATGCAGAAATACTTTTATTATATCTTCTACTGATATTTCTCATACAAATTCTTTTTTTTGGTTTGTTACTATACATGCTTGTATATCTTCTTTTTTGAGTTTTTTCAATATTTGATTGATATTATCATCTTTTTGCAAAAAAACTGGATGTATCATAGCATCCTTTGCAGTTAGTTGATCGATAGCTTCAGTAAGAGCTATAGATTTGATATCTTCTTTCATTCGTTCTTTTAGTTGTGATTTGATTTTATTATCCATAATATATTTAATTTGTTAAATTAGTGTACATATATTTTAAATAAAAAAATAAATTTGTCAAATTTTGGCTTTTGATTTTTTTGTCTTGCTTTATTGTGTTTGCTTTATAATAATGAGTTGTTTAAATAACTTTATGTTGGGATGTTAAATCAGTTTAAAAAAGAAATTTTAGCCTTGAAAAATCCAGAAAAAGCAAAGATTTTGCAATGATTTTTTAAAACAGGAAAATGAGAATATGGAGAAGGAGATGTATTTTTGGGTATAACTATGCCTCAGCAAAGAAAAGTAGTAAAAAAATACTTTAAAGAAATTAGTTTTGAAGATGTACAGAAATTACTTGAAAGCAAGTATCATGAGTTTCGTATGGTTTGATTGTTATTTTTGGTAGCTAAATATGAGAAATTTAAATTTATTAATAGAAATAATAATCTAATCCCACCGTCCATCACTAAAAAATTAGTGCTGGACACCTCCCTTATTAAGGGGGGGCAAGAACAGAAATTTGCGGACGAGCTAAATAAAAGTATAATCCCCCCTACTCCCCTTCCTAAGGGGGGCTGTGAAAAAGAAATTTTTGATTTTTATGTAAAAAATTTGAAGTATGTGAATAATTGGGATTTGGTAGATGTGACTTGTCCTAAGATTATTTGAGATTATTTGTTGGACAAGGACAAAAGTATTTTGTATGATTTTGCAAAAAGTGAAAATATGTGGATACAGAGAATAGCTATAGTAAGTACTTGGACTTTGATCAAAAATTGACAATTTAAAGATACTATAAAATTAGCTGAGATTTTGCTTGATCATAAACATGATTTGATACACAAGGCAGTATGATGGATGCTTAGAGAGGTAGGGAAAAAAGATAAAAAAATATTGGAAGATTTTTTATTGAAATATAGTAAAAGAATGCCTAGGACTATGTTGAGATACTCTATTGAAAAATTTAATTTAGAGGAAAGAAAATTTTGGATGAAAAAATAAATTTAAACCTATAGTTATTTAGCTATTTAAGTAGTTTATATAATTTTTTTTGTTTACTAAAAGAGGTTTCTCGTAAAATAGAATAACTCTAAATTACAATTCTCTTGTATTTATGCGATTTTTTTGTATTTTTTATATATATTTATATACACAAATAATTTATGAATTTAGAAAAACTTTTTGGTAGTAAGACAAAAGTAGATATAATTAAATATTTGTTGTTCAGGAGACAATGAATATCTATGAGAGCTCTTGAAAGTGAGCTAGATTGGACTTTTCCAGCTATTAAAAAACAAGTAGATTCATTAAAAATAGCATGAGTTATAGATATAAATAAGGAGTGAACAGGTTGGTCTATTACGATTAAAAAAGAACTTGAGGACATATTGAAAGAAGTTTTTTATCATGGTCTTAAATGAGATCTTATAAGTCTTTTTTCTACTTATGAGTTTATGATAGAAAAATATTTTTTTGGTAAAAGTTTTGGAATAAATTTAGACATGGATTTAGTAGTTATATATAAAAACTTGGAAAAACCTCAAATAGAAAAAATTAAAGAATCAATTAGTGAAATATTTAGATTATATTTTATAGATACTGTAAATGTTGTATTTATGTCTTTAGATGAATGGAACAAACGTTATAGATTGGCTGATAGGTTTGTTTTGGATATTATGAGGACAAAACAGGAATAATTTTTATAATTTTAATTGATAATTGATAATTATCAAATACTAATTATTTTTTAACAAAATATGGATAAAAAAACAGATTATAGTTTGGTACTACAAGCAGTTGTTTCTTATTTGGTATGAGCCAAAAATTTTTTTATAAACAAAAAGAATAAATATTCTGTCTGATTAATACCTGATGGTCATCATATTTATACTGGCACATTGAAAGCGACTGGATATATGCTTTTAAAGCCTAGTGAAAGCTTAGTCTTGATTTGAGAGTCTCCTATAGACAAAAAAATGTATGTATATAAAAAAAACATAAAAAACTTTATGTGAAAATCTTGGAGTAAAAACAAGAATTTAGAAAAAATCTTAAAATGATTTGATATTGTGGAGTTTGTAGATAAAAAGTTTGATCGAATTGATTCAGAGTTACCATTTTTGAATATAATTTCTAATTATAAAAATTTACTTTTTATTGAAATATGAGAAAAAATAAAAAAAAGTGAATTGTTGGATATTTTGGATAAAATATCAAATCATTCAAATATCTTATTTATATCTGATTTTCATAAAGATAATGATATACAAAAAGGTAAAAAATTAGATAAAAAAATATTAAATTTGAGTTTTGTCGAAAAAGATAAAAATTTATATTTGATTGACATATTTTTAAATTTGGCAAAAAAACACAAAAAAACACCAGAGATGCTTGCTTATTTAAATAGTTGAGATGTTTCTGTAGACAAAAAAAATACAAATGGTTTTGGTACAATATTATATTAGTGAATATATTATTTTCATGTTATTCCAAAGTTAAACTGTCAGTGAAATTCCAAAAGTTAAATTGACAGTAGTATTTATTTTTTTGTTACTTTTATTATTTCCAGCTTAACTTT
>CAZCTB010000038.1:0-14699 GCA_964501605.1 uncultured Candidatus Peribacteria bacterium
CCAATGAAAGTACTGAAATTTAAAACACCAAACGAGATTTTCCACTTACATACTCATAAAACTTTCCCAGTGTCGGTTTTCACCCTTTAATGTAGGTATGATAAATTACTTGTATTTTATGTATTTACCATACTTTGTCAAGTGTTTTTATATCAAAATTACAGTTGATTTTAATTTTAGTTTCTGTATATATTAGGGCACAATTTTATGGGTGAGTAGCTCAGCTGGTTAGAGCAGATCCCTCTTAAGGATAAGGTCGAGGGTTCGAATCCCTCCTCGCCTACCATAAATCAATTACCATATTAAATTGGTAATTTTTTTAATAAAAAAAACCCTGAACTAAAAGCTCAGAGTTTAAGTTTTAAAATTATTTATTTGGATTCTCCTCTGTACAAAGATACCAATCCTTATTTTCATACTTTTCTGGATAGGTTTTGGCATCTTCCATTGTACTAGCTGGTGGAACTATTACCTTGTCACCAAATATTGGATTGTTTGGCCAATTTTCTGGTGTAGCTCTTTTGTGTTCTGCTGTAGTTTGCAAAGATTTTACCAATCTAAGTACTTCTGCAACACTTCTTCCATTACTCAAAGGATAGTACATAATTGCAGATATTTTTCCTTCTGGATTGATTACAAATACTGCTCTAACTGTAGCAGAATTGTCTGCATTTGGATGCAACATACCGTACAAATGGGCAATTTGTTGTCATGCTAGTAAAGGAAATTCTACTTTAATTCAAAAATTTTTTTCAATGTTTCTCAACCATTCTATATGACCATGTATTCCATCTACAGAATATCACAATAATTCTGTATTGATAGCTTTAAAATCATCGTAAGCTTTTTGGAATCATATAAATTCAGTAGTACAAACTGGTGTAAAGTCTGCTGGATGAGAAAATAATACTACTCGCTTTCCCTTATAGTCTTCTGGGAAATTAACTACTCATTGAGTAGATAATGCTTTAAAAGTTGGTGCCATATCTCATATCAATGGCAATGTGTTTTGATTTTCCATAATTATAGTTTTTATTTATTAAAATAACTCTTTATGAGAATTGTTCTTTTATTGAACAATTATCTTATATCGGTTTTGAAATATATTTCAAGAGAAAATTAAAAAAAGATATCGTTTTGTAAATCTAGCTTGTAAATTAAGGTACTTTTTGTATTATAATTTTAGATTTTTATATATTTTTAATATAACACAAAATGGTTAAAATTCATATGTACAAAAAAGAAATTAAAAAAATCTGTACTCACCAACACCTTGTAATTGAAGATATAGTAAAAAGACTTAGAGAAAAATTCCCAAAGGCTGGTATTTCTACCGTATATAGAAACTTAGATGAGATGGTAAAAGATGGAGAGCTAATTAAATTAAAAGTGTTATGATCAAAATGAGTTTATGAAGCTAATATATGACAACACGCTCACCTAATTGATAATAAAACAGGTAAAATAGTCGATGTAGATATGAAAAATTTAGACCTTTCTTTCTTACCAAAAAATTTTGAAACAAAAGATGTAGAGTTAAATATATATTGAGAGTTTAATAGATAAAGATAAAGTGGTTTTAAATTTGTCATTCTGAGTGAAACGAAGAATCCATATAGTCAAAGACAATGAATATCAAAACACTAGATTCTTCGACTCCTCTTTGCTACTCTCAGAATGACAGGTGTTCGTTTATTAATAAAATTATACTTAATGCAATTTTATGACGAAGTAAAAATAAATATACAATCAGGAAGATGAGGAGATGGTTTGGCTTCTGGTAGAAGAGAAGCTAGAACACCTTTCGGATGACCAAATGGTTGAGATGGCTGAAAATGAGGAGACCTTATTTTTGTTGCTGATAAAAATGAAAATACTTTATTGCCATATAGATATAAAAAAATCTTTAAAGCTCAAAATTGAGAAGCTGGTAGAACAAAAGATCAATATGGTGCAAATTGAGAAAGTACAATATTGACAGTACCAGTATGAACACTTATAAAAGATGAAAAATGAAATATTTTGTGACAACTAGCAAAAGATTGAGAAAAATGGACAGCATTAAAATGAGGTGAATGAGGAAAATGAAATATACACTTCAAAGATGCAGTAAATCAATATCCAAGTTTTGCTTTGTTGGGAGAGCCTTGACATAGCAAAGATGTTGTTTTAGAATTACAACTACTAGCTGATATAGCTCTAATATGAAGTCCTAGTGTGTGAAAATCAAGTATTATAAATTCTGTTTCACATACAAAAGTAAAAGTAGCCAACTATCCATTTACTACATTAATACCAAATCTTGGTAGTGTATGAGTTTGAGATTATCATTTTAATATGATAGATATACCAGGATTGATAAAATGAGCATCAGAGTGAAAATGATTGTGAAACGCTTTTTTAAGACATATTCTTAAAGCTAGAGTTTTTTGTTTCATAGCAGATTTGTCTAGATTTGATCAATGAATAAATGAAATAAAAGAACTATTTGCTGAAATAATAACTTATATAAAAGATAAGATAGATAAAAATGTAAACATATCTATGTTTGAAGAAAAAAATTACATACACTTTAATGTAAAAAAATGAGATGAATTAATTATGGACAAAAAAATAACTTTTGCTATGAATAAACAAGATTTGATAAATGATGAAGAAATAATATGAGAATATAAAAAACAATTTATTAAAAATCTAAATGAGTTTTTGAAAAAAAATATGAATTTTGAAATAGATCCAAAAACCTATAAGAAAAATTGTTTTGTTTTGTCTGCAGCTACACACTATGGTTTAGAAAATTGGAAAAAATATCTTGTAGACTTGATAAAAAACACCGAAGCAAAAGAGCTAGAAATAATAAAAGATGAAATCCAAGATTTTAAGGAATGGGAAATTGATATGATTACAGAAATAACAGAAAAAGAAAAAGAAAAATTGTTGGAAGAGTGATATATAGAAGAAATAAATTCTAAATATTGTAAAGTATGGGAAATAAACAATCCAGAAATATGTAAATTAGCTGTAATAACACAGTGGTGAAACGATGAAGCAGAAATGTGGTTTTGGAAATCAATAGAACACAAAGGATATCTGGCAGAATTTGAAAAAGAATGAATTAGAAAATGAGATGTATTAAAAATAAAAAGTTATTATGAAAGTGAAAATGATAAATATATACTATACTAATTGAGAATTGAAAAATTCTGTCATTTCGCCGTGCCCCGTCTGCACAGCGGAAAAGAACGAAGCAATCTAGTATTTATTAATAATGGATTTCTTCGCAAGCTTACAGTGACCAACTCACTATTATTTCTTTAAAAAAAATATGAAATATACCATACTAAACATTTCTGACTCTGACAAACACTGGTCTGAGGCTATAGATGAATACACCAAAAGACTTGGAAAATCAGTCAACATAGAAAATATAAAACCTATAAAAAATTGAACTCAAGCTCAAATAATACAAAAAGAAACAAACTTAATCTTGGATAAAATAGACAAAAAGTATAAGGATCGGGATAAAGTACTTTTGAGTAAAGATGGGAAACAATATTCAACAGAAGAATTATGAAATATTTTATGATATAAAAAAACAGTATTTGTTATTTGATGACCTTATGGCTTGAATGAAGAAAGATTATTAAGAATATGAGTGAAAAAAATTTCTTTTGGTAAAATAACGCTCCCCCACTGATTGGCAAAGCTGACGCTTTTGGAACAAATATATAGAATTGGAACAATTGAGTCTTGAAAAAAATATCATTATTAAACATAATCTATTTATTTTTTATTTATAATATATACATATTATACATTATTATATTTTAAACTATTTATTAAAAAGAATGTTAAAGAGAAATCAACCAAACGAACAGGTGCCTACAGAACAAAATGGTGAAGAAAATAAATCATATGAACAAGAACTTACAGAACTATCTAAAAAAGATAACAAGATTGGTGAAGAAAATAGAAAAAAATTATTAGAAACACATCAATCAGATCTATTTCATACTCTAGAACTAAATAGGATACAAAACTTTAAAAGTGAATTTGCAAAAATAAATGAAAAATTTTGATCATGAATCTTTAAATAAATAAAGATTAATTTGTTATACTATATTTCTTCTAACAACTCTGTAATAATGTCGTTATAAATATCCATTCACTGATCTGTAAGTTTGATTCAATCATCCAATATTTCAATAAATCATTGACCTGAGTATGATTGGATTTTTTGTTTATAATCTGAAACTAAGATACCCTTATATTTGGAAATGTTTTTAATTCAAAGATCAGTTCTAAGGGCTAGAAAAAACTCCTCTATTAGTAGATCCTTGCTAGAAAGATTTTGTATAGATTGGTAATCTAAACAATTTCATTTGTCATACTCTGCTAATTTTACTGTGTTAGTTCGACGCACTGCTTTACAAGAATCATTTACTTGTAAATGTTTTTTAAATTTTTCATTTGGATTTTGAATAAATGAAGATGCTGATGTTCACAATCAAATATAATCTCACATTTCTCGATAAACTCTATTGTGAATACTACTCTTTCACAACAGAGAAAAGTTTGATAATTCGTATCTTTTATATCAAGATTCTAATAATATATCTTTTAATATAGAAAATTCTTCGTAGATATCATCATCTGAGCCAAAAGTAGTCCCCTTTTCAAGGGGAAGATGCTCCGAAGGAGTAAGGGTTTTAAAACCCTCCACCGCAAGCGGTTCCCCTCCCTTGAAAAGGGAGGTACTAGTATTTTTTTCTTGATAATATCGTAAGCTTCAAGGGAACAATTCTAAAGTATATAAAGAATAAGAATCTATAAATTTACTTTCTGCAAGTTTTTGAAAAAAATCTAAACTATTTGAATTCCGTAATTGTAAATTTCATTTTTTACTTTCGTTAAACTTCCCAAAAGCAATAAAATCTAAATTAAAAATATTGTTGTCTTTTTTTAGTGGCTGTAATTCTCTAAAAAACTCTATTAATCATGGATATGTAATATATCTTCAAGACATTGATAAAACTTTGTTATCAAATGATTGTATACCAAAACTAAATCTAACTCTAGAAAAAGATCTATATTTTTTGGTTAAACTCTGAACAATATTTAATACTTCATCTTTGGGATATGGATTCATCTCTATACTCAATTCTCATATATTTTCTGTATCAAAATTTTGAACTATAGTATCTATAATCTTTTCTATATTTTTCAATCAAATAAGTTGTGGCGTTCATCAACCAAAATAAATTGATTTAATCTCTTTATCTCTAAGAATATTTGAATAATTTTTTATTTCTGAAATAAGTGAATCTACATATTTTTTTATTTTAATATCAAAAATGTTATCCTTCATTTGATCAATGGGACACACTTGAAAACTACAGTATGGACATTTTGTCTTGCAAAATGGGATATGTATGTAGAGTGATAACATAAATTAGTAAAAAGTTAAAGGTTACAATATTTTATTACCTTGCAACGTAAGATACGCTCGCGAGCATACCTTACGCACAAAAAATAACAATAACTCAAGTATAATAAGGATTTTCTATTTGAAATGTAGGCTTTTTTGATTATATAATAAATAATAAAATGTTGCAGTGACAGGATGGATTTAAAGTTGCTGTAAGATATACATTTTATACTATAAATTGATTATGCAATTATTTAAAAGAGTTTTGTTGTCACTATTTCCAGATGAGATGATGTCAAACAATGTAAACCCAGCAAGTATGTTTATATCTTTCATCTCTACGAAAGAATTTTTTTCTGTAATAAATAGAAAAATAATTGAAAATTATAAATTAAATCTTTTTGATATAGCAATAGATCCTTTTGAATTTAAAATGTGATTCGGTGATGCAAAAACCTCAAAGAAAAAAGATGTGGATCTTTATTATTGATACTGTGGTACTGCAAATATAAATGGGTATAGATTTTTCAATCCATCAAATATTTCTCACAGTATTGCTTTGATGATAACCTTGTATGTAGAAAAAATATTTAGAAAATATCCTGATGAATATTTTTTAAACTTTTTGTTTGCTATATATCTTTTGAACTTTGTTTTTTTGTCTAGAATTAAAGTTTTCCCATGAAAATCTCAAGAAGAAGACTACAATTGGTTTATAGAGGTTTTATTTAATTTTTATAAGACTGTTTTTCATCAGTCATGACAAAAATTAGACTTAAAAACAATAGAAAAAATAAAAAAAGATCTTTTGTGAGAAGTTGATGTTTTTTTTATGCTATTTGAACATTACAAATCATTCAACAATTTGATGGCTTGAGACAAAAATCAAGATGAAGATTTTTATAAATGGATATTTTATGATGAAATAAAGGATGCTCATCTAAAAAATATGATAATTAATTTTATAGATCAAAGAGAGTCTTTTATACACAAACCAAACTTTTCTATTGTAGAAAAAAAAATACTACAATATGTTTTGCCTATCGATATATTGTTGAAATATTTGTTTGTAGAAACAGATATCTTTTCTGTTATAGATAATATAATTTGAAAAGTTTATGACAAAAAAGTTTTGGATGAGGAAATACAAAAGTTTCGTAAAAACAAATGAGATTTACAATCACTTTATATGTATCTAACTGACTATAAGAATTTTAAAAATAATTTTTTTAAGTGAGTGCAAAAATATATTATAAATTTATTTCAAAATGAAGAAAAAAATATTGGTGAATCATTGGAAAACGATATAGATGATATGATGTCTGATATTTGAGACAATTTGGAAAATATGGAAGATCTAAAAGTACCCGAAAGAATTAAAAAAGAATCTAAAATAATGGAAAAGATATTGAATTTTTATATTACTTTTATTTGATGATTTTGGATAGCAAGATGAGATAGTTTCTACTTAAGATTGTTTAAAAAATATATGATAAACGAAATCTTAGAAGAGTCTGGATGGACTGAAAACAAAAAGAACACAATACATTATTATGGCTCTTTGTTGTATAATTATGGTAAAAATGTTTTTTATTACAAAAATATAGCCGACAATGTAAGAGCTGGAAAACAAAAATTTTATTTACCATACAAAAACACCTCAAAAAAGATCTATTCAAACATGTATATAGTCAAAATGTTTGAAGAAAATTTTTTGGCTACTATATTCCAATGATTTAATCCAAAAGATATAAGGTTATATGTGAACAACAAAAAAGTATTAGCTAAATTTAAAGATATGTTTGCTGATGATATATCAAAATTGGTAAAAAAAGATAAAAACTGATTGATAGAGACATTATATAAAAAAAGATTTAAAAATATTTTTGAAAAAACTGATATTAGTAAAATATTGAAAAAACATATAGACGAAAATATAATATATCAGCTGAAAGATAATATGTATACCTTAGATTTTTGGCTTTATGATAATATATTGGAAGGTTTTTGAAACATATGATTGAATAAAGAATATTCAGATACAAACATATTTGGGATACTTGCTACTCTTATGGAAACATCTTTATGATTTTTGTTGTATATAAAATATATAAAAGAAAATGAAAAAAAAATAAACATTGAAGAATTGTACAATATTTATTGTATAGATGTTCTAAATATAAGTAAAAATTATTTGGATCAAACAAAGTTAATGATAAAAGAATTAGAAAAAAAATTTGAATGAATCACAAGGTTATGGATAGAAATAGATGATAATGAAAAATTTTTGAAGATATGACTTGATAATCGAAAGAATTTTGTAAAATGAAAAGAAGATATTTACAAAAGCATATCTGGAGAAGATGTATTGTGGTTTAAATGATTTTTGAAAAATATTACATACTACAACAAAAGATATTTGATGCCTAAGTAAAATTGAGTTAAACTCAATTTTACGGCTTATAGCTTATTGCTAATAGCTGCTAGCGATTCGCTATAAGCTATCAAAGCTTAACTAAATTTTATAACATAAAATTTTTATATAGGGGAAATAGAAAATCTATCTGTACGAAATTATTCTATAAAACTAACTAAAGATGTATATTTATTGTTAGAAAATAGCATAAAATTTAAAAATAACTTTTGACTAAGAGATCAAATGCAAAGAAGTGTTGTTAGTATTGCTAGCAATATAGCAGAATGAAATGATAGATAAACAGATAATGAATTTTTAAGATTCCTATACATAGCAAGAGTAAGTTGTGTAGAATTAAAAACTCAAATAATAATAGGTAAAGAAATATGATATATCGAACAAAATGATTTTAATACAATCATTAAAGATATTGAGAAAGTAAATAAAATGTTGAATTGATTGATAAATAAGTTAAAAGTTAGTTAATACAAAAAACAATCCATCAGCTATAAGCTACAAGCCATTAGCTGAAAATTTATATAATAAATTTTCCACAATGAAATGTCCAAAATGCCAAAATATGGATACTAAGGTAATAGATAGTAGAACTATAGAAGACTGACAAACTATTAGAAGAAGAAGAGAATGTGAATTTTGCAACAATAGATTTACTACATTTGAGAGAAAATGATTTACAGAATTGATGGTAGTAAAAAAAGATGGTAAAAAAGAGATGTATGATAGGCAAAAATTGAAAAAGTCTCTTATGCTTTCTTTTGCAAAAAGAGAATTTAATAGTGAAAAAATTGAAAATCTGTTGAATATTTTAGAAAACAAATGGATGACGGAATGAAATGAAATATCATCAAAGAAAATATGAAATGATATTTTAAAAATGCTAAAAGAAATAGATCCTGTCGTTTATATCAGATTTGCTTCTGTTTATAAGTCTTTTGAAGGCGTAGAAGATTTTAAAAAGTTTATTGAAGAATAAAAAAACTTCTATATCAAATATTTGGCACAGGAATTAGTTGAACAAAATAGCTTTGCTCGATAAAGTTTAACAATAAAAAATATTTTCTGACTCCTCTATTATTCATTGAGCTAGAGTATCAAAAACATATATAATTTTTTTGTCTAATTTTGGATTTGATTTCAAAAAAGATATTGAATCTGGTTTTTTTAGATCTATTTTTATTTTTGATTGAAAATCTCAAAGTTGAGAAAAATCTTCTTTGGAAATTTGTCAGTTTAACAGTTTTTGATATCATTCAAATATAAATGAATGTTGATGAAAAAACTCAAAATCAACTTTAGGATCTTGTTCTATAAGTTTTGCTATCTTTTTATAACTCTCTTTGTCCTGAATATCTAATAATTCTAGTAATAGATCGAAATATTTTTCCATTTTTATGTGCTAAGTGATTAAAACATCTAATAGTCCCCTTTTCAAGGGGAAGGGACCCGGAACGGGTAGGGGTTTTAAGTTGGTGTTATAAAAAACCCACCATCCTAAAGGATACCTCCTCCCTTGAAAAGGGAGGTACTAATTATTTCTGATAAAATTTGATTTTCAATTTGTTCTCTCTCTAATTCTGATATATTTGTAAATTGATTTAATATGCTTTTAATATTTCATCTTATAATAACTTCTTTGGACAAACCTTTGTTTAATCCCTTACTCTCTAAATAAAACATATTGTCTTTGTTTATCTTTTCTATGCTTACTCCATGTGTAGCTTTTACATTGTTTGAATAAACATCCAACCTGGGCAACGCCTTAATTCTTACTTTTTCTCCCAAAATTATGTTTTTTTCTAACAGATGTCACTGTGAATTGTGAATATTTTTTCAGAGGTTTATACTACCCTGTATATCGAACAAATCATCAGATTGAATAAAAGACAAAATTAGTACATTTACTATAGAGTCTGAACTATTTATTTTGTTTAGTAAATTTACACTTACGGGTTTTTTACCATAAGATATAACAAAAACATCTCCTTTTACATTTTGAGAATTTATATCAAAATTTATATCAACACTTGAATCACTACACAAAATCAAATATTTAAATTGGATATTGTTTTTTTTTGTAGATATTTGAGATTTAATTTTTATTCCATTATATTTTTTTATTATTTGTTGATTTCAAGATACTATAATATTATCCATTTATAATTATCAATTATCAATTGAAAAAACTATTCATTAAACTTTTCTAACAATTGTTGTCAAACAGATGTGGTTTTGTCTCATGTAATAATATCGTTTGATGAATCTATCACTTTATCATTTTTGTTTCATTCTTGATCATCTTCATTACCTCAAAAAAAACTATTGAATTCATCTTCAAACTCTGGGTCATATGGGTCCATCTCATTTGAACCTGTACTTGTATCTTGTGTATCTATTTTTTCTATTTCTTCTTCGTTTTCTGTCGAGTCTGGTATGGTTTTTTGATCTTGTTCTAAATTGGAATTTTCATTGTTTGTTGTATCAGTATTGAATAATCAAAAGATAGATATTGGATCTGATATACTAACTTGTCAGATACTAGTATCTCGATCTTTTTCATTTAATATTTGCATATAGTTTTTTACTCCATCGTATTTAAAACAACCATAAATTAAGTTAACAAGTAAAAAAACAAAAGCTAGCAAAAATATTCGAGTAAGAATCTTTGAAATTATTTTCATTTTTATTTTTTATATAGGATAAACACTTGTTTATATATCAATTCTCATTTGCATATCAACTAAAAATCTGTATATAATTTTAATAGTATACGATTTTTCTGGACTTTTTATCAATTTAATTAAAAAAGATGAAAAAATTATTTAGTTTTTTGTTGGGTACAACAATACTTCTTGGTTTATTTTGATTTTCTTATGCCTGTGAAGAGGTAGATATATATGAATGGGAGACTGTTTGTTATGATAATAATGATGATGTAGTTGACTATTATGATAACAACAAAGATTATTGTAAACAAGAACTTACTGATGATTTTGTAGGTACAGTTTGCGTAGATATTGATAAAATTTGAAGTAATACATATGAATTAAATTCTGAAATTAGTGATTATCAATGAGCATGAACACCAAGTTTAAGGTGTAGTTATCAACTACCCTCTTGAGAACGAGATGAAGCATGAGCATGTAATTGAAGTTTTTATTATAACTCAAATAGGACAAGCAATTTAAAACTATATGTTTGGTTAGATGAAGAATATTGAGAAATATACGAATATTATGATTTTGATGATGGTGAACGAAGTGATTGATCTTCTTCAAATAATGATCTAGATGAATTTGATTTCTATTATGTTGAAGACGATTCTCCTGATAAAGATGAACGAACTACTGTTAGAATTAAAGCTCTTGATGATGATGGTGATAGAATCTATGATTATGATGATGAAGTTACTCTAAAGTTTGAAAGAGATTGATACGATGCTGATGAATATGATCTAGAGATTAGATCTAATGATTTCTCTGATGATGAATATGATCTTGATTATAACTGAGAAATCGAAGTTGATTTTGACAACGGTTATCTAGAATTCGAAGTTTGGTTTGATTATGAAGATGATTATACTATCACTGTTGAAGACGGTTATATCGATGCTGAACAGGATTTTGATGTCGGTGATAATGGTAATCAAGATAGTGATGTAGATTGATTTACAAATGCTGAACTAGAAACTATAGAAAGAATTCATGATGTTCGACCTAGACTAATACGTCAATTAAAAATAGAAAATAGAGATCTTAGAGATGATGATAATTGGGATGATATGTCTGATGAACTATATGATAATATGGAAGATATAATAAATGATAGACGAAACAAAGAATTTGATAATTATGACGAATTCTTCGATGCTTTTGAAGATTGGTATAGTTATACATTGGATGTAATACACTAAGACCTTAAATTATTTAAATATTGCAAAGCTGCAAATTAAATTTTATTGTGTTATAAGTAAATAAATGCCTACAAAAACAAAAAAAAGCAAAAGCACAAACCGTGGTAGACCAAAAAAAGAATTTAAAAGTATGAAAAAAAACAAAGATACAAACATAAAGCGTAAACGTGGTAGACCAAAAAAATCTAGTAATATAAAAAAAACAGATAGCGTAAACACAAGGATATCTAAACACGGTAAAGATATAAAAAAATTATCAAAAAATAATAATAAAATACACTTAGATATAAAAGATACAACATTTTCTAGTAAAAAAATAAAGAAAACAAAAAATAAAAAATCTGATAGATTTGCACTTGGTCTATTAATTTTTTCAATGCTACTATTTATATTTTCTTTATATAAAACTTTTTATCTAGATAGTGACCATATTTTAAAAAAGCAAATAGATAATGATATAATCATAAGTACTTGATCTACAATAACAGAAGATGTATCTAAAGACAATTGAAAATTGATAGTTGAAAATTGAGAATTAGAGGAAAAGGATGAAAATATTAAAGATGAAGATATTACTGTCGTAGTAGAACCACAATGAATGAATATAATTAAAAACTTCTACCAGAAAATTAATCAAAAAAAGTTTGAAGAATTGGTAGTTTTTGTAGATAACTATATAAAGTTTTCTAATGTATTTAATACATATTATACCGAAAACTGGATGTGAAATTTTTTGTCACATTTAAATAATGAAAAAATATATATAACAAACCTGGAACAAATGGAATCAGAAAAAGAAAATGTAGAATACTATACTTATAATATAAAATATAAACTAAAAAATAATAATGAAATGTTTGAGGAAAAATGGAAGGTAGCTATAGTAGATAAATGATGAGAAAAAATGATATGAAGTATACAATGTATAAATACTGGTTGTAGTAAAATGCCATTTTTCAATCCACAAATACATTGAATTAAATAAAAAAACGTTACAGCGAATAAACGTTGCAACGTTGAAACGTTTTTACTTTGTGACGTTTTTTCAATGAAATTTGAAGATATAGTTTTATGATCAAAGGAACTGATAGAACAATTTAAAGAAAAAAATCCCAATGGTATTGTGGTTATTTGGTGAGCTACAGCAACTGGTAAGAGTAAATTATCGGTTGAACTTGCCAATTTTTTTGATATTGAAATAATTAGTAGCGATAGCAGACAAATATTTAAAAAAATGAATATAGGTACAGATAAAGTTTGAGAAGAAATCTTAAATAAAATACCACATCATCAAATAAATATAGCAGAACCTAATGAAAATTATAATGCATGACAGCGACAAAAAGATGGTAAAAAATACATAAAAGAAATACAATCAAGATGAAAATTGCCAATGATTGTGGGATGAACAGGACTCTATATAGATACAATTTACAAAAATTTTGATATGCCAGAAATATGACCAGATCCAAAATTTAGAGCTGAAATGGAAGAAAAGGAAAAAAAAGAACCTTGATATTTGTACGAAGAATTAAAAAAAATAGATCCAGAAGAAGCTAAGAAACACCATCCAAACAGTACAAGATATATTTTAAGAGCTTTGGAAATTTTTCATAAATCTGGAAAGACAAAAACAGATACTTTCAAAGAAAAAGATGTCGAACAACCAATACTAATGATTGGTATATGGAGAGATAAAGAAGAAACTAATAAATTGATAAATAATAGAATAGGTGAAATGATAAATAACTGACTGATTGAAGAAGTAAAATGACTTTTAAATCAATGATACTCACCTAACCTGCAATCAATGTGAGGGATATGATACAAAGAAGTAATATGATATATCCAATGAAAATATGATATAAAGGAAATGGAAAATTTGTTAAAAAAAAACACACAACATCTAGCCAAAAAACAAAGAACTTGGTTTAGAAGATATATTTCAGATTGAGAAAAACATCCTAAAAAGGATGTTTGGTATAAAGTTTGGGAATTAAATTAATTTTTAAGCAATATTTTGTCGTTCTTGCTCAAAACTATTTTCTACATTTTGAGCTATTACTGGTCTTTCAGACCTTTTATTATAATATTCCTCTACAAATACTTTATGATCAAAATGCCAATCTTCACTACTTATAGGATTAAAATCGAACATTTTCATAATTTTTTGCAATCAAGCAACACCTCATATTTTATTACTATGCCTAGAAGAACTCTCAATATCAATAGAATATCATAAATTATGTCAACTTTCACCCGGCTTTGCTGTCGGTATTCATTTTACTCTAACTCCTTGAGGATTAGTATATCGCTTATTTGCATTTTCTCTAACCAATTTTGATTGATGTTTCATAGTTCTGTAGGCACTACTAATATTTAATTTTTTTCCTGTTTTTCTATAAAACATAAGAGCAACTCATACTACATCTGCAGCAGCTTCTTTGTTTACAAATGGTGTAAGTCATTTACAATCCAAAATCATTTCTCATTCTTTATTTTTTATATTTTTAATTTTTGCAAGCTCTCATTTTATTTCTAAATTTTCTATTATATAAGGTGCCTGTTGATTTACAAAATCTACATCCTCTTGTGTTACTTCTATATTAGAATCATTTAATGGTTTTAATTTTTCGTATCAAGAATATGCTAGACTTTCTTCTGTTTCTACTCTAGGAGATGTATCTCCCTCTACAGCATCAAATTCTAGTCATTCTTTTATATTGTGTTTTAATCTAGCTAATTCGATCCTATTTTCTTTTACTATTTGTAGCAATTCTTTCAATTCAGAAAAATATGGACAAGTAATACTAAGTTCTGTTTCTAATAAAGCAAGTCTAACAGATCATTTAAGTCATCATAATTGACTAGTTACATTGTCTTTTATATTTTCTCAATCTTCCTTGTTGTCTTTATCAGACTCT
>CAZCTB010000039.1:0-8641 GCA_964501605.1 uncultured Candidatus Peribacteria bacterium
CTCATAAAACTTTCCCAGTGTCGGTTTTCACCCTTTAATGTAGGAATTAAAATTAAAATATAATATATAAAATATATAATAAAAGTCAACCTTTAATCATTTATCTTCTCAATTTCCCCGCCAACAACAAACAAATCATCTTCTTTCCATTTGTTCGCCATCAAATGTAGTCACACTGGCATTTGTTCTCCATTGTCTTCCACAGTCCCAACTGGTACAGAAATTGCTGGCAATCAAGCCAAATTAGCTGGTACAGTATACATATCCGCCAAATACATTTTTAACGGATCATTTATTTTTTCTCAAATCTTCCAAGCAACTTCTGGAGTTGTTGGAGATAATATTAAATCGTATTTTTCAAATATATTTTCCATGTCTTGTATCATTTTTTGTCTTACTTTAATAGCTCTCAGATAATATCACTCATAGTTAGCACTACTCAAAGAAAAGGTACCAAGCAATATTCTCCTTTTAGCTTCTTCTCCAAATCACTCAGATCTAATTTTTTGATAATACTCATGTATGTTTGAATGATCTAATGTATTCTCTTGTAAACCAAATCTTATACCATCAAATCTAACAAGATTTGTACTAACTTCAGCTGGCATCAAAGTATAATAAATGGATATACCGTAATCCAAAACTGGTAAATCTACATCATCTATTTGTACTCATTTTTCACGAAGTTTTGACACAACATCCAATATTCTTTCCTTAATTTTTGAATCCAATCATTCTCACAATACTTGTTTTGGTAATGCTATTTTATATTCATTTATTTTTTTGTTTGATTTAATAATTTCATCTGCTCTTTTATCTGACTGACTATCTTTTTTGTCAAATCACATAATAGCTTTTAATAATATTTCTGCATCTTCGACAGTTTTTGTCAAAGTTCAGACCTGATCCAAACTACTAGCCATAGATTGAACACCATATCTACTCACTCTACCATAAGTTGGTTTTAGTCAAACTACTCCACACATAGCTGCAGGTTGACGAACACTACCTCAAGTATCAGTTCCCAATGCTGCAATACACAAATCTTTGGCTACAGCTACCGCAGAACCACCACTAGATCATCATGGAATCCTATTTTTTCAAAAACAATTATATGTCGGTCAAAAATAAGATGTCTCTGTACTACCTCACATAGCAAATTCATCCATATTTGTCTTTCACATCAAAAATCATCCATTTTTCTCCATATTTTCAAAACATGTAGCAGAATATGGTGCCACATAATTCTCAAGCATTTTTGATCCACAACTAGAAATATATCATTTAGTCATAATATTATCTTTCAATCCAATAGGAGCTCATTTTAACTTGAAATTTTTTATTTTATCTAAATTATTCTTCACATAATCTCTATGTATTCTCACAAAAGCATTTTCATTTTTACCAATATTGCTATTTGCTTTATCCAAATACTCCGATACAATACTTTCAACTTTCAACTCTCAATTTTCAATTGATTTAATATATTTTTTTAAAGTCAAAGACATATAAAACTTTATTTTCATATAAAAACTTAATAGTATAGTTGTAATCAAAAACGAATGAATTTTTTATATTCCAAATACTTCGTATTAAATAATATTACAACTTTATATTTATTCAACAATTGGTGCAAAAACATTTTTGGTTTGATTATAATCATCCTCTGACAATCATTGTTGTTCAACTTCTCAATCTCAAGAGTTTGTTTCTTGATCTTCTAGATTATTAGAATCTTCTTCTCAAGTTAAATTTTCTTGTCCTTGATTGTCTCAGGTATATTCCAAACATTTTGGTTCTTCATATTTTTCACAATAAATTTCTGTACAAGCTGTTGTCTCTCCATCCTCAACATCACAAGTATTACATCCATCAAAATAACTCACACAGTTTGTTAGGTCTATTTCATCTTTCTGATCCTTTTGATTTTCTATATATTCCAAACACTTAGGTTCTTCATATTTTTCACAAAACATTTTTGTACATCCAGCTATTTCTCAACTAACAACTATACAGTTATTACATCCATCAAAATAACTCACACAATTGGTCAAATCTATTTCTCAAGTTTTTGAAATATTTTTATCATCAGAAAATCATAAAATTTGTTCAATTTCTTGATTTAACTCTTCAAGCCAAGTATTATCATTTTCTCAGGTTTGATTTGAAACATCTATATCTCAAGTTATAGATAAAGTAGTTCAAGTAATATTTAAATCTTCTCAAGTTAAATTAGACTCAGAACTCGAAAATCTATCAGGTATAGATTTTATTTTATCCACAAATCTACTAGCTCCATCTGGATTTATATAACGATATATCAAAAAAGCTACAGTAAAAAGAACCAAAAGTATAAACAATCTCCTTATAAATCTTCACATAATACAATAATTAAATAATAAATAAAAACATTGGCAAGCAATTTACTAGTATATTTCTGATAAATAGTTAATACTAACAACTGACCAATAACACTTACTCAGAACATCAATCAAACTTATACATATTACATAATATATATCAACAAAAAAACTTCTTGAATAAAAAAAGAAAAGAATTATTATCAACAAATCTATTAAATATAAAAAAAACAATGATAAAACAATTTATAAAAGATACAAAAAAATTTTTAATAAAAAAACCTAAATTAATTAGGTTATCTTTTTTAGTTTGATTTTGTCGTTCATTATCTATTATATTGTTACTTGCTTACAATATAAATAACGTTCTGATATATAGATTTGACAAAGGACTATCTATATTCACAATATTTCAATACTTTATAGATGAAATCACGAGAAATCATATAGTATGATTGGTAATAATAATAGCTATTTTTATAGCTATATGATATATATTTTTATATCCAATGTGAATCTCTGCTACCATACATTTTTTAAACAACAAAAAAGAAAGCATATCAAAAGCTGTATGAAAGTGAGCAAACGATTTTTTTACAATGTTTGAATTAAATGCCTTAGCTTTCTCGTTCTGACCATATACTTATTTAATAACCATCTTGAGATTAATAACATTGGACGTATTAAATAGTGGTTTTGTGATATGACTAATAATATTATGGTGAATAATAGTTCTTATATCTAGTATATTTTGGCAATATGCAAAGTTTTTGATAGTAGAAGAGTGAATATGAATTTTTGATGCTATAAAAAAAAGTATGTGAATTACTGTAACAAATATGTGAATAACACTAAAATGAGTAATTATGAAATTTATAATAACGTGTATGTTTTACTTTAAAATGATAATAGTAGTTTCTGCACCACTTCTGCTAATATACTTTTTAATAAGTACAAACATAATAAATTCAAATAACGAACGAATAATTCGAACCATTTGAATTATAACAACCATAATAGCGACATATATACTTTCTACAATACAAGCATTTTTCATTACTTTTCGACACAAAATATATCATCATATAACAGAAAAAAAAGATTAGATTAAAATAAACAAAAAAATAGATGGTCAGAGATATCAATTCTCCACAATCTATTTTTAATTATAAATTGTTTTTATTTTATAGTTATATTGTTTCCAAATTTTACCCAAGAAGGATCTACTATTTCAATAATAAACTCTTGATCTCATACTTTTTTGTAAATCAAGTTTTGACTAGAATCATCAAAACCATCTTTTGTTGTACATTCGTATACTTTCACACTTCATTTTTGATCAACCAATTCTTTTTGAGAATATTCTACTACATTCATCACAGAAAAACAATTTACTCAGGCTATACTAAAATCTTCTTGTATGCTCTTGCCAGCATAAGCTATATTGCTACTAGGAAATACTATAGTATGACCTCTACGAGAGGTAAATTCCAATGTTTTTTCTAAATTAATTTCAAACTGCTCTACATCACTATCTCGATCATAATTTTCTACTATTTCTATATTCTCTGATTCTTCATTATCTTGATTATCTTCAGTTTCTTCATCTTCATCTTCATCTTCTTTTTCATTATCCTCTTCAATATCTCATAAAACCTCTAAATCAACCATTTTAGCATTATTTTTTAAACTAGGATTTATTTTTACCTCACAAGACAAAGAAGACTCAGATCAATCATCTCACTCAATAAATAAATAAAACTCTTTATCCTTAACTTTTAATTCGTAGTTATCCACATTTTTCATGGCTTTACCATCATCCCAACAAACAAGATCTACCTTTTCCAAAACATTTTTTTCTACAAATTTTTGATTTATTACTGTCAAATACTTTACAAGATTTTTAAATGTAGAATCTTCTACATCATTTGCAAAATAACCAAAAAATGAATCATTGGAAAAAAACCAAGACTGAACTTCAGCTTGTTTGTAATAAGAGATTCCATCTTTGTCTACAAACTTTTGTGATGAAGATGTAGCAAACATTTCGTTAAATCTATCACAATTTTGACTTACTACAGATTCGCTACATTTAAAATAATCCAAAGATATTATTTCATTTGTTTTTATATCTTTTATTTTCAAAATTCAATCATTTCATTCATTAACTAAAGAATAATTTTGAAAAAAATCTTCATCAAAATACAATCATACATTAGATAAATATTTTGTCTCTGATTCTTCTATTTCATCTTCTACATCACCAGTCAACTCTTCTTCCATATCCAAAGAATAAATAGTATCTACAGAAACAATTGGGATTCATTGATATGTTTTTTCTACTATTCATTCTAAATATACTTCATCATTATAATTATTTAAATTGATATTTTGACTTCTTATTCATATTTCTCAATATTCATCAGAATCCAAGATATGTGTATAATTAACAATATCTCATCCATCAAAAAAATTTCATGACAAACTAACTTGATCTCAGACTTGCAAGGCATTTAAAGCAGAAATTTCAGAGCCTGTTTTTTGTACACCAAAAACTTCCATTATACTATCCCATTTGGCTACTATGATAATAACCAAAACTATGGTAGTAATAATAGATATTATCAAAGTAGGAATCGATACTGCTTTTTTAGAATTATTTGTTTGACTACCTCATTTACTATTTTCCTCAAAATAATTTTCATTCATTGTTTTAAAAAGTATTAATTAAAAATTTGTGACTACATTCTAAAAAAAATATAGTCATTTACAAGCAAACAAGGCATATTATATATTAATTATATAAAAAGGAATCATTTTGACCACAAAAAAGACTATCTTTTTGATTTTAATAAATTTAGGAATATAATTTATATATGAATTTATATTTAAAAAAATATTTTCTATGAACACAGACACAATAAGAGAAACTGTCGCAGAAACATCTCGAGTAGATAATATAACAGACAGTCAAATAGGTTGATTTGTTTTAAAAGTTGGTACTGGTATTTTGGTACTTATAATTTTACTTTTAATATCAAAAATTATAGCTGGTGTCGTAAGAAGAAACATCAGAAAAAATATGAGTGAATGAAATCCAGAATGAGCAAAAAAAATATGAAAATTGCTATGAACAATAACATTTTATGTCCTTGTAATATTTGCTTTTTTCATAAGTTTTGAAATTATGTGAATGAATATATGATTGCTTATATCTTGAGTTTCACTGTGACTGTGATTAGCTTTTAAGGAAATATTGTGAAATATGTTTGCTGGTATGATGATACTTTATACCAAAGAATTTAAAATGTGAGATATTATAGAAATAGAATCTGATCAAACATATTTTGGTAGAATCGAAGAAATTACTATAAGATATACAGTAATTAGAACATTAGATCTCAGACAAGTAGTAATACCAAACATGACCATGATATCCAAACCTATCAAAACATTTAGTAGTGAAAATATAGTAAAACTTAATACGGTAATATGAATACATTATGATTCAGATGTTTCAAAAGCCATAGAGGTCATAAAAGACGCTATAAATAGTTTTAATTTTGTACAAGAAAAAGATAACACAACAGTTTATGTGACAAATTTTGGAGAAAGCTCAATAGATCTAAAATGCATATTCTGCTTTGATCCAAATTGTGGAATAATATGAGATTTTGCAGTGTGATATGTAAATGAAAAAATTGGTAAAGAATTTGAGAAAAATGGTATACAAATACCATATAATCATGCTACTTTAACATTTGAAAAAGCAGAAGAAAAAGAAAAAATATTGAAAAACTTACAACAACAAGAAAATCATAACAATATCACTTCGCCGCTCCCCACCCAACAACACGGAACTGAATGACAATAAATAAAAAAGTCTTTTTAAATTAAAAAGCTACAATGGGAAAAGAAATACTAGATTTTATATTAAACTACCTATCTACAAACTGAGTAGATATGATAAAAAAAGCGTTGTTAGCTTTAGTCATTTTTCTAGTAATATATATTTTTATAAAAAGAATCGTAAATAAAGTAAAAAATAAAATCGAAGAAAATAATATACAATGAAATAGCACTTACACAAAAAAACTAGCAAATTTAATATGAAAAATATTGTTTTTGATATGAATGATATTTAATGTTTTAATCATATTTGAAGTAATAGGTATAGATGTAGCACTATTGATGGCGTGATTGTCTTTGGGTATATGATTTGCAATGGAAACTCTAATATCAAATGTAGTAGCATGATTTTTTATACTAACAAACAAAAAAATAAAAATATGAGACTATGTAAAATTATTGTGAACTTTTAATACAAATTGAACTGTAGAAGAGATAACTATCAGACACACAATAATAAGAACAATAGACAAAAGAAGACTATTGATACCAAATATGACTATGGCTTCCACGCCAATTAAAACAATCAAATCAGAAAATCTTATAAGATGAGATATGGAAATCGACCTACCTCGTCATGTAAATATAGACCAAATAAAACAATTATTGAACAAAACTATAAACGAAAATGAAAACGTATTGAACAAGGGTTATACAAACACATATATAGAAGAATTTAATGCTAAATGATACAAATTTCACACAGTATTTTTTGTAAATCCAAAACAATGAACAGCTTTTGTAGTTTGATCTTCTCTAAGAGAAAAAATTAGTCAAATATTGAAAAAATATGGAATTTCTTTCCCATACAAAAAAATAGTAATAAATGTAGAAGAATAATATTTTATAAAGGACTTTGAATATTTTTGATAGCAGGATTGGTCACCTGAGTATATATCTGAGTAGTACGTATATTTGCATGTCACAATAAAGACTGGACATAACGAATATCTGTCCCATTTTCCAATAAATGAGTAGCAAAACTATGACGAAGCGAATGAAATGTCGCTTCTTTTTGTACTCAAGATTTATCCATGGCGTTTTTAAATATATGATCTAAGGTCCTAGGATGTAACATTCCTCATCTCTCGCTCTCAAAAACATAATCATCAAGTTTTTTGTAAACACAAAATTTTTTTAAATCGCCCACAATCTTATTTGACAAAATAGTAATCCTGTCTTTCTGTCACTTTCCAGACTTAATATGAATTATTAATTGATCAAAATCTAAATCCTTAATCTTCAAACTTCTAACCTCACTTATTCTCAAACCTCATCCGTATGTAATCATCAGAATCATTTTGTGTTTTATATTGTCTAATGAATCAAAAATATTTTTTAATTCTGTCCTAGACAAAACAATTGGTAATTTTCTGGGTTCTTTAGAAAATTTCGTCACTAAATTAAATTTTTTATCATAAACTAAAGAAAAATAAGTTTTAATAGTTTCTTTATATAAATTTATAGTCTTTGGGGCTCTATCCTTATCTTTCAGCATAAATAAAAATTTCAAAATCTCTTTTTCACTAACTTTATCACCAGAAATCCTAACATAATCAAAAAAATAACTAATACACCTTTTATAAATTTCTAATGTTCTAGAACTATAATTTCTATTGTCTAGTAAAGTAATAAAATAATCAATTTTCTCTTTTTCAGTTTGCATCACCGTATCAAATAAATATAAAATCATTGTATAAAACTCTCCGCTATCTAAAATAGTACAGATAATACACACAAAAGCAATATTATCTAATAAACACTACAGATAGCGGAGAGTTGAGACGAAATAGCTCCGCTTCGGACCGTTTCACTCTCCGCTAACGCTACGTCCTCTTCTTCGCTCTTCCGTCTCAATGGGGCGGGATGTGTTGTTGGCTCAGCGCTACGCGACTTCACTCAACAACAGCATATCCACCATTGCACCATTCACTACGTTCACGGCTCAACGGCGGATCATCCCGCCCCATTAAAGAACATTTGCCTCAACAAACCGGAACATTGAGCCAAACGCAAGTCCTCACATTCGTTCGGATACCCTAACATTCCACTATCCAACATCTTCCGTTATCTCTACAGACATCGGATCAGTGCCAACGTTAGATGATATATCCCCATTTGGATTTTAAAAATAAGGAAAAGATGAAGAAGCCCCCTTTTATTTTAATTTAATTTTTTTTAGAAAAAGAAAAATCAACTAACGCACAAAATAATTTAACATAAAAATGTATTGACATCTAATAAGAAATATATATTAATAAATAAATGATTTTATCCTACATTAAAGGGTGAAAACCGACACTGGGAAAGTTTTATGAGTATGTAAGTGGAAAATCTCGTTTGGTGTTTTAAATTTCAGTACTTTCATTGGC
>CAZCTB010000040.1:0-7323 GCA_964501605.1 uncultured Candidatus Peribacteria bacterium
TTAAGCTGGAAATAATAAAAGTAACAAAAAAATAAATACTACTGTCAATTTAACTTTTGGAATTTCACTGACAGTTTAACTTTGGAATAACAAACAAAATTACTTTTTTACTATTTCCTCGATAGATGGTAATGATATTGACGTTTATACTGGAAACTTTTTTGATAATACAAAATATATTTGATCTGATAGCAAAAAAATTAGTGGAGAATTGATGTTAATAAATACAAATAATATATATGAGAATATAACTTTAAGTGGATGGTCAGAAAGTAGTTTAGTAAACAGATATTCAATATTTGGTAATATTTTGGAAAATATTATTGGAGAAAATTTATGAACAAATACAGGTGTGATATTGGATAGTGGTATTGGAGAAAAAAGAATAATAACTCAACTTTGGCAAAATGATTTTAGTTATTTCGCTACTCACTTTCAAAAAAGTGCCATACTAAATGATTATTGTGAAATTTGAGAACAAAGATATCCATTGAATACAATATTAACATGATATCAAGAAGAATCTGTAGCTTGTGGATCAGAATGTACAGAAATAAGTATAATATGTAAAGGTAATGGTTGGAGTGATCCACCAAGCACATTGTATGAATCTTGTGAAGTAGAAGCTTGTGATTGTACGCTACCACGATGATGAACGATAAGTAATGGAGAAAGTATAACTGCTTACCAAAGTGAATTGCTTGAATGTGGACAACGTTGTGTTTCTGAACAAAGAACATGTAATGACTGAACACTGGATTGATCTTTTGAACATCAATCTTGTACTATTGAACCTTGTGGTTGTGAAGATCCTAGTCGATACGATTGGGCTGAATCACAAGTTCGTGAAAGACCTCATGGTTTTGTGATTACTTGATTTACTTCAAGCTCTGTGGCTTGTGGTGAGACTTGTCTCCAAGATTCTTTGACTTGTGATGATTGACAGCGATCTAGTGATGCTACTCTTTTTGAAAATTGTGATGCTCAACCTTGTGACTGTTCGTTTGAATGAGTAGATTATAATGATTGAGATACTATTACTTGATATTCTTCAAGCTCTGTGGCTTGTGGTGATTCTTGTGATTTGAATACTATAACTTGTGATGACTGATCTTGGGATGGAAATATTTCACTTGTTCAATACCAGTCTTGTACTGTTGATGATTGTGGATGTACTTTTGATTGAGTAGATTATGATGATTGAGACTATATAAGATGATATGAATATGATAATGTTGATTGCTGAGATAGATGTGAAAGAAATACTATAGTATGTGAAAACTGATCTTGGGATTGAGATATAGATTTAGTTAGATACTGAGATTGTGATGAAGTATGTAGAGATTGTAGAACTCCATGGTGAGAAAGAATAGAACATTGAGATGATGTAAAAGCATTTTTACATGATCATGTAGATTGTGGAAAATCTTGTCTATGACAAACTAGAACTTGTAATGACTGAAGATTAGACTGATTTTTTGAGTATGAAGATTGTGAAGTAAATGAGTGTGAAGATGAATATCATGGTGCTGCTGGGAATTTCTGTGATTATTACAAAGATGCACCATATTTAAGTAAATGAGTGTTCCAAGATACTTTATGACATCGAGGTTTCAACTATATTGAAAATATGCGTTTATCTTGCTTGCATAGAGGTAAAGGAACACAAGAAAATCAACGAATATACTATCCAGATGACTATATAAAGAAATCTGAAATACTTAAAACCTTGGTTAAAATAATGTGAATAAATTTTGATAATTTTCAAATAAAATCTGAAGATTTGATATATCCTAGAATCCCAATATTTAAAGATATATCTCAAAAAGATTGGTTTGTATGGTATAGTGAATATGCATTTTTGAACTGACTAACCAATTGATTGTATGATATAGAAAACAGTCAAAAAATATTGCATCCAAATGATTTTGTAAAAAGAAAAGATGTTGTGAAAAAAATAATAGAAATATATACAAAAATATATGGAGATATAGAAATTGAATGAAACTCAAATTTAGTAGATATAAGTAGATCTGATCTAGATTATTATTATATCAGAAAAGCAGAATCTTTGTGAATAATAAAATGAGTACAAAAAAATGATTGAAAATATTATTTTCAGTGAGATGAGTTTGTAACTAGAGCACAATTTGCCAAGATGATAAGTATAGCATTTGAAGAGCTGCTGTTTGAATAAGATTTTGTAAAACCTAAATATTTCAACTCGTTGCAAGCGACCAAAGATCATATAGCTAGATATAATAGATAGAATTAGTTTATATTTCAAATCTGCCTCTATTTTCCCTTGGCTGTGTTTCAAATCTCCCCCTAACCCCCTCTTTCTATCAAAGAGGGGGAAAGTTTGATGTTAATTTGCCCCCTTGATAAAGGGGGATAGGGGAAATATTCCTCCTTACTTTTCCAAAAATAAAAAAAACTGCATACAAATGCAGATTAAAATATAGAAATTTATTCGGTAGAATTGCCGAACTAATTTGTCGCCACAAAACATTTACTTGATCTTATCAAACTGCTTTTTGTTTAAATTTACAAAATCTAATATTTTCTTTTCTACTCATGGGGAAATATCTTTTCAAACAATATGCAGGTCTGCTGGCCAAGTGTTGTTTTTCAATTGGAAAATATTACATGAGATCATTTTTGCCTTACAATATCAAATCATAGCTTTTGGAGTCTTTTTTGTATGTCACGAAATTTATATGGCATACTCAAAAGTTTTGTTGGTTAAAAATTTCTTTACTTTCTTTTGGAAAGATATTTCCTCAGAATAATAGTCAAACATCATATCTACGACATTTTTCAATTCACTAAATGCTTCTTGTTTTGAATATCAAAAAGCATAAATATTGGGTTTAGATTTTATTTCTGCTATATATCAATCTCAGTCCTCTCTTATTGTTATATCCATTTTTATAATAAGATTGTAAAATATGTATTTTCACTTTAAACATATTAGTAAAAATTTCAATATTAACTTTTTAAAACTTTCTATGTCTCGACCCCTCTCCCGCTAAAGCGGGATCTCACTTCAAAGGGGAAAAGTTCTTATAATATTATATTAACAACGAGTCTCAAATTTTTACCATCAGAAGCTGGTAATTTCAGTTGTACGATTTTTTCGTACACCTCACTTCATTTCAAAGACAATTTAGATTTTAGATCTGCTCGATACATCCTTGGTATACTAGAATCTGTAAGTTTAAACCAAAAGTCCCACCCGAGGTCCCTATACAATGACTATTTGACCCCGGGTGGAGCTGAAAATTAAACCCCCTTATTCCCCCTTCATAAGGGGGATGGTTTAATGTTCGCCCCTCTATTAGAGGAGGCCTGCCTGTCGGTAGACATGGTTGAGGTTTTCTTGTGTCTGTTTTAAAGAAAATCTAGATATCACAATATTTGAGCTTTCATTTTGGTTTTTGCAAATTGCTTTTGATTTGAATCGATTAATTCTCCTAAACCATAAAGAACTTTCTGAAAATCATAATTGGACATAAATTGTTTGACCTGATCGATATAATCTTGAAAAGTTTGATTTGTTTTGGTTTCTATTAATTTCGGATTTAGATCCACTCACAATTGAAGAAAATATCGTATATCAAATATGTCTCTATTGGTAATATTTTTTCTATTTAACAATGCTATCATCTTGTTGGTAAATAAATCTTCTTTAGACATAATTAAAATACTCTCTCACATAAAATTTTGAGTGACAAAAGCTCCACTAGATCATCTCTTGGAGATTTCTATTTTTAAGTTTCTTTTTCAGGGCTTGTAGTTTAACTCATAATATATTGTATAAAATTTATCTTTTTTGTCTGCAATTTTACCAAATTTGGACAATTCATTTTCCAAAATATTTAGATATCTTTTGTGATCTCATCAAAGCCAATCAAAATCTAAATCCACCGAAAATCTAGGTAAATCATAAAAAAACATAGCACAAGTACCTCACTTAAATCATAACTTATCAGATAAATCTCTATTTTTGTATAATGCTATCAATACTTTTGTCATAACTAATCTATGCGTTTTTGTATCCATCTGGCAAATTATCAAAATAAAAATCTGACTTGAGATAAAGCATATCCTTTATCGCCCTATCTTTGCTAGCTATAGTATAGTATTTATTTTTGATGAGACCTTCTTGATCCAAAAGTATATCTCATTTTATCTTTCTATAACAAATATTGATTATTTTCTCCTTATATTTGATTTGAATATCTCTAGATAGATACGAAGCTAGATATATTGTCTCATCATACTGAAATATTACGTTTTGTTGCTGCAATACTGTCTCAAAACTAATATAACTAGGTGTATATATTTTGCATGCTAGCTCCAAAATATCAAAATCTTTTTTTACAAAAAAACCTCTACGAATCCTGTCTATATATCATCTTTTGACATAATATGATATCTTTGACTTTAGATTGTTGTAGTTTTGTTCTCAAAATAATCTTTGAAAATCCTTCATATCAAAGACGGTCTGCTGTGTATTATACAATTTTTGAATACTCATACAGGAACTATAAGTCAGATAAAATCTTACTTCCAGTACCCATAGTTTAAATATTTTTTGTATAAATGCAAATTATTTTCAACCCCTCCTTTTATTCCTCCCCTATCAGGGGAGGTGTAGGTGGGGTTAATTTTCATTCTCTTTATTTGAAAGGGGGATTATTATTAATACACCCCTACCCTCCTTTTGCGTGTTTTCAAATCTCTTTTGTACTACCCGGGTGGAGCTGGAAATTAAACCCCCCTTCATTTCCCCCCTAAGGGGGATAAAAAAGATTTGCAAAAAAAATGAAAATGATTAAATTTTGTATTAATAATTATTGTTTTATATAATTTTGAGAAAATGACTACAATTACTATAAATCAAGAAAAAATAAATCTAACTAAAACAAATTTTGATAATATGATGGATTTGTACAATTTTATGATTGACAATCAAATTGTGACAGAAATATGAAATATACCTGAAAATAAATTAAATAAAAAAACCAAAAATAAATTAGAAAAATCAAGAAAATCATCTGATTTGATAAATATTTAAAAACATGAAAATTGAAAAAATTTATGAAGAAAAATATATTTTAGACTATTTGCAAGATAGAAATTTAACCAAACAATACAAAAAATCTAAAAAAAATATTTTGTCATGAATGCATACAGGTAATAGATTAAAATACAGAGAACCAAAACAAGAAAGAATAATATATTTTCGTATAAATAGACAGTTTAGAGCGTTGTGTAGACTTGTAGAAAACAAAAAATTGGTGGTTTTTGATATAGATAAACATCAAAAATAATTTTTTTTATTCCAATCTTTTTTTGTTTTTAACCCCCTTACTCCTCTTAATAAGGATGATTTTTTGCCCCCTTGTTCTGTACCACCCGGGGTCCTTATACAATAACCCCCTAGTAAGGGAATTTCTTACCACCCTTACTAAAGGCGCTTGCCTGTTGACAGATATGGTTTGGGGGATCCTCTTTTCTATGTTTTTGAACCCCCTTTGTCCCCCTTCATAAGGGGGATAAGTTTGATTTGAAACCCCTTTTGTTTCCTTGACTGTGTTTCAAATCTCCCCCTAACCCCCTCTTTCTATCAAAGAGGGGGAAAGTTTGATGTTAATTTGACCTCTTGATAAAGGGGGATATTAAGAAAATAATAAAAAAATCCACAAATTAATATGGACAGATTTAATATTATCAACAATTTAATAAAATTATCTATAAATAGAATGATTTCATATATTTACTAAGACAATTATATTGTTATTTTGATATATCTTGGTAATAAATCTATAATCATCATTTATACTACTAGAAAAACAATCACTAAACTTTCACTTTAATTTGTGTGTTTTAAGTGATACATCATATTGATTCTCTAAAAACTTCTCAAAATTATATTTAAATTTATCTTTTAAATATTTGGGTAATATTTTGTAATTTTTCTTAAATTGATTGGTCCTTTTAATTGTCCAAATCATTAAACAATGCTTTAGTATTTTTAAAAGATTTTGTATTGTTGGATTCTATATCTTTTTCTGCCAATGTATGATCTATCAACTCATATACTTTTTTCATCTTATCAAAATTGGATACAAAATCATTTAAAAGATTTCTAGGTATAGAAACTATTTCTTTATCTTTTACAATACTCATTTTAACCTTTTTATAATATAAATTCTATATATGGGATTGTATTATAATTTTACACAAAAAATTGTCAATCGATTTTTGTTTGTTTCTGTACCACCCGGGGTCCCTATACAATAACTATTTGACACCGGGTGGAGCTATGTTTTAAACCCCCTTCGTCCCCCTTCATAAGGGGGATAAGTTTGGTTTGAAAACCCTTTTGTTTCCTTGGCTGTGTTTCAAATCTCCCCCTATTCCTTGGCTGTGTTTCAAATCTCCCCCTAACCCCCTCTTTCTATCAAAGAGGGGGAAAGTGTGATGTTAACTTGCCCCCTTGATAAAGGGGGATAGGGGGATTTGTGAACAAGGGCTGGAGGGATTTGTTTGCAGAAGTTAAGAGGATTTCGAATAGATAAAAGAAATCAATTTAAATATAAAAATACAAAAGCTTTTGTCAAATATTTTTTTGACAAAATAATCCCGAAGTCTTTTTTTAATCAAAAAAAATCCCGACTCAAATAAAGCCGGGATTTTGATTATATGAACAAAGAAACAAAAGAAACAGAAAGCCAAAACTGTTTTTATTGTTTAATTATTTTTTGTGTACCAACTGCACCATCATTGGTAATAACCAAAATGTATGTACCAGTTGGCAAATAAGACACATCCAAATGCCTTTTCTGACTACGAGAGTCAGAAACTACTAATTTTCCTTGCAGATCGAAGATCTGAAGGAGTGATCCATCTGATATATTCTCCAGGTAGATCAAATCGGTAGTAGGATTTGGATATACTTCGAATTCTAATTGACTCATTATATCACCAATTCCTGTACCCTCAGGATAAACGGAATTACCATCAACAACGAAGTTGACTTCATAATGAGTGTCTGTAGCTGTACTAATACCAGCTGGAGTCCAATTTTGGTACTCAAAGCTAGTAACATACAATTCTACATCACTATTATCGGGAACATGATCAGTGAAGTACTCTCCATTATCATCTGTAATTGCAACCGATAATATTTCTCCAGTCACTTCATTACGCAAAATAACGACCTGATCTGGAATACCATTACCAGATTTAGAACCACCTGCAATAGTATCTATCGTACCACCAACTGTATTAGTTCCTGTACTATCGTCCACC
>CAZCTB010000041.1:0-18890 GCA_964501605.1 uncultured Candidatus Peribacteria bacterium
TATAAATGTCATTTTCTTTTTAAAAGAATATAAATATTCTTCTATTATACTGACATTTTAACTTTTGGCTATTACTGTCAATTTAACTTTGGTGTAACAGTCAGTATTGATAGTCTTTTGAAAAGCAGAATCAAGAGTTTGTTAAAAAACAATTTTTTTCATAAAAAATTATCGTTTAATACCTATTTAAACAGCTTTCGTAAACCCACCGTTTCTAGGTCTTTCAACTGATCTATAAATCATTGGTCATGGCTTACTACAATCATAGCCCCCTCATAACTGTTTAATGCCTTTGCAATAATAGGTAAATGACGAAAATTAATATGATTTGTCGGCTCATCTAGTATAAGTAAATGAGGTTTATTTAAAACAAACTGAGCATAACATAAAAGTCATTTTTGTCATTCAGACAAAGATCATATGGTATTTTTTAAAAGGTTTCCTGTAAGTAAAAATTGTGCTGCAATACGATAAACATCTTGATCTATATAACCTACAGATGATTCTAATAGGGCATCTCGCACAACCATATTAGGGTCTAATGCTGCAAAATCTTGACTGTAATATCATACTCTAACATTGTTATGAACCATGGCTTCTCATTCTTGTGGGTGATAAGTGTCTGGCTCTTTAATAAAAAGATCCTCTTTGTTTTTTTCTATTTTAGCATTATATTCTTTCATAAGTCATGATTTGTGTTTGTGGATCATCATCAGCCTTTTTAGCAAAGTTGACTTTCATATCCCGTTTGGACCTTCAAAAATACGTCTATCTCATTTTTTTAAGACTAATTCTAATTTGCAGTTTTCTACTACATGATTTTTGTTCATTAAACCAACTTTATTGATTGTGACAATAGGTCATACAAGATTTTCAAATGGAATCTGAAAATTTCAGATAGTTCTATCGTCTTTTCTAACTTCTACTACATTTTCTTCCGCCTCTTCTACTTCAGTTCTCATCTTTTTGGCTAATTTTCTCATCTTTCCTCATTTGTTGGCGAAGAAATTTATTTTTTCTTTGGCGTCATCTATCTTTTTTTCTGCTCTAGCGTTTTGTTTTTGATCTTTTTCTATTTGGGCTTGAATTTGTTCTACTACATCATAGTAATCTCCCCAATATTGTTCAACATTTAGTCTTTGTTTGTTTAAATACAACACTCAGTCTGTAAACATATTTAAGAAATCTGCATCATGACTAATCACAACAACTGTCTTGTCATATTCAAACAAAAATGCTATTAAGTCGCCAATTCATTCTGCGTCAAGATTGTTTGTCGGCTCATCTAGAAGTAGAATATCTGGATGTTGTATAAGCGCATAAGCTAAAAGTAGCCTAGCTTGTTGTCCACCAGAAAATTCTTTGATTGGTTTATCTATAGGTGCATTGAAATTTACTACCTTTAATATGTCTGCTATTTTTTTGTCTAACTGATAATCTTTTTCATCAAAAGCAGTTTCAAAAAATTCTGTAATTGTAAAATCCATCTGATCCCTAGGAATTACTTGCTTTGCAATAGCTATAGTATTTCAGTTTACAATATTAACTTTACCAGAGGCTGGTTTTAATTCTCCTGTAATCATCTTGAAAATGGTAGATTTTCATGCTCAGTTTTGTCCCATAAGTGAAATCTTTGTATTTTGACGGATAGAAAAATCTGCAGACTCTAATATCTCGTGTTGTCAGTCATTATAAGCAAAGGTTACGTTGTCGAAACGTAGTATAACTTCATTTTTATCGTTGGACATAAGTAATCTTATATAAGGTATAAATTGCGATTTGTGAGTTTAAAGAATAGTCTTTTTTTTTCAAGTAATAAATAAAAAACCAAGATTGGTTGATTTAATTTATTAAGGCTTACTTTTGAAAAGCAAAATAAAGAGTATTTTTAATATAAAAAAATAGCGATCTAGCCGCTATTTTCTGTGTATATTTTTGGTTTTTTAACTATTTATTTTCTTCATACCAAGTCTTAAATTCATCAAACAATTCTTCTTCTGTTGGCTCTTCTTCAACTTCTTCTACTGTACTTACATTTCATTGGTCTGGAGTAACTACAGCATTTTGAGTTTCTATCAAATCTTCAATAGTATTTATATGGTCTTGTAATGTATCTAATCTAATCTTAATCTCATCCTCTGTAAGAGATTCTCATGTAACCGTAATACAATTGTCTACTTGAGTCGCATCTTTTAATATAAAATTTGAAACTCAACCAGCAAGAGGTTGGTTCATCCATTTGATATAAAACACGAATGCTATAACTAAAAATATCCACACAATACTAGTCCAAAAAATTTTTTTCATTTTTTATTTATATATAAAATAAATATTATTTCATAAGTTTTTGAAAGTCAGACGGAAGTTTAGCTTCAAAAGATATTTGATTACCATCCAAATTTACAAAACTATATTTACTACAGTGTAATATTTGTCTATTGATTTTCAACTGTTTGTACATCATTCTATTTAAAACAGGATTTCCATATGTTATATCTCCAAGTATGGGAAATCATTCACTAGATAAATGAATTCTAATTTGATGCATTCTACCGGTATAAATTTTTACTTTTACCAAAGATATATCTCACAAAACTTTGTGATTTACTGTGTTTTCATTCCAAAATTCAGATTTAGCATCTTGTCAATTTTCATCCAAAACCATACGAGAACTTCAAAATTTTTTATCATATATTTTTTCTATAGACTTATTTATAAGTAAATGCTTGTGTATTCTTCACTCTACTATAGTCATATACTCTTTATCTATTTGTCTATTTCTAATTATTTCGTTTAAATACTGTAGTGCATCATAATTTTTGGCTGCTATCAAAACACCAGAAGTATCTTTGTCCAATCTATATCAAAAGCTTGGTTTAAAAGTATCACTATCTGTATGAATTTGTTTTATTTGACAATATTTGTCTAAATAGTCATTCATAGAAAGATCATTGATGTGTTTATTGCTAGGATGTGCAACTATACCAGCCTTTTTGTTGAATACAATTCGATTGTCATCTTGGTGTATTATCATTTTTTCTATGTCTTCTAACTTTAGTAAGTCCATCTTCATTGATTTTGAATTGGCAAAAACCGTTGGCTTTTTTTTACCAGTCTCAATATTGTTGAATTTTATTTCATCTCAAAGAATTAATCTATAATTTTCTTTGGATTTTTTGTTGTTTATTAGTATTGCTCATTTTCTAATTCGAGAATATATATCACTGAGCTTTATATCTGGATATGGTTTGAAATATTTTCTCAAATATCTATCAAATCTTTGGTTCGCAATATTGTAGTCTACTTTTTTTAGTTTCAAAATATTATACTTATATATATAAACAAATTAATCATAAACATTCATCTTGAAATTTCAAAGCAAATCTATAAATACTTAACACATTAATATTATTATAAAGTAATTCATGGCGGTCGTAGCTCAGCTGGTAGAGCGTCGGTTTGTGGTACCGAATGTCGCGGGTTCAAGACCCGTCGATCGCCCCATTAAAAATATCAGTCTAGAGCTGGTGTTTTTTTGTTTTAAAAAAAGTATTGAAATAAAATAAAAATAATTTAATATGAAATATGTTTCATAACATAAAATTTAAATATGAATAAAAAACCATTAAATATATTTGTGTTCTTATGAATTATGTCTACAGCTATATTAATTATCTGATGAAATATGATCTTTTCAAATGTTTTAATAAAAAATATTTTATCTGTAGTACAAATGATTTTGTTATTGCTTTTTTTGGCAAAATTTTTGCAATTTATACTATGAACATTGAAAATAAAAGAATTTATAAAAAATATAAAATCTCTAGAAAAAACAAATTTATATTCTGCTATCGCTATTAGCTCTGCATTAATATCCATATTGTTTAGCACAAATCTAGTAACTTACTTGTGAGCATTTAATTTGTATATAGCTACTATATTGCGAATACTTTGACTAATATTATGAGTCATATTTGTATTAGTAATCCCAATTAATTTGAAATTTTATTCCAAAATAGAAAATGTAAACTGATCTTGGTTTATACCACCTGTATGAATGTTTGTAATAATTATATCAGGATCAATATTATGATTAAAGCTATGAGATTTTTGAAATACAATGTCATTGATAAATCTTATGTTACTTGGTCCAGCATTTATATTATATTTACTAACATTAGGTTTAGTATATTTTAGAAGTAAATTTGTATGACTAAACAAAAGCAATATCGCACCAACATTTAATATAGTTTTGGCTCCTGTAGCAGTATCAATTATAGCTATGATAAGTACAGCTAATCTTCTAAATATAAATAATTTTTTGGAAATAAGTGGTTTTTTTTCTGATATCACAAAAATATATTCACTTATATTTTTATGATACGGTATATGGGTATTTTTGTCCCTAATGTTATTATACATAAAAATCATCAAAAATCACAAAAAAATACCATTCTCAGACATATGGCGAGCATTTATATTCCCAATTTGAGCCTTTTCAGTTGCTATAATTAATATAGAACAATTTATAATTTGAAACATATTGTTTGATACAATAAAATACATAGCATACTGATTGGCAATGACTTTGTGGATATATATAATATATAAAAAATCTTTGAATATTATTAAAAAATAAATGAAAAAATTGTTAAATAAAATTAATACAAAATATTGTCGATTTGTGTTTATAATATCATTGGTATGATGATTTTTTATGGTACAAAAAACCTTGTTTGTTTGAAATTATTCTATACTTTGAACAATATTTGTTTTTAGTTTTGCTCTAACTATTACTTGTTTGGTTAGAAATATTAAAGAAAAAATACAAATAGCAAATAAACAAAAAAAATCTCTGATTTGAATTATATGAGCTGTAATATGAATATCGGCTGCTCAAGTATGTGGAGTAAATGCCATGTTTTGTGGATCAACCATATGATTATGATTATTGTCTACTATACTACCTACATCAACAATATGATTTTTGTCAGAATATGCTGTTTTAATTATTATATTTTCAATAATTATACAAATAATATGACTACACTTTATGAAGTGTTTAAAATAATTAAAAACAAAACATTAATGTTTTAAAATTATTTTAAAATTAACTTCATAATTTTAGCAACTTTTAACTTTTAACTATATTTTAATGTCTAGACCAAAAAAAAACAGGACCGTATGTCTTGATCCAAATTTTAAATGTTTTGCTCCAAGTGGTAAAAAAAGCAATGAAGTAGTAGAAATATTTTGTGACGAACTAGAAGCGATGAAATTTATTAATATAGATTGAATGAGTATGAAACAATGATGAGAAAAAATGTGAGTATCCGCTCCCACATTTAATAGAATAGTAAACAAAGCGCACAAAAAAGTAACAGATGCTATTATAAATGGTAAAACAATCGCTATAAAAAAATGTGAGTAAAAAATGCACCCTTTGTCATCTCGAGTGAATTTGACAGAACTGCCAAAGTAATCGAGAGATCCCTTTTAACACTTAAAGAGATTTCTCCATTCGTATTCACTCAGTCGAAATGACATATGTTTTTAAATACATACTAATGTGTAAAAGGGTATTTTTATAAATTTAATTATATTTGAAATGAAAAACTTTAATCCACTGATTTTTTTGAAATCATTGTGAGCTGGTTGATTGGCTGTATCTTTTTTTATGTACTTGATGTTTATGACAAAGCACGATTGACCAGTACCTACTTTTGAAACTTTGAAAATATATTTTATGGAGTCAAATCTAATATTTATGATATTGATATTTTTGGCTGCCATTTGAATCTTATTTTTTTTGTATCATCACCTAAAAACACTTATAGTACAATTTTTAATATACAAAAAATTTAGAAAAACAAAAGAATTTGAAAAACTAAAAAATACAAACAATGAAATAAGTTTAATGAGCATACCACTTACTCTTGCAATGACAATGAATGTGCTTTTTGTAGTATCTTTGGTTTTTATACCATGACTTTGGGGAGTAATTGAATATATTTTTCCTATAGCATTGATATTCTTTGCTTTAATAGGTTTTTTGGGTCTAAAGATATATGGACAATATTTTGCTAGAATTATGACAAAATGAAATTTTGTTACAGCAGAAAACAACAATTTGTGACAAATGATAGCTGCATTTGCTTTTGCTATGATCGGAGTATGATTTGCATGACCAGCTGCTATGTCAAACAATCCAACCACAACGATAATAGCTATGGCTTTGTCTATATTTTTTCTAACAATTACTTTTATACTTGTATTAATAAAATTATTGGTTGGATTCAAAGAAATGTTTAAAAAATGAATAAATACTGAATGAAGTCCAAGTCTTTGGATTATGATACCTATATTAACACTATTTGGAATCAGTTTGGTTAGGCATAGACATGGTTTGTCTCATTGATTTGAAATGGAATTAAGTAATATGAGTAATTTTGTAATGGTTACTATAATTCTTTCAGCACAAATAATATTTGGTTGGCTATGATATAGAGTAATGAGAATGAATCACTATTTCAAAGATTTTGTAAAAGGAGCTAAAAAAAGTGTATGATCTTATGCTTTAATTTGTCCTGGAGTTGCACTTTTTGTGTTTTGAATGTTTTTTATACACAAGGGGTTTGTAATGACTGGTATAGTAGAAAAATTTGGTTTAGTATATTTTTTGATGTTGGCACCAATAATATATGTACAATTTATTACTATAAAAACATTGTTTAGATTAAATAAAAAAATGAAATAATAATAAATCCAATAATTAAAAAAAACAAAAAACCATAAATTTTGTTATATTTTCTTACAATATTTCTACTTTAATTTTGGCTTTTTGTGGAAGTTCCATCATCTCTGGGAGATTGTTCATCATATCTTCAAAAGATCAATCTTTGGACCTAAATCAGACGTGCTCCAACTTTTGACCATCTACGTTTATGAGTTCAAAATAGAATTCTCATTCGAACTCAATATTTTTGGGTAATTTAACTTTCTGAATTTTAGACTTATTTTGTTTTATATCTTTTCTACTAAATTCTTTTTTCATTTTTGTATTGTATATTAAACAAAGTAAAAAATAATTTAAAAAACGCTCCCTATCAATATTTTTAACATAAATAAAGTAAGGAATACTCGCGAGTGTTCCCTACAATAAAGATATTTTAATCTAAATTTTTGATAAATTCATCTATACTACAAGTACCTTGCTCTTTAGTCTTGTAAGACCTTCGAGAAATAGTAATTTCTTCAATTTCTTTTTCTCATACTATGAATAAATATGGAATTTTTTCTATTTCTCAGTTTCTAATCTTTTTGGAGAAGGAATCGTTTGAGATATCAACCTTAGCTCTATATCATTTTGCCAAAAGTTCATCTTTGATTTTGTTAGCATAGTCTTCAAATTTCTCTGCTACCGCTATAATTCTGATTTGTTCTGGAGCCAATCGCATAGGGAAAGCACCAGCATAGTTTTCTATAAGAACTCACATAAATCTTTCCAAAGATCCAAGTAAGGCTCTATGAATCATAAATGGTCTTTCTTGTTCACCTTTTTCATTGGTAAATGTCATGTCGAATCTTTCTGGCAAATTGAAATCAAACTGAACTGTAGAAAGTTGTCGCTCTCTTCCAATCACATCCTTTACTTTGAAGTCTATCTTTGGACCATAGAACGCAGCTTCTCCCATTTCTTCTTCATGTTCTATGTTTTTGTCTTTCAATATTTGTCTGATTGTATCTTCTGCTTGTTTCCACATAGATTTGTCTCATACATATTTGTCTGAATCTGGATCCGAAAAAGATGCGTAAATTTTTATATCAGCAAAATCAAAATGATTTAAAACTTTAAATGCAAAGTCTACTACCTTTCAAAACTCCTCTGTAAGTCAGTCTTTTGAAACTATAATATGCGCATCATCTTGTGTAAATCATCTTACACGAGTAAGACCTCAAAGCTCTCATTGTTTTTCATATCTATATACTGTACCAAACTCATAATATCTAAGTGGCAATTCTCTGTATGAGTGTATATCATCTGTAAATATTTTTACATGAGATGGACAGTTCATAGGTTTTAGAAGATATATTTCTGATTCTTTTGCCTTTCTATTGTCTTGTCGATCTTCCAAAGAATGTCATAATTCTATAGGAGGAAACATTCCTTCATTGTAAAATCATCGATGACCGGACTGTTCTCGAAGTTTTTTCTTACCAATGTGCGGTGTAATTACTGGGACATATCATGCTTTTAGTTGTTCATCTTCAAATCGTCTTTTGATTTGATTGACAATAAATGCTCACTTTGGTTTTCGAAGAACCAGTCAAGATCAAACATCTTGATCTATTTTGTATAGTCAAAGTTTTTTTCCTAATACTCTATGATCTCTCTTTTTTGCTTCTTCCATAAGCTCTTTATATTCTTTTAATTTTGCTTTATCTTCAAATGCTCGTACATATATTCTTGTCATCATAACGTTGTTTTCGTCTCATCTTCGATATGCTCCTGCCAATTTTTCTACCTTGAATGATTTTGGATCAATTTCTTTTGTAGAACCAACATGAGGTCATTCACACATATCAAGAAATGTAACAAACTTATCATCAAATTTTCCAGGATATTTTTTTTGTAAATATTGTGTAATTTTTTCGTAATATTTGATATAATTTGGATCAACTCATCTAAGCAAATTATCCTTTGCTGCTGCTACAATAGTATTTACATAAAAAGTAATATTTTCTCATTCTGACAAAAATTCTTTCATCATTTCATCTTTATATTGTTGTTTCATTACATCATTTACAAGCTCATGAGAATCTTTTTCATCTACTTTCAAAAGTAAAAATTCTTGTCATTCTTTGACAATTTTTTCCATTTGGTTTTGAATATTTTTGAGATCTTCTTCTTTAATTTGTTTTTCGGTTGAAAAAAGAAAATCATAATATAGTCAATTGTCGATAGCTGGTCCAATACCAACTTCTACATCTCGTTGTTGTCATCTTTGTACTGCTTGTGCCAAAACATGAGCAAGCGAATGTCTTTTTTTGAGTAAATCTTGATTCATAATAGGCGAATTAAAAGTTAAATGTTTATAAAGTTTAAAGCTAAACTTTGTTTTTATAGTGTAATGTTTTAGATTTTTAAAACAAGATTTATTGTAATCAATATTGTTTTATTCCCACTTATATCAAACTTCTTTTATAGGATATCATCAAAACTCTTTTGTTTTCTCTTCAAATTTTACTCATCACATTTTTTGGTAAAATCATTCAGATTGAGGATTGTTTTTAAGAGTCCAAAGATAAAAAGATTTTATTCAAACCAAATCAACAAGAAATTTGAATAATTTTGTTCAAATTCATTTTCATTGGTGTTTTGGATCAACATACAATCACCTAATCTCATAGGGAGGAAACCCCTCTCAATCTCTTGACTTTCATCAATGAATAAATCAAGCTATTTCTGAATCTATTTCTGCTACAAAAATGTTTCATTTAATTTTTTTATTCTTTCGTTTTTTTAATTGTCTTTCATAACTTATTGAATCCAAATATTTTTGATCTACATTTCATTTGTAATTGTGCTTTCGACAATCTACATTTATTTTTACTATATCTGGTAAGTCTTTTGAAGAATATTTTCTTATTTTCATATTTGCTTTTTTTGAATAATAAATATTATTATAGATAAACATAAAATCATACAAAACAAGATTTGTTTGAAAAAATCTTGATTTTGGATCTGACAAAGATATTTTAATGGAGGTTTCCAAAAAAATAGCTCCCATTTTAGCAAGATAAAACTTGACAAATGGATAGAGCAAAAATAGCAAATAAAATATATAAATATTTTCTCCATATTGTTGGAGATTTTTTTATAATTTAAATAAATATAATGTATAATCAAAATCTGGCAAAAGTAGAAGATGGAAATTTTGAAGAATTTTTGATACTAGAAAATGAAATCAAAAACTTGGATATTTGACAAGAACAAAAAAAAGAAGAACTACTTAAGGTGTTGGAAGAAAACTACAAAAAGGGTGTAAATGAATGAACATTGACACAATTGATATACAATTTGATGTTGGAAAAAAATACATAAAAAATTATTTGATTTGTCAGGTAATATATTTGTGTAATATTGATCCAACGAGAGTTTGATATGGTAATCATTGGTTTTTTGCCATCTCTTTTATTTTTTGCATATCTTCTTCATTCAATCTGAAACTATATAATTTTCTTTTTGGTTTTTTTGTGTTTTGAGGAATAACACAAGATGTCATAATTTCATTTAACAACCTTGTATCACTTTGATCAAAATTATGTTTTTCTATAAAATTTTGAAATGATTGATAATCCATAATTATTTTATATTTTTGTAAATACTTTGTATATACAAAATATATTTTATGTATTTATTTTGTATATATAAGATATATACCAATTTTTTTATAAAAATCAAGTTTTGGTTTTTTTTAGTTTTAAATTGTCTTTTTGTCGGTATTTTTAACAAATTAAAGCGTTTTTGTGCTAACCAAAAGATATCATAGTATAAAAAAATTTTTGGGTTTTTCCGTTGAAATTATAATAAAACACCATATATAGTAGTTGAACTTAAATAAAAAACACAACATATTGTGTTGATAAAAATTTGATAATGTGTGAAAAAAATAGTGTTTTGTGTGTTATAAAGTAGAAAATTTGTCAAAAATTAGTTGATTTTATGTAAAAAAATTTGATTTCACTATTTTTTTTAACCACTCATTTTGTATAATGAGATATTGTACAGTTATTTTGTCTCTTTAGAACTGACTTAAATAAATATTAATGTTTTTAACAATAATTTAACGGTTATAATGGCTATATTTAAAGTGAAAAAAAGAAATTGATCAATAGTAGATTTTGATATTTCAAAAATTGAAAATGCTATAAAACTAGCAATTGAGGCAGTTGGTGGATCTGATTTTTCTAAGATAAGTGATATAGCCAAGGCAGCATCAGATTTGGTCGAAAAAAAAAGTGGAAAAAATATACCAGAAGTAGAAACAATACAAGATTCTGTAGAAGATGTTTTGATAAAAAATGGGCACGACACAGTAGCAAAAGCATATATCAAATATCGTACAATTAGAAACCAAAGCAGATCTTCAAAAAATGTAGTAATAGAGGTATGAAAAACGATGCAAGAATATTTAGACAATTTGGATTGGAGAATCAATGAAAATGCAAACATATGATATTCTATTGGATGATTGATTTTGAAAAATAGTGAAAAAATTACTGCAAATTATTGGCTTTCACATATATATCCGCAAGAAATAGGAAATGCACATAGAAATGGAGATTATCATATACATGATTTGTGAATGTTTACTCCATACTGTGCTGGTTGGAGCCTTAGAGCTTTGTTGGAAGAATGATTTAACGGAGTTGAATGAAAGTTACAATCTGCTCCTCCAAAAAATCTACAATCTGCAGTAAATCAAATGATAAATTTTTTGGGTACTTTGCAAAATGAATGGGCTGGTGCTCAAGCATTTAGTTCTTTTGATACATACTTAGCTCCATTTGTACACAAAAGACGAAATGAAGAAGAAAGAGAATTAGAAAAGGTTGGAGCAAAGTTTGAATCTGATGAAGCTAAAAAAGAATACATAAGAAAAAGAGTACACAAATATGTAAAACAACAAATGCAAAACTTTATATTTGGTTTGAATGTACCAAGTAGACGATGAACTCAAACACCATTTACAAATATTACATTAGATTGGGTTTGTCCACCAGATTTAAAAGAAAAGGCTCTAATGCTTGGAGGATTGGAAACAGGTCCTTATCAAAAAAAGTTTGGAGAACTAAAAAAAGAAATGGAAATGATAAATAAAGTATTGATAGAGGTTTATACAGAATGAGATGATGCTTGATCTGTGTTTACATTTCCAATACCTACTTATAATATAGTAGAAAACTTTCCTTGGGATGATCCTATAGTAAATGATATGTTTGAAATGACCGCAAAGTATGGTATTCCTTACTTTCAAAATTTCATAGGTTCTCAATTTGAAAAAGATCAAAATGGTAGAATAACAGACAAAAGAAAAGAATGAGCATATAGTCCAGATGCGGTTAGAAGTATGTGTTGTAGACTGCAATTGGATTTAAAACAATTGGAAAAAAGATGATGATGATTGTTTGGTTCTAGTGAAATGACATGAAGTATCTGAGTAGTAACAATAAATGCAGCTAGAATATGATACAACTTCAAATGAGATATAGACGCAATGAAAAATCAAATAAAACATTTGATGAATTTGGCAAAAATGTCTCTTGAATTAAAAAGGAAAGAGATGGCAAAATGGCTGGATGCATGATTATTTCCATACACAAAAAGATATTTAAACACATTTAGAAATCACTTTTCTACTATTGGTATCAATGGTTTGAATGAATGAATATTAAACTTTACAAATTGAGAAGAAGATATTACTACAAAAAAATGAATGGAATTGGCAAAAGAAATATTGGATTATATGAGAGATGTTTTGGTAGATTATCAAGAAGAAACTGGAAACTTATATAATTTGGAAGCTACACCTGCAGAAGGAACTACATATAGATTTGCAAAAGAAGATAAAAAACAGTTGAAATGAATAATACAAGCCGGTACTGATGAAGCTCCTTATTACACAAACTCATCTCAATTGCCTGTATGACATACTGATGATGTATTTGAAGCTATGGACTTACAAGACGACTTGCAGTGTAAATATACATGATGAACAGTTTTGCATTTGTATATGTGAGAGAGAATGTCTGCAGATGCTTGTAAAGCTTTGGTTAAAAAAGCTATATCAAACTATCAAATGCCTTATATATCTATATCTCCTACATTTTCTATATGTCCAAAACATGGATATATAGCTGGAGAACATGACTATTGTCCAATGTGTGATCAAGAAATATGATATAGTGGGGAAAAATTTGATTTGGAAACTAGAAAAAAATACACCAGTGATCCTGAAAAGTTGGATAAGATTAGAAGAGATGGAACAGTAGATTAAATCATTATTTGTCATACTGAGCCTGTCCGTCCGGTAAGCGGACATAGCGAAGTATCCAGTATAAATAGGCTGGATTCTTCATTTCATTCAGAATGACTGAGTAAAAAACCTTTTTATCAAATTAATTATATTACAATCATGAATGAATCAAAAAGAACTAAATGTTTAGTTTACACTAGAGTAATGGGATATTTATCTCCAACTTACAGATACAATGTAGGTAAAAAATCTGAATTTTATAGTAGAAAGTATTTTGACAAACAAAAAGCTGCAAATCATGATTTTGTAATGCAGTATGGAAGTGGTTGTGGAAGTATGGAATTTGATGCAAATACCAATTTGATAAAAGGTGCCGCTAAGCCTGCTATGGCTAAAGTGGTAAATGGTGGAGGTTGTTGTGGTGATGATTGTGGTAGTGATTGTGAAGAATAGTTAAATAAATATTCATCCCCTGTAAGGGGAGGGGGACCCCCGCAATACTGCGGGGGTGGTGGGGTTTTAAACCCCCTACTCCTTCGGAGCCTCTTCCCCCTTACAGGGGGACTATAATAAAAACAAAAGTCTGATCTTATCTTGTTATAGGTTCAGACTTAAGTTTTAACTGAAAGTTTATAATGAAAATATCTGGAATACAAAAAAGTACAACTATAGATTATCCTGGAAAAATAGCATGCATAGTTTTTACTATGTGATGCAATTTTCGTTGTCCTTTTTGTCACAATCCAGAAACTGTATTACCAGATCAAATGAAATTGATACAAAATGACTTAATACCAGACCAAGCTGTATTTAATTTTTTGGAAACTAGAAAAGGAAAACTTGATGGTATAAGCATTTGTGGAGGAGAACCAACACTACAACCAGATCTATATGATTTTGCTAAGAAAGTAAAAGAGATGTGATTTTTGGTAAAGTTGGATACAAACGGACGTGATTTTGATATAGTAAAAAAGATGATAGATGCTTGAGTTTTGGATTATGTAGCAATAGATTTAAAACACACAAGACACAAATATGGTATAGCAACATGAGTTAAACAAAATGAACAATTTTTTGAATGATATGAAAAAATATTTAAATTGTTGAAGGAGTCTTGAATAGATTATGAATACAGAACTACTGTAGTAAAGGGTATGCACACCGTAGAAGATATAGAAAATATGGCCAAATACATAAGTGGTGCAAAAAACTATTATCTACAAAATTATGTGTGAGGAAACACTTTAGATCCAAACTTTGGATGAGAAGCGTTTAGTGATCAAGAGTTAAAAGAAATGTGTGAAGTTGCATGAAATTATGTCCAAAATTGTGGGATAAGGAAATAAGTTTACAAACCCCCAGGATCTTTTTTTGACCCCGGGGTTAAAAAAATTCCCAATCTATATCCAATTGTTTCTATTTCTTTTAGAAAAATTACTCTGCTTTAAATTTTCCCTGTCTCTGCTTTAAATTTTCCCTGTCTCTGTTTTAAATCTTTCCCCTTTCTCTGTTTTAAATCTCCCCCTAACCCCCTCTTTCTGTCAAAGAGGGGGAATGTTGGCATTGAATATTAACACCCAATATCCCCCTCTTTAATGGAAAGAGGGGTGGGGGAGATTTTCCACAAACACTAGCATACTGATCTACTTTTCTTTATTAAGATTATTTTTGACAGTATATAAAGCTCCCTCATCGCAACAGAACTGCAGTGAGGAAGAAAAAGAGCGATAGTTTGTATTTTTTTATTTTCGATTTGCAATTTTATTTTTTTTGATTATAATAATTTTGTATGAAGATTTAGAAGGGATCCGAAAAGTGTCTGTGCTTTAGGTACCTTCTTTTTTTTATTAGAAAATTTTAATGTGAAATATAGTGCTTTATGTTTTTTAAATAATCAAATTTTTTGTTCATCAAATCATTGTATAATGAAGATGCATATTTTTTGTTTGGAAATAATATTTTTAAAAATCTTTGTTTTTTGATCAAATAATCTACAAGTATTTTGAAGTCTCAATCTCAAGAAACTAATAATATCTTTTTAAAAGTTTTTGATTCATCTAATAATTTTGACATAACATGAAAAATTAAATCGCTGTCTATATTTCACTTTTTGGTAGTTTCCATGAGTAATTGTTGCTTTTTGAATACTACAATAAATCATGCTTCTTGTAATTTGGTATACAATCGATTATTTTCATCCTGTACGTAACCTAAGAAATAATATGCTTTTTTAATTTTGTATTTATCAGAAAGATATATTCTAAATTTGTTGAAATCTACAGACCATCATTCTGATTTAGTTCAAAGATGTAGGTTTTGTCAATCTATAAATGCTATATTATCCATAAAATCTGTTATCAGATAAACAACTACATTATAACAATCAAAAACTAAAAATCAATCTTTTGTCAAAACTATTTTTGACGTAAAACCCCGGTGTCTGCTAAACAAATTCTCGATCTAGTGCCAATATTTCTTGGTGTCTTTGTTTTAATATTTGAGTTAGATTATTTTTTACATAAAATAAGTTATTTAAAATATCTTCATTTGTATATCTAACTACTTTTATATTGTAAGTAGATAAAACTTCCTCCCTTATCTCATCATACTCTTTTTGTTCTTGATCCAAATGATATCATCAATCAATTTCTATACATAGTTTCAATTTTGAACAGTAAAGGTCTAATATAAATCAATCTAATGGTTTTTGTCTATTGAATCTATATCCAGTTTGATCATTTTTTAATACTTTTTTTCGCATAATATCTTCTGCTTTTGTGGGATTGTTTCTATTTCTTCTAGAAAACTTTTTTAATTTAGGCTTGTAGTTTCGTCGTATAATATCTTTCATCGTGATATTTGTTATTTTTTAAATCTTCCTCTATTTGTGTTTTAAATCCCCCCACCTGCCTACCGCAGGCAGGCCCCCTTTCTGTCCCCGCACTACTGCGGGACAGGCGCCGGGGGAACATTAATTGTCTTTCCCCCTCTTTGATAGAAAGAGGGGGTTAGGGGGAGATTTTGCACCCGGGTGGTTTTAATATACAAATCTACTTTCTTTTGTCAAATATTTTTTTGACTATCTTTTCGAACGCTTCTTTTTCCCATCTTCTTTTCTTCTATATCCGGGTGCACTTCGCACCCGGGTAGAACTGAAACTACAAAAAAAACCCCCCACCTTTCGGCAGAGGGGTTTTTCGACTGGACTACGAGTGATAGTCTAGTCTATTTTATTTAAAATATTTTTATCATCTTTTAATTTATAATTCTTTGATGACACTATTGGTTTTCAAATTTTATTCTCAATCTTTTCTCTAGCTTCTCACGCAATTCATGATCATGTTACTACATCATTTTGTACTTCATCAAATCAATGACTTCATTTTGTTTCAATAATTTTTTGAGATCAAGCTTCTGCTAAATCCACTAATGCTATCTCTAAATTGTCCATATGATCTCTAAGACTATCTTTTTTATTTATTCATTTTATATTCCTATACTCTGATGCTCAACCAGGTACTCACAATCAAACACTATATACTTTGTTGGTCAATAGAGCATATTCAATTCAATTTTTAATGCCCCTTTCTTTGAGTAAATCTGTAAAGGCGTTTCTATTGTCTATACTTTGCAATCTTTTTGTTATCCATTTTTCATCATGTCATTGCTGTCTTCGTATCTCAATAGCTCTAGATTTTGCTCTTTGAATTCACAATTCTGGGTTATTAATTTCGTCCAATCTTTCATTTCAAAGTAAAGCCAACCATTGTTTAAATGGTTCTGCTTTTGAAGATGGAACAGACTGAATTAATCTAAAAGCTCATTTTGTATTTGTACAGTTTAATTTTTGCGGTCATCATCTAGTTTTTACTAAAAGGGGGGTGACAATCTGTCCCCATCCTTTTGAAAGTTCTAAATCTCTACTTTTCATTTTTTTGATGTAATCTACAACATTTTTGCTTGCCGTAAGAACAAATACAATATCATTAATAGGGAAATATCGCTCATCTTTGTTCCATACTTTTCTGACTTCAAAACCATCAAAAACAGAGATGTTGGTTTTTAAAATACTATTCATGGCTGTTTTTTATTCATATAAACAACTACACTATAGCAATCAAAAACTAAAAATCAATCTTTTGTCAAAACTATTTTTGACTAACTTTCACTAGTCTCAAAAGCTTCCCTTCTCCTGTTTTAAATCTCCCTTTTTTCTTGTTTCAAATCTCCCCCCAACCCCCTCTTTCTATCAAAGAGGGGGGAAATGTGATGTTAGTTTGCCCCCTTGATAAAGGGGGATAGGGGGATTTGTGGACAGAGGAGGGATTTGTGTGCAGAAGTGGGGGTTTATTCTCAAATCATTCCGCTGATGCGGAATTGTTTTCGAAAATAAAAAAACCCTCCCCCGCCCCGCAGAGCGGGGTAAAAAACTTATCAAACCACCGCAATACTGCGAGGTAAAGATCGATTGTTTTTTTTCTGGGTTTAGACTACGAGTGATAGTCTAGTCTATTTCAATCACAGATACTCTTTTTTGCTTTCAATGCCTAACAAAGATTTCATTTGAGTAATTGCTGTCTGATTTAAAAGCTCTAATCTCTGATTTTGTGGCAATCAAAGCTCTATGAATTTTGCATTCATACTTTCTATATTTGCTAAAATAATCAACTGCTCTATACTTGCGTAATCTCTGATATTTGACCCAGGTCACCCTCTCTTGCCTTTACCAGGCAATTCACCTTGTCATTTTTTATCTGGATTATTTTCTTTTCGTTGATTAGCTGTAAGTCAAAATAATGCTTTGTTTAATATATCTGCTTCGTCTGCATAAATATAGTTTATCTCATCTTTGGTAAGCTCATGTGGAATTAAGTTTTCTTTAATAGCATCTGTGTGAATCTTATAGTTCATTTTTGTCAAAAACCTTTTTACATTTCGATCTAAAGCCTTATTTTCTTGTTCTTTGAGTCTTTGAAATTCTTTGATTAAATAAACTTTAAACTTAGGACTAATCCGCATAGCAAATTCCAATGCTATATCTTTGTGTGCATACGTTCATCAATAACGTCATGTTTTTGCTATAAGTCATATTGCATTGGTTTTTTCTACTCGTTCCTTCACACTAATTTTATAGTTGTTTAATCATGCTTTACTTTTAATTGTGGCAGATTCGCCATAATTAAAATTTGGATTGTTTACTTCTTCTCGTACAGAAAGAAACTCTACCGTATTCCTGTTTCTCAGTCGATCTGAAATAAAAAAATCTCAGTCTTTTGCTTTTATAATGTCCGTTAAACTGATATAATCATTTTTTTGTTTTTGAATTACATTTACCGTAATTCATTGTACTTTAATACTAGTTTTCTTTTTCATATTCCAAATAAAATATCAAATAAATATTTATAATATACCAATCCCCACTCTTTTGTCAAAACTTTTTTTGACTAACTTTCACTAGTCTCAAAAGCTTCCCTTCTCCTGTTTTAAATCTCCCCCCAACCCCCTCTTTCTGTCAAAGAGGGGGAAACAGCTAATGTTCCCCCTTTAATAGAAAGGGGGTGGGGGGATTTTCTCCAAATGCCACTATACCAATCCCCATCCTTTTGTCAAAACTATTTTTGACTAACTTTCACTAGTCTCAAAAGCTTCCCTTCTCTTGTTTTAAATCTCCCCCTGCCCCCTCTTTCTATTAAAGAGGGGGAAACAATTGATGTTCCCCCGGCACCTGCCCCGCAGTAGTGCGGGGACAGAAAGGGGGCCTGCCTGCGGTAGGCAGGTGGGGGGATTTAAAAACAGTGGGGGATTTTCCCCAACAAAAAAACCCTCCCCGCAGGACTGCGGGAAGAGTCT
>CAZCTB010000042.1:0-37397 GCA_964501605.1 uncultured Candidatus Peribacteria bacterium
CAACTGTTGATTGAGTAATGAAAATATGTATACTAAATTTAAGAAAATTTTAATGGAATATGTTAGAAATTTTTAGCTATTCCGTTCTAGACCCAAAAATTTTATTAAATTAATTATAATTAATTTTTTAAAAAATGTCAAATTTTGTATGAGAAAATTTTCTTTTCAAAAAATTGTATTGATTTTTGCTATTATTGTTTTTGTAGCAGGTATTTTTACTGGCGACATAAAATTTGAATTTAAAAAAGAGAATAATTATCGTAATGATGTAGAAATAAAATTAAAAAATATAGAAAACATTACTTGAGAACTTTATTGGTCTCCTGATAATAGTTGGTGGTCATTTTATGAGAGTTTTTCTAATATTGATAAGTCTTTAAAGTTGCAAACCTATGAATTTACTGAAAAGAATATAAAATTTCAATTGAAACAACTTTTGGAGAAATGAGTAGATGTAAAATTAATTATGGAAAATTATAAATATCAACAATTTAAAAATACATGGAGAGAAATTGAAGAATATTTTACTGGATACATGAACTTTCAAATAAAATCTGATGAACAAATGTGAACTGAATATGTACATAGTAAAATAAATTTAGTAGATTCTGGGTTCTGGATACAAACAGCCAATCTGACACATTCCTCTTTTAATAAAAATCGTGAACATTTTTTTTATTCTACAAATACTGGAGTATGGAATAGTTTAGATAATATTTTTGATAAAGATTGGAATGGTGAAGAAATATTGTTGGATGATATCCATCCAAATTTGGTTGTTTGCAATATAAATTGTCGCGATGTAATAGAATCTATATTGGAGAATTCTAAAAAATCTATTTTAATTCAGACTCAATATATTGTAGATGAAAGGATTTTGGATATATTGAAAGGTAAAATAGAAAACAAAGAAATAAATCCCCCTGTCACGACAAGTCGTGACTTCCCCCTTAAAAAAGGGGGACAAATGATAAGTGATATAAGGTTTATTGTTTCGGCTACTGATACAAGTGATGATTTGTTGGATTATTTTGGACCTGCAGTAGCAAGAAAATTTGATCAATATTATAATCATACCAAGATGATTTTGGTAGATGATGAAATCTTACTTTTATGAAGCATGAATTTGTCTGATAACAGCTTGGATAATAATAGAGAAATAGGCATTTTGATAATAGATCCTGAAATTATAAAAAAATATAAAGAATTGTTTGAAAATGATTGGAAAAAAAGTAAGTATTAAGTTAGTTGAAAGTTAAAAGTTTAAAGTTCAAAGTTATTTTGAGCTGAAAACTTTATAAATTTTAAGAACTTTTAACTTTAATAAAATTTGTATGAAAATTATCGCAGTAGATTTAGATGAAGTGTTGGCTGAAACTGCTCATGCTCTTTTAAGATGAAAGAAAAATTGTATTAATGGAAAAAGAATAACTTGGAATGAGCTTTCAAGTTATAATTTATGGGAAATTCCAAAATTGGAAATAAGTAAAGGTGCTTCGGTCCGAATATATTTATGGTTTTTATTGGGTGCAGGATTATGGAACAAAATAGATCCTGTTGTTTGAGCAAAAACAAAATTAAAAGAATTTAAAAAAAAATGATACAAATTTCACGTAGTCACTGCAAGACATTTTGTGCTTAGGTTTGCTACTGGTATATGGCTTTATATTAACTATAAGCATATATTTGATAGTGTGGTATTTGCTAACTTTTTTACTAGATTTTCTACTAAAAAATCTCATATTTGCAAAAAGCTAGGCGCTAGTATCATTATTGAGGATAATTTAGAAAATGCTATCGAATGTGCAAATGAATGAATAAAAGTTTATCTAATAGATAAACCCTGGAATCAAAATTATGATAAGAAAAAACATAAATGAATAATAAAAGTAAAATGTTGGACAGAAATAGAAATATAGTTAATTGGAAAGTTAAAAGTGAAAAGTTTTTAAAGTATAAGATTACTTAATTATGAATAAAATTATTGCGGTGGATATGGATGATGTATTATGTGAAACAATTGATGCATTTCTGGAAGATTACAATTATAACATAAAGTGAAAAAAAATTACTAGAGAGGATGTTACTGATCATGAATTTGAAAATATAAAAGAATATGATTTATCTTTTGAAGAAAGGTATCAGCATGATTTAAATTTCTTTGAAAGAAATAATACAATTGAAATTATCAAACCAGTAAAATGAGCAAAAGAAAAATTGTTGGATTTGAAAAGTAAATGATACAAATTGTATGTGGTAACATGAAGACCTGAAATAATCAGAAAACAAACTGAAGATTGGATAAATTATTATTATCCAGATATATTTGATGAAATATTTTTGGCAAATCTGGATGAATCTAATGATACTCCAAAATCTCAATTTTGCTTGGATATATGAGCAGAAGTTATGGTTGAAGATAATTTAATTTTTGCTAGAGAAGTTGCTGAAAAATGAATAAAAGCATATTTGTTGGACAAACCTTGGAATCAAAATTATGATAAAAATATAGATAAGGGTATTTTTAAGGTAAAAGATTGGAGTGAAATAGAAATGTAATTTTTTTGTCATTCTTGAGTGGAATAAAATGAAACGAAGAATATAAAAAATTTTCTATATCCTTTACTTAACATAGGATAACAGATAAAATTTATTTATAATTTATAGTGATGGAAATAAAATTTAAAAAATTATCAGAATTGGCTATAGTGCCAAGACAAAACACTTCTACTGATGCTGGATATGATCTTTTTTGTATTGAAGATTATCTTTTAAAAAAATGAGAGAGAAAATTATTTCAAACAAATATTTCTTGTGCAGTACCAGACTGATTTTATGCTAGGATTGCTCCTCGTAGTGGTTTGGCTTACAAGTATTGAATAGATGTGTTGGCTGGAGTAATAGATAGTGGATATAGATGAGATGTGGGGGTTATTTTGATAAATTTTGGAGAACAAGATTTTGAAATAAAAAAATGAGATAAAATAGCACAACTAATTATAGAAAAATGTCATTATGCAAATTGGATTGAGGTTGATAATCTAGATGAAACAGATAGAAATGAATTGGGATTTGGATCTAGTGGGTAAATGCTAAAAAGTAGAAAAGTTGGTTGTCATTTCGAGTGTTATTGTTGCATAGTAAATTAATCTTTTAATATATATTATTTCAATTTACTATATCCTATATTAAGCTAAAATCTTCGTCACTTTGTTCCTATATTTTAGTTTAATATACTACGAGAAATCTGTTTATTTAAATAAATAGATTCCTCGGCTTCGCTCGGAATGACAAAAAGTGATCTCTTGCAAGATAGAACACTTCGAGATGACAAAATAAAAAATGATTTACATTAAATAATTAGAAAAAAATGGCAAAAGGAGAGATAATAATAAAGAATAAGGAACAAATAGAGAATATTCGTCAGTCTGGAAAATATTTAAATCAACTTTTGTATTTAATCAAAGATAATTGTAAAGCTGGTGTAAGTCTAATAGAATTGGAAAATATTGCTCAAGATTTTATGGATCAAAATAATCTAAAATGAGCATTTAAGTGATATAATGGATTTCCTGCAAATCTATGTCTATCTGTAAACGATTGTGTGGTACATGGGATACCAGATGATTATGTTTTGAAGAATGGAGATCTTTTGAAAGTGGATTCGGGAGTTATTTATAAATGATGAATATCTGACAGCGCTTTTGCTGTGGTGATATGATGAGAAATGGCAAATCCTCTGGCTCATGAATTAACTATAGTGACAAAAAATGCTTTGGATCAGGCTTTAGAAAAGGTATGACCTGGACAATTTATATATGATTTTTCAAAAGAAGTTTATAATATAATAAGAAATAATTGATTTAATGTAATAAAATCTCTAACTGGACATGGTGTGGGTGTAAAAGTTCATGAAAAACCAAATATTTATAATTGGCCACATCCAGAAGGTAAAAATATAAAATTTGAAACTTGAATGGTGGTTTGCTTCGAACCCATTACAGCACTGGAAAGTGAGGATATAATTTTAAAATGATACAATAACTGGAATTTATATTGTAAAAAATGAGATCTATGATCTCATTGGGAGTATATGGTTTTGATTACAGAAAATGGATATGAAGTATTGAGTGGACTTCAAAAGTTATAATTATTTTCTGAAAAATATTTTTTTAATTATTTTTTTTGATAAAGAATCATCTTTTTTTGAGAATTTTTTTTCTATATTTTCTACTTCTTTTTCTATATTTTTTATATCTTTCTCTTCTTTTGCTAATTTTTTTTCTATTTTAATCTCTTCCTTTTCTATTTTTTTAACATGATGTCCAAAATGATTTATTATAAAAGTTTTCATCCTAGATTCTATTATAATTGACAGTGCTCATATAAAAAGTGGCACTCATAATATAGCATAAAACATTGCTAATATTTTTCATAAGTTAGTTATTGGTGTAATATCCCCATATCATATTGTTGCAAAAGTGATTATTGTGAAATATAGTGAGTCTAAATAACTCCATCATTCTGAGATATGAAATGATAAAGATCATAAAATAATTAATAGCAAAATCGATATCAACATAGTTTTTATAAATCTTTTGTTTTTATTGGATTCAAGCATCTGTATTAATTATTTAACGATAAATAATTAATTTTAATTGAAATTTTAAAAAATGCAAATTTTGATGTATTTTTTTTATAATATGATATTATTTATCATCTCGACTATTGTTTTTGCGTTGTTGTCATCTAGCTTTGTTTTAAGTCACTCCTTAGTCTCCTCTTTGGACCAATCGCGTCTGTGTTGATTTACCCTCAAATAGTTCCACGAACAGCTTCCCCCAAGGGAAGAATATTGATTGTGGATTTATTTTTTGGATCAGATAAATGCTAGACCTAGTGCGTCAGCAGTATCATGAAATTCTGGAGTATCCTTGAGATGAAAATATTTCGTAATAAATTTTTGTATTAACTTTTTGTCTGCTTTTCCATTTCATGTAATTCTTTTTTTTAATTCTATAGGTGTGTACTCCTCTATTTGTATATTATTTTTTAGTGCCAATGTTAAAATTACTCATCTCATTCCATAGATAAATTCAGCATTCTTTAGGTTGAACGAAGTTATGAAATATTTTTCCATTACTATTTTTTGGATTTTATTTTTTTTGATTATTTTTTCAAAAAAATTATGGATCTCTAACATCCTGCGATACTGCTCTACTCTATCAAATTTTTTTTGATCCATTTCTAAAATACCAGCATCTATTATTTTTAGATCTGGTTCTATAATTGCGTATCATAATTTCTTAATTCATGGGTCGATTCCTAATATCATTTTTTAATGGTTAATGAATAATTATACCCCCTAATAAATTATGGAGCAAGTAATTGAAAATTATAGAAAAAATTGCTTTATTCAAGTTGAAAAATTTGACAAAATTGTAATTTTAAATTATAATTAAGTTACGTAAATTCTATTTTTTTTATACAAACTTTGATGGTTGAAACTTCTAGCAATAAAGAATCATTCTTAGATACTCTATGATTAGATGTTTTTTGAGAAAAATTGAAAGAGTTGAAAAATACTATACTCAAGTTTTTTGGTGTCGAATTAGAAGAAGCAAAAAAACAAAAAGAAGATTCGGAAAAAGAAAATAAAAAAGAAACAAACGATAGTTTGAATGGTTTAAAAGAAGGTTCATTAGAGAATTATCGCAAATTATTTGACTCTATTGAAGATAGGGTTGTAAATTGAATATCAATGGAGCTTGTAGAAGATAATAAATTTGTAAAAGTAGAGTATGAAGATAAGGATTGAGGTAGGGTTTGGTGAATGATACCTACAGATTGGAATGGTGATAGTAATATTTATATGCCTTGAGATAGAAGTGGAATAGATGAAAGTTTAAATTCAAAAGGTATTGTTTCCAATATTGTTTGAAAGTGATCAAAAAAGGCGTGGTTTATTTTTGAGTGAGATGCTAATCAAATAAATGGAGATAATAAAGCAAGTAGGTATAATAGTGTTGTGAATAATTTTTCAAAAATGGTTGTACCTATGAAATCTAAGGGTAAAATTAGAATAATTGGACATAGTAGAGCTTGATCAGCAATAAATCAAATTTTGTGAAATAATTCTAATTTTATTGATAGTTTTACTATAATTGATTGAATATACTGAAATTATACTAATGTAAAAAATAGTGATAAATGAGAAATTTATTATACCAATTGAGGTGGAAATACAATAGTTGGCGACCAATCGGGCTATAGTAATGTAGTCAAAGATTATAAAAACTCATGACATGAGGAGATAGTTACTGATATCTTTGAAAATAATTCAGATTTATATGCTTAAAATTTGTTTAAAGTTTAATATATTTTTATTTAGCAACCATTTTGATAAATACATCTCATGGAACATTAACAGATCACATAGATTTCATTTTCTTTTTTCACTCCTTTTGTTTTTGAAGTAATTTTCTTTTACGTGAAACATCTCAACCATAACATTTTGCTATCACATCTTTTCTCATTGCAGGAATATTTTCTCTAGCAATCATTTTGTTTCAAATACCAGCTTGTACTGGTATTACAAACATATGTCTTGGTATCAATTCTTTTAGCTTTTTTACTATTTCTCTTCATTGATGGTAGGAATTTTCTTTGTGTACTATCATAGATAGGGCTTCTATCTTTTCACTATTTAAATATATATCTAATTTTACTAAATCAGATCTTTTGTATTTTTTAAATTCATAGTTCATTGTAGCAAATCATTTGGTGGTTGATTTTAATTTATCATAAAAATCAATTATTATTTCTCACATTGGAATTAAGTATTTCCATACTACTCTATTTTCATCTAGATGTTCCATGTTTCTCATTTCTCATCTATAGTTTTGGCATAAATTCATAATTTCTCATGTAAATTCTTCTGGTCATACTATTTCTATTTCAGACATTGGTTCATATATTTCTTCTATAACACCTTGTTCTGTTATATCTGATCATGCTCTCACTATCATTCGTGGTTTGAGTTCTTCTGAATATTTTTCTATTAGTTCTCAAGTAGAGAGGTTTCAAACCTCCTCTCCACTTTGTGGGTCTTTCCCTCCCGACAAGCCGAGGATCTTCGACCTTACAGAAGGACTGTTTTTGAGTATGTGTTTGTAGTATCAGGTTTTAATTAATTCTTTTATATTTGCTCATGATTTAATTTTGTCTAGAGAAAGGTTTTTTGATTTTACGAGATATACAACAGTGGGAGTTGTAAATATAGTTTCTAGTTTAAACTCTCTTAGTAGTCTTTCTTTGATTATATCCATATGTAGCATTCATAAAAAACCACATCTAAAACCTAATCAAAGAGCCTTGGAATCTTCCATACTATACTCTATTGAACTATCATTTAATGATAGTTTTTCTAAACTATCTTTTAATTTATCATATTCTGTAGTATCTATTGGATAAACTCAAGCATATACAAAAGGTTTTGATTTTTTAAATCCAGGTATAGCTAAAGATTTGAGAAAAATTGTGTCTTCAATTTTATTCTTTGATACTCATGATAATAATGTATCTCATATTTGTGCATCACGAACTGATTTTTCTCATGTTACTATATATCATATTTGTCATTCTTTTAGTGAATTATCTTTAAGATAATCTGGAGAAAAATAACCTACTTCTGTAGGTGTTATAATATTTTTTGAATTTGCTAAAATTATTTTTTCTCAAGCTTCTATTTTTCATTCTACCACTTTTATATAAGAAAGTACTCATTTATATGTGTCATATACTGAGTCAAAGATTAAGGCTCTAGATAATGAACCCCCTCTTCCCCCCTTTGTAAGGGGGACTAAATCGGAATAAAACTTCTTTTTGTTTTCTTGTCTGAAAGTAAGAGGATCTTTTATTTTTTCTATAATTTTATCTAAAAGTTGTTCTACTCCTTCGCCAGTTTTTCATGAAACTTTTAATATTTCTGATTTATCTATTCAGATTAAACTTTCTATCTCTTGTCCTACTCTATCAGGATCTGCTGCAGGTAGATCTATTTTGTTTAAAACTGGTATTATTTCTATGTTTTGATCAATAGCTTGATATAATGTAGAAAGTGTTTGAGCTTGTATTCATTGACTAGCATCAATCAATATGATTGCTCATTCTACAGAAGCTAAAGAACGAGATACTTCATATTGAAAATCTACGTGTCAAGGTGTATCAATCAAATTAAATTCATATCACTTTCGTTGCATTCTAGCAGGTGTGAGTTTGATGGTAATTCCTCTTTCCTGTTCTAAATCCATACGATCTAGTACTTGATTTTTGTCAGATTTTCTAATTGTATCAGTAATCTCCAGCATTCTATCTGCTAGTGTAGATTTTCAATGATCTATATGTGCTATAATACAAAAGTTTCTTATTTTCATTTAATTTGTTTTACAATAAAGCCTCCCTTTTGAAGGGAGGTGGTCCGGTCATTTTATGACCAAGACTGGTGGGTTTAGTTTTTTCGAACCCCCTCCTTCCCCCCTTTGTAAGGGGGATGCTTTATATTTGGGAAATTATTCGTTTGATTACTTCACTTGTATTTTCCTTTGTGATTTTTCAATCATATTTTTTTAATGTATTTTTTATAGAATTTGTATCATATCATAATCATCTCATAGAACTTACGATATTTTTATATAACTTTTGGTCTATATCCATTTTTTGTAAATCATCCAGTTCAAAATTTCATTTAAGTTCTAATAATATTTTTTTTGCCGACTTTGGTCATATACCTGGTATAGACTGAAAAAATTTTACATCTAAAGATTTTATAGCATTATCTAATTTGTTTTTTGGTAATTGAACTATTTGGAATGCTGTTTTTGGTCAAACTCAATTTACTTTTAATACTTCTTCAAAGGTTGTTTTTTGTTCTGACGTATCAAAAGCAAAGTATATTATTGTTTTCTTATTATCATCTAAGTGTGGATGAAGAAAAAAATCTCAATTTTTTTTATCTCAAAAATAAAATGTTTGTATTCATATGAATGAATTAGTTATGAAAGTCTTATTTTGATATTTTTTAATTTCTCATTGAATATAATGAAACACTTTAATTTAGTTAAAAGTTAAAAGTTATTTTTTGTATATATAAATTAAGAAAATGTCTTTTGTTTTCAAGTATTTTGTATTGATATGTGTTGTGAAATTTGTATATATTTTTTGTAAGTCTTTTATTTTTTTGTATTTTAAAAATATAATGAATTACAATTTTTCTAAACTTATAGATTCTATTAATTCTTTTCTTTCTATTGATTTTTTGTGAAATGAGCTACATAAAATCATATTAGCTGTTATAGTATTTTTTGTGTTATTTTTCTGATTAAAATTTATCATGAAAAAAATTCATAATAAGATTAAAACATACACAGAAAATAAAGATAGAAGTTTTTTAATAATTTTGTTGAATTCCATAAAAAATATATCTAAAGGGTTTTTTATTACTTTAGAGGTGTACATTCCATTGAAAATATTAAATCTACCAACAAATTTGGATTTTGCTATAAATATAATATTCTTTTTTGTGCTAACAATACAACTTATACAAATAGTGGTTAAGATTTTAACTTTTTCTTTATCATGACTATTTAAAAAGAAAAATGTTAAAGAAGATAAAACAACAAAAAAAATAATAAAAATGATAGTTAATATTGTTATTTGGATTATTGGTATTTTGATGTTTTTAACAAATGTTGGAATAAACCTAACTCCTTTAATAGCTAGTTTATGAGTGGCTTCTATAGCTATAGCTTTTGCGCTACAAAATATATTGTCAGACTTATTTTCTTCTTTTTCTATAATTTTTTCCAAACCATTTAATGTGTGAGATTATATAATTGTTTGAGAATGAAGTACAGAAAAAGCAGGTGTGGTCAAAGATGTTAATTTTAAGGCAACGCATTTGCTTACTATTTCGTGACAAGAAGTTGTAATACCAAATACCAATATATTAAATACAGAAATAATAAATTATGGTAGAATGAATCATAGAAGAAAAAGATTTACAATAGGTGTTACTTATGAAACTACTAAAGATAAATTAAAAAAAATACCTGTTATTATTAAAAAAGAAATAGATAAATTAGAACTTGCTACATATGAATGGACTTATCTTTCTGAACTAGCTCCATATAGTATAAATTTTTTGATAAGTTATGATATTCAAAAACCTGATTATATAGTATCTTTGGATATACAAGAAAAAGTTATATTTGGAATAATTGAGGCTTTTGAAAAAGAATGAATAGAATTCGCTTATCCTACCCAAAAAATACATATGGAAAACGTTTCAAAAAAATAAAAAAACGGGAGAGGTCCCCCGTTTAACTTATTATATTTGAGTGCTAGACTCTACTACACGTTTGTTATTATATATAAAATATTCTATTTGTCAAATTTAATTATTTATAAAAAACTTAATGGCGAAAATTAAACAACAGTTGCGAGAAAAATTTCAAGATGATATAACTGAATTGTCAAAACCACTACAGTTATTGTTAAACAAGTGATTTAAAGGTGGTTCTGTGAATGAAGAAGATCTAATTTCAGAGATAGATGATATGGAGTTGGGAGCCAAAATGATAGAGAAATTTTATGATTTGTCAGATAAATTAAGTATTAAAATCATAACGATTGAGGAGGTGTTAGAAAAAGAATCTCAAGAATTAGTAAAGGAAAGTAAAATTGGTAAAGTAGAATTATATAGTATGGTTTATAAAACAAATGATAAACAATTTAAAGATTTTATTAAATTATATTTTAATGATATTTCTAAAATACCTCTTTTGACATGAGAACAAGAAAGAGATATTGCTAGAAAAATCAAAAAGGGAGATGAAGAAGCTAAGAAAAAATTAATTGAGTCCAATTTAAGACTAGTGATTAGTATTGCAAAAAGATTTTTTGGAAGTAGGCTTAGTTTTTCAGACCTTATTCAAGAAGGTAATATTGGTTTAATTAAGGCTATTGAAAAATTTGATCCAGAAAAAGAGTTTAAATTTAGTACTTATGCTACATGGTGGATAAAACAATCTATTACAAAAGCTATTGCTGATATGACAAAAAATGTAAGAATACCAGTACATTTGATAGATGAAATAAATAGTTATAATAAAATGTATCAAACATTATTTCAAAAATTTTGAAGAGAACCTACAAGTAAAGAAATATGAAAAGAATTAAATTTTCCGATTAAAAAAATAAAAAAATTAGAAGAGGTTATCTTTGGAAATGTATCTTTAGATAGAGAAGTCGGTGATGAATGAAGGGATACTTTAGCTGATTTATTAGAAGATTCCAATACTTTAAGACCAGATCAATTTGCAGAAAAAAATACACTTAGAAAAAACCTGGACATGATTTTGGCCATGCTTGATGATAGGGAATCTAAGATTATTAAAATGAGATACGGAATAGATGGACCTAGATATACATTAGAGCAGGTATGAGAAGAATTTGATGTTACTAGAGAAAGAGTTAGACAAATAGAACAAAAGGTAGTTCAAAAATTAAAAGATCATGAAGGATTACAAAAAATACTTGGAATTGAAGATGATATTGCTAAAATAAGTGAGTTAGAAAAATTATGAAAAAGAAAAAAAGGTAAAAGAGTTAAAAAAAATGAGATAAATGATGAAGATGTAGAATCTTCTTATGAAAAATATTTGGCAGAAATAGAAAAAAATGAAATTTAGAACTAAGAATTATTGATTATAAAAATTTTTTTAGATTTTAAACTGTTTGTTTTATGACTGATTTTAAAAATTACGATGCTTCCAATATTAAAGTATTAGAGGGTTTAGATCCAGTAAGGCAAAGACCTGGTATGTATATAGGATCTACTGATGTTAGATGATTACATCATATGGTACAAGAAATTGTAGATAATGCTGTAGATGAAGCTTTGGCTGGCTTTTGTACTCATATAACTACTATTTTACACAAAGACAATTCTATTACTGTGTATGATAATGGTAGATGAATACCTATAGATAAGCATACTAAAACTGGTAAATCAGCTCTTGAAACTGTATTTACTGTATTACATGCTGGTTGAAAGTTTGATAAATCAGTATATAAGGTATCTTGATGATTACATGGAGTATGAGCTTCAGTAGTAAATGCTTTATCTGAATGGTTGGAGGTAGAGGTACATAAAAATGGAAAAATATATAAACAAAGATATGAAAAATGAGTACCAACAAAAGAATTGGAAATAATTTGAGAAACTGACAAATCTGGTACTATAGTAAAATTTTTACCTGATGAAAAAGTTTTTGATACTATAGAATTTAATGGAAGTACAGAAGTAGCTAGGATGAAACAGTCTGCTTACTTAACTTCTGGTGTTACTTTTACATTTATAAGTGAAAAAGATGATATAAAACAAAGATTTTATTTTGATTGAGGAGTAAAAACTTGGTTAAATAATCTTGTATGAGAACAGGCTAGACTTTCTTCTCCTCATTATATAAATAAAGAATGAGATCAATGTCTTGTTGAGATTACATTTCAATTTGTAAACACTTCAAATGATCATACCTTATCATTTGTTAATAATATACCGACAAAAGATGGTGGTACACATGTATTATGATTTAAATCTGCATTATTAACTGCTATAAATGAAGTTTGAAAAGCAAAAGATAAGATAGATAAAAAAATATGAGAATTTCAATATAGTGATGTAACTGATGGTTTGTATGCTATAGTAAATGTAAAAATACCAGAACCACAATTTGAGTGACAAACTAAATGAAGGTTATGAAATGCATATGTAAGAAAAGAAGTAGAAAGAATAGTATATGATTATTTGATGAATGTTTTTGAAAATAATGAAGAAGAGTTTGATAAAATATTTGAAAAAATTAATCTTGCTGCTAGAGCTAGACTTGCTGCTAAATTTGCAAAAGAAACAGTATTAAGAAAAAATGTAATGGCATGATGAGTTTTGCCTGGTAAATTGTCTGATTGTGGTAAAAGAGGAAAAGAATGAACAGAATTGTTTATAGTTGAGTGAGATTCTGCGTGAGGTAGTGCTAAACAAGGTCGTGATAGTCTATTCCAAGCTATACTACCACTTAGAGGTAAAATACTTAATACTGAGCAAGTAGCAATACAAAGAATAATGGCAAATAATGAAGTCAAAAGTCTTATAACTGCTATATGAGCTGGTATAAAAGAAAGTTTTGATGAGAATAATTTAAGATATGAAAGAATTATAATAATGACTGATGCCGATGTAGATGGTGCTCATATTAGAACTTTATTATTGACTTTTTTCTTTAGATTTATGAGACCCTTGATTGAAAATGGAAACTTATATGCTGCTTGTCCACCAATATATAAATACAAACAATGAAAAGAGGAAAAATATATTTATAGAGAAAATGAAAGGCCACAAGATCATTGATTTGATCCAGAAAAAGTAGAAATACAAAGATATAAGGGTCTTTGAGAAATGAATGCTGAACAACTTTGGGATACTACAATGGATCCAAACAATAGAATTATGAATCAAATTACTGTAGAAGATGCAGAAGAAGCTGATAGGCTGTTTAGAATATTGATGTGAGAGGATGTACAAGCAAGAAAACACTTTATTCTTACTCACGCTAAAACTGTAAAAGAGCTAGATATATAGTGTAGTTAAAAGTTAAACCACCGCGATGATTGGCAATAGTTTAAAGTGAAAGGTTAAATCTTGATATATAAAGAGGATGTAATAATCCTCTTTTTGTTATACTAATTTTTCTATTGACTTATTGAATTAAAATAGTATATTAAAATATAAACAAAAAAAGAAATAAAATGGAACGCAATGATAAAAAAATAGTATTTAAGATGTTTGTTTATCTTAAACACCTAATTGAGGGTAAAAGTAGTGTTCCTTTTGATAAGGATACTACTAATAGGGAAGCCTATAAATGTCCTATAGACTATGAACCCTATAAGGATGAATATGACCGTCAAGAATTTGATAAAATGGAAAATGATATATCTAGTATCTTTTTATCTCAAAAGGAAATTGAGAATAGAAAAGTACGAATGTATCACCCTAAAGTGAAAATGGCAAATGCTGTTGCTCAGTTTGCTTTGGGTTTGAATAATGATATTTCTGGAGGTCAGATATCTGTAAGCAAAAAGATCTTTAATGTTCTTTTTGGTTATAAAAATCAAGATGGTAAATTTAAAGAAGGTTTTGTAAAAAAATCTTTAAAAAATTTAGATAGAGATATTGATATATTCTTTACAGAACCATCTTTCTGGGAAATTACTATTCCTTCTTCTTGGGGAAATGATATTGGAGAAAAAATAAGTATAGAAGAAAAAAGAATTATTTTTAGTAAAGGTGATGATTCTTTTTCTATAGTTATCTGGTATTATCCAAGTTTGTCTTGTGTGTCTTTGTTTGAAGGCACATTAGAAGTTATAAATAAAGACGAATCAAACAAAGTTAATAAAAATTTGTTTGAAAAAATTGATAAAGTCTTTAGATATGATGTATCATTTATTCCAATTTCTGATTGGTTTTGCGAACTGAATGAAGAAGAACTCGCTCAACTAGAATTGGAAAAAAGAAAAATACAATATAAACAAGTCTGATTATTTGTCGGGCTTGTTTTTTTAATTTAACAAATCTTTTAATATCTTTATTGCTAAGTTCTGATCTAGAAAATAAGGTGAAGTAGCTATAGTCACTACTCTGCTATTTTGGATTAATTTTTTGGTAATTTGTATTGTTTTTTTGTATTCATGGATACTCATTTCTGGAGATCGGAAGTCGAGGTCTATGTCTAAGATATAATTTTTTTGAACCCCCTTTATCCCCCTTTTTAGGCGGATATTTAATAAAGAGTATTCTGTGTTGATTTGATGAACTTTTGAGATTAGTCAGTCTTGAATTGCTGGTTGAATGAAGTTTCAGACATTACAATGATAGTTTACTATTTTAAAAACACTATCTAATGTTTTTAAATCCCCCCTGCCCCCCTTTAATAAAGGGGGTAATTTGTTCATATCTGTATGTTGATCTATGTGGATTAGTTCTATTCATTTTGGAATATTTCATTGGAAATATTCTTTATATCGAAAATATAGTGCATGATTATGGTTGTCAAATATATAGATATTTTGTCATTTCGACTGCAATGGAGAAATTTCTTGTTTATTTATATTTAAAGGATTTCTCGATTCGTTTCACTCACTCGAAATGACAATAAAGTTTTTGAGTCACTTGTATTCTATTATTTTTCAGTTTTTTTCTTCACGAAAAGCTACATTTTCTCAGATTTTAAGATTTGAGACGTCTCATTTAATTAATTTTGGTACATATAATTTGGCATCAGAAATTTTATCAAAACAAAAAACGTTATTTCCAACATTTTCTGTAATTCGAAATGGTTTGTTATAATTAGTCATTTATTTTTTTGATATTAACTCATATATTTTTTAACTTTTCCATTATTTTGTCATATCATCTAAGTATTATGTTTTCGTTCATTATATTTGTAGTTCATTTTGCCATAATACCCGCTAGTACCATAGCTCATCATCATCTAAGATCAGTAGATGTAACATAGTTTCATGTGAGTTTTGTGGGTCAGATGACCAAAACTTGATGTGGATTTAAAACTTCAATATCTGCTCAAAGATTTTCCAATTCAGTTAAATAACTAAATCTTCCTTCAAACAATGTTTCAAATAACTTAGATCTTCAATTGGCTTGTGTTAATAGTGTTCCAAATATTGATTGGAGATCAGTAGGAAATCATGGAAAAATTCTTGTTTCAAATTTTGTTCATTTGTAATTCTTTTTGTTGAATGAATTTACTCTTATGGTATTTTTGTCTATTATTTTGAAATCTATTCATATTTTTTCAGCTATATTGTACATAGATGATAAATCATCTACATTTACATTTTTTAGTGTAATTTCTGTGTCATCAGCTCATGCTCAAATAGCAAAATAAGTACCAGCTTCTATATAATCTGATATTATTGTGAAATCAGAATTCTTTATATTTATTTTTGATGGTTTTAGTGTAATTGAATGATCAATATTTAAGGTAATATCAGCTCCTGCATTATTAAGAAAATCTATAACATTTTTGACATGTGGTTCTGTAGCTACTTGGTATATATTTATAGTATAATTTATATTTGGAAGAAATGCTAAATAAGTAATAAGAGCTTCTGTGGCTGTTACTGAAAACTCCTGTAACATTATATTTCTTTTTGGTTTACCTGTAACTTTATATTCTTTAAATTTATTATTACTAATACTTATTCAAGCTTTAGTTAGTGCATCATCAAATGTATCTAAAGGTCTTTTTCATATATTACATCAACCACTACCTATAAATTTTACTGATCCGTATTTGTGTAATCAATACGGTATTAAAAGGATTGATGTTCTAATTTTTGTTGCTTTTTCCATAGTTAGATCAAAAAAATCTTTTGATTTGGTTTCTCATTCTTCAAAAATTTCTTCTAGTACTTTTAAGTCTACTATTTGTGGTTTATTGATTAAATTTACTTGATTGTCTAATATATAATTTGCTGCAACTATTGGTAAAGATGCATTTTTACTAGCTGATATTTGTACCTCTCCTCTCAATCATTTTGAATAAGATATTTGAAACACTTTAGTTTAGTTAAAAGTTAAAAATTTTTTAAAGTTGACTAGTTGGTTTTTAACTAAATAATGATAATTATCAATTAAATTTATAAAAATTGTCATCTCGAGCTTGTTGAGAGATCCTTTTTTATATGTTTAAAGAGATTTCTCCACTTCGGTCGAAATGACAAAATTTTTTACCATTTTTTGAAACTTGGACAAGTTTGTTGTACATTTATATGTGAAAATCACTGATGTTTGATTCAATCAATTATAGCTTTTTTGAGATTTGGTAAATCTTTATCTGATACTTGAATATTAAATTTACATCCAGCTGATTCAGTAAGTTTTAGTGGAGCAAATGGTTGTATTTCATTTCAATCTGGTGTAGATGTGGTTTTTATATCTTCTGGTGTAGTTGGGGATGCTTGACCAGTAGTAAGAGCATAATTTTGATTATCTGCTACTATATGAACCAAATTTATATCTCTTCTAGATGAATGAAGTAAATGAGATAATCATATTCAATAAGAATCTCCATCTCAAGCATATGAAATTACAATTAAATCATCATTTGCCAGTTTAACTCATGTAGCAAAAGGTAATCCTCTACCATGAAGTGTTTCTGCTCAGTATCAATCTACATACTGGCTCATTTTACCACTACATCAAATTCAAGAAACTATTACAGTTTTTTCTTTTGGTATATTTAGTTCTTGTAATGCTTGTTTTATGGCTAGATGGATTATGAAATTTCCACATCATGGACATCGTTGGAATTTATTTAGATTGTTTCTCATTTTAAGATATTTTAAGATAAATTGTTAGTTTTATTCTTCCCATGCGGGGAAGTTGTTCTGTGAAACTAGTTGGGGGTTGCTGATTCTAAATACCCCCACCACCCTTTGGGTCCCCCTTCCCCAGGGGAGGTATTTTTATTTTATATCTTCTTTAAAGATTGGATATAGGTCTATTTTTCTAATATTTTTTATCTTTTTCTCTCGAGAATTTGATTTGAGATTACATTCATTTGTGATAAGTTTTTGGAATGTTCATCAATGATTCATTTCTACAAAAGTTAATTCCTCTATTTGAGATTTTTTATCTGTAAATCGTTGTTTTAATCTAGGATCTAGTGGTTGTAAGACTGTAATAATAATTAGTCCATAATTACAACCCCCTTTATCCCCCTTATCAGGGGGACATAATTCGTCTACTTTAGAATCTAGTATATATCTATTGAAACCAAAACTCACAAAGAATTTTTTTGCATCAGGGTTTATAATTTCATATCCATAAAAATCTTTATTAAATTCTTTTTGTATGAATGTCTTTAATTTTTTAGCTCTTTTTTCTACCATTTTTTTCTTAATTTCTGGGTTTTCGTTTGTAGCTCAATATTCATCATGTTCGTATGAACTAGCAATAAACTCTCCGTTTTTTGTTCATGGTATTGAGTATGGAGATATTCAAGATTTAGTATCTAGATATCTTTTGAATTCTGTTTCTAAAATCCCTCTGCCTTCGGCTTCTCCCTTTACGAAAGGGAGTCAAACAAGATCGCCTCTATCTATTTTTGCTGGTTTTAATTTTTTGGGATCTATAGATAAATATGATTCACTAAATTGTTTGTCTGTCATAACAACAACTGGATATTGATATATATCTGATCGATTTAATGCTTTTCAAATTAGATTATATCAATTTTCAAAAGTATCTGGATATAAAACTATAGGATGGGTTTCTCCAAAGCTTGCATTTAGTGCAAAACTCATATCTCATTGACCTGTAAATGTTGGTGTCCCTGTACTTGGTCCATCTCTTTGAGATAAAACATATACTCATCATATTTCTGCTTGATTTGAGTAGCTAAGTGATTCTGTCATCAAGGCGAATCCTCCTCCACTTGTACCACACATTGCTCTTTTACCAGCGAATTTTGCTCAAAGCATAGACATACTAACTGCTATTTCGTCTTCTCATTGAAAGAAAGTCACTCTATCATCTTTTGCTACAACATCTATAATACTACTTGCTGGAGTCATTGGATAAGCGCTATATCGATCTAGTCCAGCTTCCATTGCTCATTTTGCTAAAATTTCATTTCAGAAAAATAATTTTTTAGCTTGTCATAAATCCTTTGATAAATTATCAATCTTTGAAAGAGATTTCTCCACTTCGGTCGAAATGACATATTTATATCATTGTTTTAGTAGGTCTATATTGGATTTTAGTATATCTCATTTGAAGAAATTTTTTAATTCTTCTTCTCACTCTTTGAGATCTAATCATAATATTTTGAGTGAAATTCCAAATGCTGGGACATTTTTATATTTATTATCAAAATCTTTGATATTTATAATATTTTGTAAATCATAAATTTTTTCATTTTTTGTAATAGAATAATCATCAAAACATATAAAATAATCTAATTTTTTGGATATAAATGGTTTGTCATCAGAAATATAAACAACAATTAGATTATTGTCTCATTTTATAATAGATGCGTATTCTTTGTCTACTAAAATATTGTATCATTTTTGAGAAAGTAGTTCTGCTAAGAGTAGTCAAGCTGTATTGACTCCCCCACCAGCTGGTCATGAAAATCAGATTGAAATATTCATTTTTGATGTTTAGTTATTAAATATATTTCATAATTATTCTTTTAAAAAAGAAAATCAAGGGTCATTTTTAATATGCTAACTCTATTATTTTGTTTATTATTTCTGTGTAAGTCATTCATGTGTTTTTTATCAAAACTGGGAATGCTGAAATTTCTGTAAATCCAGGTATTGTATTTACTTCATTGAAATAAATAACTCATTTGTCTATAAAAAAATCCAATCTTGCAAAACCTTTACAATCACAAAGATTATAAATATCTTTTGCCAATGCTTTTATTTTATTAATTTGTTTTTGTTCTATGTTAGCGGGAACCTCTATATTCATTCTTTTTTCTATATATTTTTCATCAAAACTATAAAAATCATAATCTTTGACCAATTCTCCCGGATTTGAACATATAATATCTCCATTACCTATTATTCCCACCTCAATTTCTTGTGGTTTTTCTAATCATTGTTCTATAAGAATTATGTCGTCGTGTTTTTTAGCCTCATCTATTGATTCTTTTAAATTATTCCAATCTGTTAATTTAGTTATACCTATTGATGATCATGAATTGGACGGTTTTATATATATTGGTAATTGAAAATTATTTTGTATTTCGGATATTTTATAGTTTATTGTTTCTTCACTGTCTGTTGTATAGTCTATAATTAAAAAATCAACTTGTTTGATTCAGTTTTTATTTAAAAATCTTTTTAATATAGCTTTATTCATACATAAAGACGATGATAATACACGACAACCACAATATGGTATTTTTTCTAGTTCTAAAATGCTTTGAAGTATTCAATCTTCTCAATATTTACCATGAGTAATAGGAAAAATCATATCTACGATATTTTTAAGATCTTTTGTAAATATTTCTTTTAGATTTTTTAGATTTCAAATATCGTCTAGACTTTCTATTTTATAAAATTTGTTGTCTTTAGATCGAAATATTTTAACTAATTCATATTTACTGTAGTCAAAATTATCTATTATATTTTTTGCAGAAGATATAGAAACTTGCGCTTCATTACTAATTCATCAAAATATTAAACCTATTTTTTTCATCTACTAAACTTGTTTTTATAAAACTTTGAATTTATACTTGCTTTATGTTGTTCTTCTTTACTTTTATTACTATCTTTATTTATACAACTACTATTTTTACATATCTCAGGTCTATTTTTATAATCTTTACATAATTCTGTGTTTTTATCTAAAAGTAAACATTCATATATTTGTAGTCTAACACCGTCTGGTTTATCTTTAGGTATTCGTTCTTCTTCTATAAGAGTTCGTAAATCTTTTCCATACTTGTCCTTGGGAAGTTCTTTTAATGTGAATTTTATTATTTTTACTGGATTACAGCACCATGAACAGTTTTTCTCTATGCATGGTCACTTTCTCATTTTGTATATGAATTTAAATATTAAATATTTTTTTTTATACTTCAATGATTTCTATAACTGATACTGGACAATTTTTTATAGCACTATCTACTAATTGACTATCGATATTTTCTTGAGAAATAACTTCAGCTATTCTTCAATTCATTGTGAAATTTTGTGGTGCGTTTTTTATACATCTACCACAACCAACACATCAGTTGTTAATTACTAATTTTTGTTCTATTTGTGCAACTGATTGTTCTGTGTTTTGGTCTACATTGTTGTTTTCTGTGTTTGTATTTTTTTGGCATCATGTAAGTACTAATATAGAAACAGAAAACAAAAATAATAATGCTACATTTCTTTTGGTTTTGGACATTTTTTTTATAAAAAATAAAATATTATTCAAACTCTATTTCTTTGATTAAATCATGGAAATATAAGACAGACTTATCATTTGGATTGAATAAAAAGTTTTGAACATCTTTTTGTAAAAATTTAAAATCTAATTCTTCTTCTTTTATTTTGTCTAATATATATTGTTTTAAATCTTTAGGATTATCTATATTTATTTTTTGTTTTAGAAAATCGTAGTTTGGTTTTCTAGTTTGTTTTAATATAAATAGTATATCGAAAAAATCTCTTCATTTAGCTCTTTTACGATCAAATGCAGTAATAATCTTTTGAGATAAAATCATATCTATAGGTGTCGTTTGGATTATACTAAGTACATCAAATTTGTCTAATTTTTCTTTTTGTGGTTCATAATTGAATCATTGATCAAAAGTGTCTATTTTTATTAGGATTTTTTCTGTTTTCATTTGAGCTAATTTATTTTCAAAAAGTATATTTAAAAATTTTATATGACAATGGTATGCTCATTTTTGTTTATTAATTATTTCTACATCAAATCATTCTAATTCTAATCAATATTTTATTTCATTTATTAATTTTTCAAACTCTTGAAATGTTAGGTCTTTGTTGTCAAAATCTAAATCCTCTGAAAATCTTTGATTGTTGTGTATAAGTCTTAAATTTGTTCATCATAAAAATGATAATTTATACCCATATTTACTTTTAAATGTTAAATCTAATATTTTATATTGTAAATATTCTCTCAAAACAGCCCTTTTTTGTTGTTGTAATGAATTGGGATATAAGTTTATTATTTCTTCTAAATTAAGCATTATTTTCTATGTATGATATAAAGTTTTTTATTCTTTTTTGGCATTTTTTGTTTGATGATATATTTCAAAATTCTATTAATTTTTGTTTATTTCGTTCTTTTTTTACTAGATCTTTATCAATTCTAAGTCAACTAAAATCTTCAATACTGACATATTGTGTTTTTAGATATATAAAATCAAAAATAGCTTTTTCTATTGTAGCGATATTGTATTTATATTGTTTATATTGTTTTGTGGTATAACCCAATAATAAAGATTTTTTAATATGATAAAAATCAAAATTTCCTATTTGAGTTGAGTACTTTCTTGTGGTTTTTGTTGTAATACTGTTTGTTTTAAAAACTCATTCAGGAATTATACCATAATAAGAAAAAGCTGATTCAAGTGAAATATATGACGGTTGGTATATTTTGTTTGCTACCATAAAAAATCCAATATCTCAAATTATACTATTTTTTTGAATGTAGTATCATTTTTTGATTTGTGTAATATATCATTTTTTTTGCCATTCATATAATCTTCTACGATCAAAATTTGATGTAATTAATTTTAAATCATTGTTGGATAGTATTATATGTTTGTTAAATTCTTTTTTTATTTCACTTCGTTTCATTATGATGTTATTTTTGTGATAAAAACACTACATACTGAAATATATTTATTTTTTTGTAAAATGCAAATTTTATTTCTTATTATCCTAATTTTTATGGACTTTGAGAAATAAGTTTGGCTATTTTAATTTTTTTATAGGCTAAAAAGTATATTATACTATATATTATTAAAATAGTACTAAATTTGATATATTCTCCTGTAACTATAGCTATATGTGCTGCTGTAATAATAAATGCAGGATATGTTAGTCTTTGTATTGTTTTTCGATTTCTTCATAGTTTTCTCATCCAAAATCTATGAGATGTGATTAGTGGTAAAAACATAAATGTCATTGCTCGTAATCACGATCAAATCATGGTTTTTATATTTCGAATTGCTGAATTTGAAAGAATATTTGATATAGTAAAATCTATGGATAAAAAATAACCTATTCAGTGAGCTAAAGCAAACATTCAGCAAATAATTCAGATTCATTGTCTGATTGAAACTACTTTTCTAAGATACAATCAAATTCTTGTTTGAGAAAAAATATCTGCTAAAGGTCTGGAGAATACTATAATTAGCAAAGCTATTCGTGCAGATGGTCAAAAAAAAGTATATAATTTGGGATCCCAAATTATAGCGATAGATAGTAGTGATAAGTATGATAATATTATATTGATTTTTCTCATTTTTTATGGTCTAATATAATTGTTTATTATATATTATAAATATCTATCTTAAAGCAAGCTAAAATTTAATTTTTTGATATATAAAAAATTTAATATTTAAAAAACGCTTCCCGCTAGGGGTCTATTTTTTAATAGCGAAAAAATAGACGAAAAACGCATTTTTTATTCGTAGATTGCAGTCATTTATTGGTTTTGTAATATTTTTTGGAGAGTAGATTCGTTTTTATTATAATATTAATTATTGTTTGGTAATTTCAATAAATCTGACAAATGCAATCTTGAATTTATTGTTATTTATTATGATTAATAGATTTAAATAATGTAAAGTTTTGTTGTCAAAAATAACTTGATAGAAAGCTAACTATTGCTATATTCTTACTACATTTATATATAAATATATGGGTCATGGATAAAAAGACATGAGGAATTATAATTTATAAGGCTAAAAATTGAGAAACAGAAATTGATGTTAAACTGAAGGATGAGACAGTTTGGTTAAATTTAAATCAAATAGCTGATTTATTTGGTAGAGATAAGTCTGTAATTTCCAGACATATAAGAAATATCTACAAAACACAGGAGTTGAATAGGGATCAAACTGTTGCATTTTTTGCAACAGTTCAAAAAGAATGAAAAAAATCTGTCGAAAGACAGATAGAGTATTATAATCTTGATGCTATTATCTCAGTATGATATCGTGTAAATAGTAAAAATGCTACTAATTTTAGGATTTGGGCTACATCAGTACTTAAAAATCACTTAGTTCAATGATATTCAATTAATACTAAAAGGTTGAGTGAAACTGGTTTGGATGAATTTGAGAAAGCTGTAGCATTGATAAAGAAAAATATAGAAAACAATGTATTGGATAATAAAGAAATTAAATGAATGTTGAATTTGGTAACTAACTATGCTCATAGTTGGATAATATTGCAAAAATATGACGAAGGGACTTTGTCCTTGGAGAATATGAAAATAATAAAAACCAATAAACTGGAATACAAAGATGCTCTAAAAGCTATTGATGAGATGAAAAAACAATTGTTACCAAAATGAGAAGTTTCAGAGATGTTTGGAATAGAAAAAAATGATGGTTTGAAATGAGTTTTGGATCAAGTATACCAAACTTTTGACTGACAAGAATTGTATCCTAGCATACAAGAAAAGGCTGCTTCCTTAATATATTTTATAATAAAAAATCATCCATTTGCTGATGGAAACAAAAAAATTTGAGCTTTTCTTTTGCTTGTATTTTTGGCACAAAATAATTATCTTTATCGTACAAATTGAGACAAAAGAATCGATGATGATACATTGATTGCTTTGACGCTTTTGGTGGCTACAAGTGAAAGTGGAGAAAGGGATATGATATTGAAATTGGTGGCTAGTTTTTTAAGTGATTAATTGTTTAAAATAATGACAGAAACAATATTTATAACATGAACAAGTGGATTTATTGGGTTTCACTTGGCAAAAAGATTGTTGGAAGAATGAAAAAATATTATCTGATTTGATAATGAAAATGATTATTATGATGTGAGTCTAAAAATAGATAGAAGAAAAGTTTTGGAGGAATATAATAACTTTAAATTTTATAAATGAAATTTAGAGAATTTAGAAGAATTGAAAAAAGTTTTTGAAGAAAATAAGATAGATAAGGTGGTTAATTTGGCTGCTCAAGCTGGAGTAACTTATAGTTATAAAAATCCATATACTTATATACAATCAAATATTGTTTGATTTCATAATTTGATAGATATTTCCAAAAATAATGATGTAAAAAACTTTGTATATGCATCTACTTGATCTGTGTATGGAAATAATAAAAAAGATCCTGCAGAAGTGGAAGATAAATGTGAATCACCACTATCTATTTATTGAGCAAGTAAAAAAACAAATGAATTAATTGCTCATTCATATAGTTCTATGTATTGAATACAGACTATATGATTGAGATTTTTTAATGTCGTATGATCTTGGGGAAGACCTGACAGTGCTTTGTTTATATTTACAAAAAATATATTGGAGTGAAAAACTATACAAATACGTAATCATGGTAAAATGACAAGAAACAATACTTATGTATGAGATATTGTAAATGGTATCATTAAATCTTTGAATTTTATTTCTGATGAAAAATATAATATATTTAATTTGTGAAATGAAAATAAGGTAGAATTGATGTATTTTGTAGAACAAATAGAAAAGAGTTTGGGAATAGAAGCCAAAAAAGAATTTGTAGATATGTTGCCATGAGAACCAGCTGTGACATCTGTAGATAGTACTCAAACCAGAAAAATACTTGGGTGGAATACTACTTTGGAAATTGAAGATGTGATAAGGGAATTTGTAGATTGGTATAAGGAGTATAAATGATAGTATGTCATTGTAGATGGTAAGTCTGTCATTTCGACCGAAGTGGAGAAATCTTTTTTATATAGAAAGGGATCTCTTGCAAGACAGAATACTTCGAGATGACAAATAATACTGTCATTTCGACCGAATTATAATGAGTGGAGAAATCTCTTTTATATAGAAAGGGATCTCTCGCAAGACAGAATACTTCGAGATGACAAATAATACTGTCATTTCGACCGAATTATAATGAGTGGAGAAATCTCTTTTTATCTTTAAATGGATTACTCGATTTCACTCGCAATGATAGTAGGTATTGTTTTAACCCCCTACTCGCAAGCGAGTCTCTTCCCCCTTACAGGGGGACTATGATTGATTTGGGAATTTAAATTAAAAATCAAAATATGAAAAAAATACTATTATTGGAAAAAGAGCCTGAAATAAAGAAAGAATATCTTTCTTATTTGAGAGATTGATGATTTGAATTATTGGATGAATCTGATGATTTTGATAATGATGAGATTTTTGGATTAATAGTTCGTAGTAAAGTAATAATTAATGAAAGTATTTTGAATAAATATAGTAATATAAAATTTATATTTAGGATTGGTGTTTGATTGGACAATATAGATTGTGATTTATGCAAAGAAAGATGAATAAAAATATTTAATTCTCCTGGAGCGAATTCTGATTCTGTGGCTGATTTATCTATATGGGGGACAATTTCTTTGATGAGAAAAATCAAAGATATTTGAAATATTGATGGAGATAGATTTGATTATATGGGAAATGAATTGTGAGACAAGAATGTCTGTATGATATGATTTGGGCATGTATGAAAAAAAATCTATCAAAGATTGGTAGGATTTGGAGTGAATAAGTTTTTTATAATAGATCCATTTGTTAATGAGAGTGAGATAGAAAAAACTATGGGTTGTAAAAAATATCAAAATATAGATGAAATTGGAAAACAGATTGATATATTGTATATCAATTTGCCATTGAATGATGATACAAAATGATATTTGGACAAAAAATTGTTGGATAAATTGAAAAATAATATAAAAATTGTAAATATAGCTAGATGATGATTGATAAATTTTGATGATTTATATAAGTTTTTAGAGGTTAATAAGAGTTCTTGAGCTTATATTGATACTGATATGGATTGTGAAAAATTAAATAATTTGAAAAATTGTATTATTACTCCACATGTTGGAGCTATGACAAAAGAAGCTGATTTTAAAATGCATCAGCTGGATATAAATAAGATTTTAGATTTGTAAAAACATATTGATGAAAATTTGAGTAGTATGATTGTGATATGTTGGTTTACCATTGGCTTATAATTTTGACAAAGCTGGTATGGATGTGGTATGATTGGATATATCAGAAAAGAAAATAATTGATTTAAAAAATGGTGTTGATTCAACCAATGAAATATGATCTAAAATAAGTGAATCTAAAATAAAATTCACAAATGATTTTGAAGATTTAAGAGATCGTGAAGTAATAATTGTGACTGTACCTACTCCAATAAATAAGCAAAAAAATCCTGATTTCACTCCTCTACAAAAATCTAGTGAAGCTATATGAAAAATATTACAAAAATGACAAATAGTAGTATATGAATCTACTGTCTATCCTGGTTGTACGGAGGAAATTTGTTTGCCAATTTTAGAAAAGGAAAGTGGATTGAAATATAATGAAGAATTCTTTTTGGGATATTCGCCAGAAAGAATTAATCCTGGAGATAAAGTACATACAGTAGAGAATATTATAAAAGTAGTTTCTGGTTCTACTGATGAAACTGCAGATAAATTAGTACAAATGTACAATACTATTATAAAAGCTGGAACTCACAAAGCACCAAGTATGAGGGTAGCAGAAGCTAGTAAAGTAATTGAAAATACACAAAGAGATATAAATATAGGTTTGATGAACGAATTAAGTTGTATTTTTGATAAAATAGGTATAAACACAGACGATGTATTGAAAGCTGCTTGAACGAAATGGAATTTCTTGAAATTTTTTCCAGGTTTGGTAGGTTGACATTGTATAGGAGTCGATCCGTATCGATTGGCATATAAAGCTGAAGAAGTATGATATAACCCAGAGTTAATACTGGCTGGAAGAAGAATAAATGACAATATGCCAATACTTGTTGCCAATAGCATAGTAAAGATGCTGATACAGGCGGGGAAAAAAGTGAATTGATCAAAAGTATTGATTTTGTGACTTACTTTCAAAGAAAATGTACCAGACTTTAGAAATAGTAAAGTCGCTGAAATGATTAAAGAATTAAAAGATTTTGGTATAAATATAAAAGCTTATGATCCTTATTACAAAAGTTTGACAAAACATACTATGGAAGAATTGAATATAAATAAATCTGAGATATTGGAACATATCGAATGAACATATGATGGTGTAATATATGCTGTTAGTCATAATGAACTAAAAAATGTTGATGTTAAATTATTATTAGATAATTGAATAGTTTTTGATGTGAAATGAGATTTAAATGAAAAAGATTTTGAGTTTTATAAGAAGTTGTAGTTTATAGATGTTGTTAAACTCTTCCCCTGTAAGGGGAAGTTGTTTGCGTAGCTAGATGGGGTTTTAAGTCGGCAGTATTATTAACCAACCCCCTTCCCACTCCGTGGATCCCTGCCTACCGGCAGGCAGGCTTCCCCCTTACAGGGGGACTATTCAATGAAATATTTTTATTTAAAGTTTTGTCTATATGATAAATAATCAAGAAATAGATTTGTTACAAAAAATCAATCATTGTAAAAAATTGATTAAAAAATGATTTTAACTTTATTTGTTTACTTTTTTGAGTATATTTATAAATAGAACTTTTATTTAAAAACTCTAATATTATATTAGCATGCAAGAATTACTTTTAAACTACAATTTTTTAAAACCAGAAATAATAAAAAAATTAATAAAAGCTCATAAAGCACTTGCTGAACTTAATTGATTGTCTCAAAAAATACCAAATCAAAATATACTTATAAATTCTCTTTCTTTGCAAGAAGCAAAAGATAGTTCTGAGATAGAAAATATTATCACAACTCATGATGAACTCTATAAATCACAAATAGATAAAAGTTTTGTATCAAGCCAAACAAAAGAAGTAGCTAAATATAAAGATGCTTTACTTTTTGGTTTTAATAAGGTTAAAACCAATAAAGTGATTATCAATGCGGATATTTTAAAAATACAAAAAATATTGGAGTGAAATAATGCAGGTTTTAGGATTCAAACTTGAACAAAATTAAAAAATGATCAAACTTGAGAAACTATTTATACTCCACCTCAAAATACTGAAGAAATAAAAGACTTAATGACTAATCTGGAAAAATATATAAATGAAGATTTAGAAGATATTGATCCACTTATTAAGATGTCAATTATACATCATCAGTTTGAATCAATTCATCCTTTTTATGATTGAAATGGTAGAACTGGTAGGATTATAAATATTTTGTATTTAATAAAAAATGATTTATTAAATATGCCGATTTTGTATCTGAGTAATTATATAATTAAAAATAAATCAAATTATTATAGATTATTACAAGAAGTGAGGGAAAAGTGAGTTTGGGATGAGTGGATTTTGTATATGCTTGATGCAATAGAAAAAACTTCACTCGATACTATGGAAATGATAAAATCAATTTGGGATTTGATGTGAAAAACAAAAAAATCTATGAAAGACAAACTTCCTAAAATTTATAGTAAAGATTTACTTGAAATAATTTTTTCTCATCCATATACTAAAATAGAATTTTTAGTTGATGGAATGTGAATGAGTAGACAAAGATCCTCAAGATATTTACAAGAACTAGTAAATAGTGGATATATGCTTGTAATTCAAATTAAAAACTCTAAATATTTTGTAAATATTGAATTATTTGAGAGGTTGAGAAAATGATTATAAAACATAACATTGTTATAGACCTATGTTACAAAAAATAGAAAAACATAACATTATAATAGTATTATGTTACAAAAGTAGAAAAAAATCAACATAAAAAAATTGTTTTTGATGTAAAATGAGATTTGGATGAAAAAGATTTTGAGTTTTATAAGAAGTTGTAGTTTATAGATGTTGTTAAACTCTTCCCCTGTAAGGGGAAGTTGTTCGCGAAGCTAGATGGGGTTTTAGGTCGGCAGTATTATTAACTAACCCCCTTCCCACTTCGTGGGTCCCTGCCTACCGGCAGGCAGGCTTCCCCCTTACAGGGGGACTATTCAATGAAATAGTTTTACTTAAGGTTTTGTCTATATGGTGAATAATAAAGAAATAGATTTATTACCTGATCAGCCATTGGGAGAAAAACTGCTAAAAAAGTGATTTTGGTTATATTTTTTTGCATATTTGGCAGCTCCTTGTGGGTATTTTATCAAGTTGATTGTTTCAAATACGCTTTCAGTCGCTGATGTGGGAGTACTCTACTCTATTATATGATTTATCAGTATATTGTCAGCATACAATGGTTTGTGACTTACTGAATCACTTAATTATTTTTTGCCAAAATTTTATATAAAAAAACAGCGAAATTATATCAAAACTAGTATATGGATGAGTTTGGGAGTTCAGATGATTACTAGTGTGGGAATTATAATATTTTTGTTTCTTGGGGCTGAATGGTTTGCAATTAATTATTTTCAAAGTCCTGATGCAGTGCAAATATTGAAATATTTTTGTTTCTATTTTTTGGGAGTAAATTTGTTTCAAGTTATTATATGAGTCTTTAATGCTTTTCAAGATACTTTTAATTCTAAGCTTCTAGATTTTATCAAAATATTTTCTGTATTAGTTTTTACTATATTGTTTTTTGTTTTTGGTGTGGGAGACTTAACACAATATGCTATAGCATGGATTATAGGTATGTTTGTATGATTAGTGATAGGGATAATAATTTTTGCAAAAAAATATAGAAAAATACTGTTTAAATGAGACATAACTAGAGAACCTACTTTTTTGAAGAAATATTGGAAATATTCTTTGTGGACTTTTTTGAGTTTGAATGTTGCTCTGATTCTATGACAGATAGATCAACAAATGGTGATTGTGATGCTTGGCCCAGATGCGGCTGGTTATTATACTAATTATATGAGTATTAGGCAGATATTGATGTTGTTGATTACACCAATTATAGCTTTGCTATTTCCTATGTTTACTGAGATGATAGCAAAGAAACAAAGCAAAGAAATTTCAAACTTACAAAAATTTCTCTACACTTATATTAGTTTTTTTGCTATAGGTATTTCTATTTTTTTGGTAGTTTTGTGACCAGAGATAGCGACAGTATTTTTTGGACAAAAGTTTCTATATTCTGGACAGTTGATGATGTTGGGATGATGGTTTTTGATATTTAATATATTGTTTTCTATAAATTTCCAAACACTGTGAGCTATGGGTAAGGTTAGTCAAAAAGCTAAAATTATTTGATTTGCTATATTAATTAATTTTATATTAAATCTTGTTTTATTGCCAATGATATGACTTTGGTGAGCAATTGTTTGAACTGCTATAGCAATTATAATTATGGTTGTGTGATCCTACGATATAATAAAAAAAGATTATCCAATAAATATAGACTATAGGTTTTTGATCAAAAATACTTTATTATTTCTAGTCTTGGCTGGTGTAATTTATTATATCAAAGATAATATTTTTGTTTTAGAAGATGTTTTTAGATATAGAAATATTTGATATTTATTAATTGTAGGTTTGTTTTTTTCTGGAATTGTGGTCTGAGTTAATTATAAAAAATTTATAGAGTTGAAAATTTTTCTATTAAAAATAAAAGAAAAATAATTTATTTGTTAATTATCTTCAAAAAAAAATGAAAAAGATTTTAATAACAGGTTGAGCGGGTTTTATAGGTTCAAACTTCTTGAATAAATATGTGCTCTTAAATCCTGAGATAGATTTTATTAATTTAGATTGTCTCACTTACGCAGGTAAATTAGAGAATATATCTAATGAAGTAAAAGATGCAAAGAATTATTTTTTTGAAAAAATAAATATAAGAGAATTAGAAGAATTAAGAAGTATTTATAAAAAATATAATTTTACGGATGTAATACATTTTGCTGCTGAGTCACATGTTGATAATAGTATAAAAGATCCAGGGATATTTATGGAAACAAATGTTTTGTGAACATTAAATTTATTAATACTTCATAAAGAATTTGAAATGTGAAGATTTCATTATGTTTCTACTGATGAAGTTTATGGGGAATTATCTGATGATCCAAATGATAAATTTAAAGAAACTACATCTATAAAGCCTAACTCTCCTTATAGTGTTTCTAAAACATCAGGGGATCTACTAACCTTGGCGTATCATAGAACATTCTGACTAGATGTTTCTGTAAGTAGATGTTCAAATAATTATGGACCAAATCAAGATAAAGAAAAACTAATACCACATTTTATTTGGCTTCTTTCTAATTGAAAAAAAGTTACATTATACGGTAATTGAAAAAATATAAGAGATTGGTTATATGTAGAAGATCATTGTGATGCAATATGGGATATTTTTACTAAGTGAAAAAATGGATCAGTATACAATATATGATGAGATACAGAAAAAACTAATTTGGAAATAACAAATACTTTGTTAGATGCTTTTGGTTTAGATAATAGTTGGATATCGTTTGTGGCTGATAGACCATGACATGATAAAAGATATGCTATAGATTTCTCTAAAATCAATAAAGACTTATGACGAAAACCAAAATATAATTTTAAAGAATGAATAAAGAGTACTATAGAATTTTATAAAAATTATTTTAACTCTATAAAATAAATTTGTTATGAAATGAATTATATTAGCTGGTTGATCTGGTTCTAGGTTATATCCATTAACATTGGCTGTAAGTAAACAACTTATGCCAATTTACGATAAGCCAATGATCTATTATCCTCTTTCTACACTTATGTCTGCTGGTATTTCGGAAATTTTGATAATTTCTACACCAACAGATTTACCAAAATTTGAACAACTATTGTGAGATGGGAGTGATTTGGGTTGTAAATTTAGTTACAAAGTACAGGATGTGCCAAATGGTCTAGCTCAGGCTTTCGTACTGTGAGAAGAATTTATATGAGATGATGATGTAGCTTTAATATTGGGAGATAATATATTTTATGGAAGTGATATGGAAGAAACTCTATCTAATATGAATGATATTAATTGATGAACTGTCTTTGCTTATCATATATCAGATCCCGAAAGATATTGAGTAGTAGAATTTGATGATAAATTAAATGCTTTATCTATTGAAGAAAAACCTAAAAATCCGAAATCTAATTATGCAGTACCAGGATTATATTTTTATGATAATAGTGTTGTTGAGGTAGCAAAAAATTTAAAACCCAGTGCTAGATGAGAATATGAGATAACTGACGTAAATAAATATTATTTAGAAAATAAAAAGTTGAAGGTTAAGATATTGTGAAGATGAACTGCACGATTGGATACTGGTACATTTTCTTCTCTAATACAAGCTTCAGAATTTGTGCATGCTGTACAAGAAAGACAAGGATTAAAGATATGATGTATAGAAGAAATTGCATATAAAAAATGATTTATAGATAGTGAGCAATTGAAAAAATTAGCAAAACCTTTGATAAATAGTGGTTATGGTAAATATTTATTAAATTTGATAAAATAATAAATGGCTTTTGAATTTAAAAAGACAGATATAGCTGATGTTTTTATTATAGAACCAAAGATTTTTGGAGATGAAAGATGATTTTTTATGGAAACTTATAATAAAAAAGATTTTTTTGAAGCAGGAATTGATTATGACTTTATACAAGACAATCATAGTAAATCTAAAAAATGAGTCTTTAGATGATTCCATTTTCAAATAAAAAATCCTCAAGCAAAACTTGTTAGAGTTATCAAATGAGCAGTGTTAGATTTTGCAGTAGATTTAAGAAAAGATTCCTCTACTTATGGAAAATGTGAAATGATTGAATTAACTGATGAAAATAAAAAACAGTTTTTAATTCCTAGGTGATTTGCTCATTGATTTTTAACTTTGGAAGATGATACAGAATTTGTATATAAATGTGACAATTTTTATGATACAAATTCTGAGTGATGAATAAAATTTGATGATGTGGATTTAAATATAAATCGAGATGAAATAAAAAATAAATATTGAATTAATAATCTGATTTTGTCTGAAAAAGATAAAAATAATCAAAATCTAAAAGATTTTTACGAAAATAACCCATTTTAAATATGAAAATATTGGTTACAGGTTCATCTGGTATGTTGGCTCATGATTTAATACCTATATTAAAAAGAAAATATAAAGTTGTGGGATATGATAAAAATAATCTAGATATTACTGATTTATTAAATATTGAAAATGTATTAAAAAAAGAAAAAATAGATATAATAGTTAATTGTGCTGCATATACTGATGTAGAGAAGGCTGAGGATGAATGAAACTTAGTGAATTATCAAGTTAATGCTCTATGACCTTATAATTTAGGTAAAGTGTGTACTAAACTAAATATTGATTGTTTGCATATTTCTACAGATTATGTTTTTGATGGGACTAAAAAAGAATGATATTTACCCTATGATAAACCAAATCCTATAAATCAATATGGTATGGCTAAGTATCTGTGAGAGCAATTGTTAAAACAGGAGTTTAATAACGCGATTGTTGTCAGAACTAGCTGGTTGTATGGATGATGGAAGCAATTTAAGAGTTTTGTAAATACTATGTTGAAGCTATCTGAAACTGAAAAAGAATTAAAAATAGTTTGAGATCAATTTGGTGCTCCAACATATACTAAAGATTTATCCACTGCAATTTTGGATATTATTTTAGATATAAATAAATATAAAGGCGAAATATTACATTGTACAAATGAAACTGAAAATAATTGAATATCTTGGTACGATTTTGCAAAAAAAATATTTAAAATTTCATGAAAAGATATTAAATTAAAAAAATGTAACTCAAATGGATTTATGACTAAGGTAACTAGGCCCAAATATAGTAAGCTAATAAATAATTCAAAGATATCAATTAGAAATTGGAAAGGTTGATTAAAAGATTATTTATTATAATTAAATTGTGATATTTTTATAATTTTTAGATATATTATACTATTATTTACTTATGAATTCTTTAACTGTACTTCTTGTTACCTATTGAAATAGGCATGAATACTTACTTAAATCTATTGATAAATTAAAAAAATCTTCCTTGGTTAAAAAAATTATTGTTGTTGATAATAATTCTGTATTTACTTCCTATGAAAAAATTCAGACAGTTTTTGGTGAGGATAAAAATATTGATATTATAAGGTGTGATAAAAATTTGTGATCTGCATGAGGTTTTAAAAAAGGAATTCAATATTTTTATGAAATGGGGGATTCTTCTAATTTATTGTTATTATTAGACGATGATAATCTGATTGAAGATACTTCAATAAAGGAGTTATTTAGCGTTTGGTATGATATATCAAGTAAAACTAAAGATTTTAATAATAATGTAATGTTACTAGGAAATAGAACTTTAAGAAATAGTAGATTTTATGATTTTTATAAAAAAAGTAATATTTGATTTTTAAATAATACTTTTTGTAATTTTCATATTAAAAATATTATATGATATATTAAATCTAAATTATTAAATAACAAAAAGCCTAAAGCTAATATTAACCCTGCAGATTACCCTTCTTACTGGGAAGTCGCTGATTGATATTATGGTTGAATGTTTTTTCATAGAGATTTAATTAAGAAAATTGGATTTCCACTAAATGAAATGTTTTTATATTGAGATGACAATGAATATGCTCATAGAGTTTTATCGCATTGAGGTAAAATATTCTTTGTAAAGAATTGTGTAGTTAGCGATTTAGAATGATCACGAAATACATCATCAGATGAAAAAAATTATTTAAATAGAATTCTTTTTTGAGATCAATTTAGAACCTACTATAGTGTTAGAAATAGAATTTTTTTTGAGAGAAATTATTTAGTAAGTTGTTTGTTTGTCTATTATTTCAACATGATATGTTTTAAATTGCTTTTGATTATTTATAGTATAATAATAAGAAAAGATAAAAACAAGTTAAATAACTATAAACTTATTAGAAAAGCTATAAATAATTGATTGAATAAAAAAATGGGAGATAATTTTTAGATGTTTTTTAGTTCCTCTTTGAGTGTATTCCAATATTCTTTGTCTACTTTTTTTACTCGAGATCGTCTGGTATTTTTTCTAAATCATTCAATAAAACTTCCCAAATCAAGGAAAAAAATTTTTTTTTTTGTTTTTATATATTTTTTTAATAAACGTTTTATAAGTACTCTACTAGTAACTCCGCAAGATAGCAAAATTATGGTAAAGTCATTGTCGGTTTTTTTTAAGGATTTTTCTATTTCTTGTTCTGTGTCATCAATATTTTTATAATTATTAATGGATTCTGTTCATATGAAATCAATTTTATTTCAAAGGATTTCTTTTGAGATTTCTTCGGTTTCTTTATTAGATACGTAAATGATGCGATTTTTTTTATTATTTTAAAAAGATCAATAATTTCTTTTTTATCTTCAATTGAAAGATAATGAATAGCTACTGGTGAATAAAGTTTTTCTCAAATAAAATAGCTAAAAGTATTTATTAGTATTTCTTCTGCAACGACATCTGAAAGCTGATGAAATCCTGGTTTCATTCAGTTTGATATTCAATATTTTTGAGAATGAATCATTACTCCTTTAATTGTATTTTGACTATTTATTTGAAGAGATTCGATTAATTCTTGTTGAAGCTTTGGATCATACTTTTGATGCCTGCAACCAATAAGCCTTTTAGTGACTATATTTATATCTCAATCTCAAAATCTAATATAAGATCCAGTTTCTTTTTTATTGATTATAGATTTAATTATTTTAACTGTTTCTTGTGGACTTTGAATTTCAATAGTTGTTCACTTTTTTATAAATCAAAAAAATACTATTTTACAAAAAAACATTCTGATTCTATAAAATAGTTCATTAATTATTATTTTTTTGGAATGTTTCTTTATTCAATTAATTGTTTGTTTTAAATTCATATTTATTATATATATAATTTTATAAAAATAAAATCACTAATAATTTATTTTTTTATAAAAGAAAAAAACTCTTTGTAATATATCCTGGGAAATCTTAATCATAGAGAAATATACAATACCCTATGAATATTTTTTCAAAAGAATAATATTACTCTTTTTATAAAAGTTTCTCCTACTATAGGATTCTTATGTTTTATATTTTTTCTAAGAAATCCTGAATTGTTAAGTATTTGATTAAAACTATTTGTAGTATAGAGTATTTTGTGTGTAATATCATTATATCTTAGATATCAAGAGCAGTATGGCGCTGAAGCGTTAGGCATCAGATTGATCCATATACCATTAGTTTTTAATGCTTTGTGAATTAATTTTGAAAGTTCTTTTCATTCTTCAAGACTAAAGTGTTCAAAAACATGTGACATATATACAATATCTAAATTATTCTCTTGCTCTTTTAAGAAAGAAAATATATCGTCTTTTCTAAAATCATATTTTGGGAAACGTTTTTTAACTAACTTTAACATATCTTCATCTAGCTCAAATCAAGTATAGTTGCTAAATCATTTTTTTGAGCAAAAATTAGTAAAATATCATTTTCAACATCATATTTCTATAATTATATCATTTTTTTTAAAAGATTTAAACAAATCTCTGAGGTTTATTTCTAGAGACTGAAATCTTTTCTTGTAAATTTTATCGTCTATACTCAGTCAATATCAATGATTTTTATAATAAGATTTATATTCCATATTTATTTTTTTATATAAAGCTTTTTATTAT
>CAZCTB010000043.1:0-1686 GCA_964501605.1 uncultured Candidatus Peribacteria bacterium
ATTAAAAATAATGATAAAATAAGTTCTGAAAAGATGGAGATAATAAGGTCTTTGCAAGAAAAAAATGAGTCTTTTATGAAAGAAAGTATGACAAAAGTATATGATTTAGTAAAAGAAAAAGATAGTATTTTAGAAGAAAAATCTAAATTAATATTGGAGCAAAAAGAGAAAATTACAAAATTAGAAAAAAATATATTTGAATATAATAGTAATATAGACAAAAGAATAAATGATAATTTGATCAATAAAAAAGATTTAGAAAAACAAATAAGTTTACTACAAAAGCATATTAAATCTCAAAATATAAAAACTACATTTATGTTTTTTGTGTTTATTTTAATTTTGGTTTTAATGTTTGTAATTTTAGAAAAAGCCTCTGTGTTAGAGTACTTGTTGTAAAATTCTTGTATTTAAGTTTTTTATCTATAAATTATTTATAGGTTTATTTTTATATATTAAAATGATTAATAAGAAGATGAAGAAGATTCCTGAAGATTTAATGAAATTTCTTTTTGATGCGCAAAGAAATGAGCTTACGGAATCAATTATTTATGATAAATTATCTAAGTTGAAGTCTGGCAAGAAAAATGCTGAAATTTTTAAAAGAATGTCTAGAGAAGAAAGAAAACATCATGATATATGGCAAAACCATACAAAGGTTGTTGTAAAACCAAATATGTTTAGAGTTAGATTTTTCGTTTTTTTGACTAGATTTTTGTGATTAAGTTTTGGTATAAAGTTGATGGAAAGATGAGAAATATATGCACAGAATTCATATAATAGATTGAAAGAATATATTCCTGAAACTGCAAAAATTCAATACGATGAAGAGGCTCATGAAAAAGAATTGATAGATATGATGGATGATAAATGACTTTCTTATATCTGATCTATAGTTTTGTGACTTAATGATGCTTTGGTAGAACTTACATGAATTTTGGCTGGTTTAACATTGTGATTGCAAGATCCCAAGTTGATAGCTGTAGTATGATTAATTACTGGGATATCAGCATCTATGTCTATGTGAGCTTCAGAATATCTTTCTACAAAAGCTGAATGATGAGAAAATGCATTTATTTCATCTATATATACTCGAGCAGCATACTTTATTACTGTAGTATTTTTGATATTACCATTTTTGTTGATGAACAATCCTTTTGTTGCGCTTCCTATTACAATTTGAATTGCTGTAGCAATCATAGCTATATTTAATTGGTATATTTCCATTGCAAAGGATTTAAACTTTCGTCACAGATTTTGGGAGATGGTATGAATTAGTATTTGAGTAGCTATAATAAGTTTTGGTATATGATTGTTGGTAAGAAATATTTTTTGAATAGACGTATAGAGTATTTTATTTTTTTCTTGTAAATAGTTAATGAATAAGCATCCTAAAAAAATAAAGAAATATGATGGCACAATGCAAGAATTGTCTAAAGATATTGTTGGCTTGGACTATGATGCACAAGTAGAATTATTTGAATTATTAAAAAAAGATTTTAAGTTAGACTCAATTAATGATAAAAACATATGACACCCTAAAGTTTCTAAATTTTTGGAAAATATTTCTAATTGATTGGCAAAAATATTAAATAAAGATATGAAACCTATGGCTGATTTGTGTAGAGGTTATAATAAAAAAGGCATTAGATAATATTTTTAATAAATATTGATTTTATATATATT
>CAZCTB010000044.1:0-2886 GCA_964501605.1 uncultured Candidatus Peribacteria bacterium
TTCTATGGTCAAGTGTCACATATTTCATTATTGAGTATATAAAGTCCTTACCTTATAATACTCTCTTACTGTCGGTTTTCAAATTTAAATTTAGGATATTGTTAAACCAAAATTTTTAATATTATGAAAGAATGTATTGATCCCAAACAAATGACAATTGAAGAATTTTCAATTTACGTTGAAGATAAACATAAACGTAGGTTCATAAATGCTTGTCGGTTTATGGAGATGGAATTCTTAGAAGAATTATTAATTTCGTATCCAAGAAAATTTTTAAAAATAAGGAATACTGGCTATAAAACATTTCTTGCCGTTTTTAAAGGCCTCTCAAAAATCAATTTTCTAATAAAAGATGAGTATAAATTCTTGGTATTTATAAGTCATACTTACATGCCATTGAATCACAGGGAAAGTGAGGAAATCAAAAAAATAATTAAAAAAATTAAAAAAAACCACCTCTTCTCTCAAATTTAAAAACCTCAAACGTAGAAAACTTTCTATATTATTTAACTGTTAGAGAGCAAAAAATTGAAGAATCCATAAAGGATTTGAATAACGAAAAAAGTTATATAAAAACACTTAAAGAAAAATTAGGAAAAGAGAGAAAAAAAAATTAAATTAAAACATTTTTTAAAAAGCGATCCGTTTAAGGCTCGCTTTTTCTATATTGATTTTCTTTAATCCCCATATTGCCAAAAAACTATTTCATAAGGAACGGTTTAATACAGTACTGCGTTATTACCTACAAAAAACAACCACAAACAAAACAAAAAAGGGAAGATATTATCTCCCCCTACAAAAAATATTTTAACTTTTCAATCTCAACTTATTCCCCCCATCATTTACTGCGGTATTAACTCTGCACTTTTAACTCTTAACTATCATATATATTCTTTTCCTCCCATATATTCTCTCAAAACCTCAGGAATTTTAATTTTTCAATCCTTTGTTTGATAATTTTCAATAATTGCTATCATAGCTCTACCCAAAGCAAATGCTGTAGCATCATTCATATGTACAAATTCTTTAGCTCAATCCTCTCTTTTAACTTTAGTGTTTAATCTACGTGCTTGATAATCAGTCATATTATCAGAAGTATGTGTTTCTCTATATTTTCATTGTCATGGCATCCAAGTTTCTACATCTATAGCTCTATAATCAATAGATCCCATATCAGCTGTACACTTTAAAACAAGCTGATAAGGTAATTTTAATTCTTGCATCATATATTCTTGTAATCAAACAATTAGTTCTTGTTCTTGTAATGAAGTATCTGATGTAGAAAAAACCTCCATTTCTAGTTTATCAAATTGGTGCATTCTTAATATTCATTTTGTATCTTTTCAGTATGTACCAGCTTCTCTCCTAAATGAAGAAGAATAACCTACATAACGAATTGGTAAATCTTTTTCCTCAAACATATGATCCATAAACATTGGTCACATTGTGTGTTCTGCACTACCATTAAAAACTTGTTTATCTTCATGTAAACAATACCTATCATCCATAGGATGCAATCTTCACATCCTATCCATTACTTCCATACTTAATATAGCAGGTGGTAAAATAGGTCTAAATGGTAAATCAGAAATATTTAATCATTTTTCTTTTATAATTTTTTGAATAATTTCTTTATTTCACAAGGTAGCAAAAACATACTGTATAATAGCCATTTGCATCAAAACCAAATCACCCTTCAAATAAGTAAACCTAGCTCCAGAAACCTTTGATGCAGTTTCTTTATCTATTATATCATAAATTTTACCTATTTCTTCATGATCCTTTGGCTCAAAATCAAATTTTGTTATATCTCAAACGGTCTTAATAACAACATTTTCTTCCTCAGTCTTTCATATAGGCGTATCTTCATGAACAAAATTTGGCAACATTTTTAATAATTCTATATATTCTCCATAAACAGTACTATATTCAGATTCAATTTCTTGTATTTCTCATTTCAAATTTTTAGCTGAATCATAATCTTTTTTAGCTGCAAATTCTTTTTGCTGATGTTTTAAAGAATCAATTTTTTGTTGTAGTTCCTTCCTACTATCATCTAATTTTAATACTTTATCAACATCTACATCTTTATTTTTATTTTTGCATATCTCCTTATATTCTACAATATTTTCACGAACTTTGTTTAAATCAATCATCTTTTTATTTAAATTTTAATAATAAATATTTTTTTATCAAAAAATTGATATGTTATACGAGACTCTACCTACGAACGAGTAAACATAATTTTGTGTTGAAATAATAAACTGTGATTTTATAATAACACCTACGTTATTCTTAATGTACACATGAATACATTATCAACAACTCTTTTAAATATTTTTTTTACTTTTACAACAGAAAATGGAAGCAAATTTACCCTTTATTATTATTTGAATCGTTATAGGTATAACCATTGGTTATCTTTTTGCAAAAATTTATTTTCAAACAAAAGTTAGATGACAAAGAAAAAATGCGGTACAAAGATCAAAACATGTATTAATGTGACAAGTAAATGAAAAAATAGCACCTTTATTACCAAATTTTCCATATAATTACAAAGATCTAGTTTTTATCGGAAAATGAATAGATTATGTAGTTTTTGATTGATTATCTACATGAAATTTAAAAGAAATAGTGTTTTTGGAAATAAAAAGTTGAATGTCCAACCTCAATAGAAATGAAAAAATGGTAAAAAACTGTATTAGTTCATGAAACATATCTTATGACATAATGAGAATCAGAAGATAGTTTGACTTTTAAAATTAAATAAATATAAACATATAAAACAAAAACACCTACATTAAAGGGTGAAAACCGACACTGGGAAAGTTTTATGAGTATGTAAGTGGAAAATCTCGTTTGGTGTTTTAAATTTCAGTACTTTCA
>CAZCTB010000045.1:0-2758 GCA_964501605.1 uncultured Candidatus Peribacteria bacterium
CTTCACTCAACAACAGCATATCCACCATTGCACCATTCACTACGTTCACGGCTCAACGGCGGATCATCCCGCCCCATTACAGAATCAAATCCACTTTGAGTGCCTATTACTGTAATAGTAGGAATACCCATGTATGCAAACGCAATGGGAGTAATACCAGTTGTACAAGCATTGATAACAAAAGGAATCCCTTTGGGGACAGGTTTAGCTTTTATGATGGCAGTAGTAGGACTAAGTTTGCCAGAATTTTTGATACTCAAAAAAGTTATGAAAATAAAATTATTACTTATTTTTTTTGGAACAATAGGGATTTCTATGATTATTTTATGATACTTTTTCAACTGGATATTCTAAAGAAATGCTGTATCAAAAAACTATAAAACAAAAATTATTGTTTGATATATCACTTAAGATATTTTAATATGTCTTTTTGATTGTTTCTATTTTTGATATCATTCATAACCCAATCCATAGCTTGTTTCAAAAGTTCTCAAACTTTTGGTCAAGCTGATATTTTGAAATATTCCATAATTATCTGTCCATCTATATCAAGATCTTTGGATGTAAATTGTCATTCTTGTTTTTTTAATTTTTTTAACAACTTTCTAAAATCCTCTATGTCAGTAATATCTGAGCTATTTTGCATAGGATTGTATTGTCCCAATCTATCTGCTATAGCAATATCTAATAAATTGTTAACTTTTTCAAATCATGCCTCACTATATAGCTTTCTAAGTTTTTTGGCTCTATTTTCTTCTTTTGCATCCAATATTTCTCCTGGTACATGGTGTTTGGCTATATATCGTCAAATATCTTTAATTTCAGATTTTGAAAATCATAATCTAGAAAAGTCTTTTCTTGCTAATTCTGGTCATGAATTTCTATGATTTAATGGTCAAGACAATATTTCTCTAATCTCATTACGATCCAATCATTTTTGATATGCTGCATACTGCTCTGCTTTTCACACATCATGATAAAGCATAGCAAATCTAGCTAAATAATTAGTATTTATTTTTTGTAATTCAAACAGAGTTAGTAATGTATGAACATAATTATCAAATGGATGATATCTGACTGGTTGATCTATATGTTTATTCTTTTGTAGTTCTGGAAATATATATGACAATAAATTTGTTTCATCTAATAATGAAATAAATGCAAAAGGATCTCATGAAACAAAAACTTTCATAATTTCATCTTTGATTCTTTCTTTGGCTACATTTTCTACCAATTTGGTATGATTTTTGAGTGAAGATCGAGTTTCTGTATCTATATCAAATAAAGCAACCTTTTGGTCCCCCTTCGTAAGGGGGATTGAGGGGGTTTTATAATCTCTTTTTGAATCCCCCTGCCCCCTTTTATAAAGGGGGTGCTTGAGTTTTTGATTTAGAACTGAAACGAATCTTAATGCACGTATAGTCCTCAATGCATCTTCTGTAAATCTTTTGTCTGGAGTTCATACACATTTGATTTTCTTTTTGATAATATCTTGTATACCTTTGTGAGGATCTATAATTATACGAATATTATTTTGTGTAGCTTTTTTTTGATTTGAAAAAACATCTGTGATTATATCCAACAAATATATACAAAAATCTTTGTTAAATTTTCAATTTGCAAATAGTTTTTGAATATATTTATGATTTTGAACAATCAACAAATTTTGATCTTGATAAAATAATATTCAGTTTTTGTCCAAACTTTTTTGAAAATCAGATATGTTTGTTATTTTTTTTCTATTTATTTTTCTATTTTGTGAAAAAAATATTTTTGGAAATTTTTGGGAAAAATAATACATACAATTGATTGTAAAATCTCTCCTGTTTGAATCTAACAAAATATTATCTTGTCGTTTGATTTTCTCTGGATGACGATTGTCAGAATATTCATTTTCTGTACGCATAGGCGTAAGTTCGTATTGGATAGTGGATAATGGTGAATTGATAATGGATAATTCTGATTTTTCCTGTTTTTTTAGTTTTGGTATAAGAGTAATAGTACCAAATTTCTCTGTAATAAAATGAGATAAATCTTTTTTGTCGATCTGTTTATATATATCAGTGGGATTACCAGTCATAGTAAAATCTATGTCTGTAGGATTTTTTTCTATATTTAATATCAAATCTCTAACACATCATCCAACAAGAAAAATATCGTCAGTTTTACATTTTTTCTGAAGAAATTTTTGATGTTTATCTAATTTTTTGAATAAATCTAAATTCAACATAATTTAAAATAATTTAAAAATAGCAAACTCATGATAGAGAATTGCTATTTTTTATCAAGATGGAAAATATTTAAAATAGAAATTAAAGATTGTCAGATTCCTCTTTTACATCTTCTTTAGCATCATTATATTCTTCTAAAGCATCTTGATAATCTTTTTGTGCTTTTTTTAGTTTTTTTTGTGCTTTTTTTAATTCTTTTTCAGATTTTATAAAATCTTTGGAAGCTTCCTCATAATCAGACTTATCTCAACAAGATGAAAGTAAAAAAAGTGAAGAAAGTAAAGCAATGGTTGCTGTTTTTAATCTATTAACACTTGGTATTCTTTCTGTTTGTTCAGTACTGTTTTTTCACTCAAAATTGGTTTGAGCGTTATCTGAAGCATGATGTGTTTGATTATCCATTAATACAGACATATTTTTATTATTTTATATCCTAAATTTAAATTTGAAAACCGACAGTAAGAGAGTATTATAAGGTAAGGACTTTATATACTCAATAATGAAATATGTGACACTTGACCATAGAA
>CAZCTB010000046.1:0-31904 GCA_964501605.1 uncultured Candidatus Peribacteria bacterium
TGTACAATAATAATTATAGCATTTCGTTGATTACTTCATTGGCTACAGATCAATCTATTTCTTCTCCGTATGTAGATTTGATGGCTCACATAATCTGTCATCTTTGCTTGGCTAATTCTGTGATACCAAGTTCATCAATCAATCATAGTATAATTTGCTTGGTCTCTTCTTTGGATTTTGTCTGTGGAAGATAAAACTCTAAAAGAACTTTTTTGGCTTTTTCTTCTGCTAGTTCTTCCTTTTTGTCTGTTTTTTCAAGAAATCCTATAGCTTCTCACAAAGCCTTCACCTCTTTTTTTAAAATTTTGATTACATCTACATCTTCCAAATCTTTTTGGATCTCTATTTTTTTATTTTTTATTTGTGCTATCACATAATTTAGTATGGTTTTTTTTGTGACATCTTTATTTATCATTGCTTGCTTGTAATCAGCCATTAGTTTGTCTTGTAAATTCATTTTGTTTTATTTTAAATATAAACTATATTTTTTATAAGAAAATTTATATGAAAGTCTAATGTTTTTTGCTCAAGAGGGGATTCGAACCTGCCTGCCGGCAGGCAGGCCCCCAAGCCGTAAGGCACACGAACCTCAATCGTGCATGTATACCAATTCCATCACCTGAGCATTTATAAACTTTTTAAAAACTCTTTTCCACAACCGGATTTCAAATATTTTTCTCTAATTCTAGCTTCTATTCTAGTCTCAAACTTTTCTGAATAAATAAGAATAAATGGATAATATGGTTTTGTTGTCTTTTCTTTTCGTGAATTATGCTCTCAAAGCCTTCTATCTAAATTATTAGTCAATCAAACATATATGTAATTCCTATTTTTACTTTTTATAGCATAAACAGTATACATAAATATTCTTATAAAATAAATGATAAAACATTGTTTTTTTCAAACGTACGTGTCTACCAGTCCTGCCTGCCGGCATAGGCAGGTCCACCACCTGAGCATTTTAGTATAAAAGCAAAAAGTCCATAAAGTTTGTAAAGTCATTGGTATGAAAATAAACCACAACTTTCAACTTTATGAACTTTACAAACTTTTTACTATTTTTGAATTAGTCTTTTTCTTCTTCCAATCTTTTTACTACATCTTCCAAACCTTTAGATGGTTTTTTAGTAGCTGTTTTTTTAGTTGGCTTATTTTTTGCTGCAAGCTTTGGATCTGCATCTTTCATACTTAATCCAATTTTTCTGTTTTTTGTATCCAACAATATTAATTTAGCTTTTACTATTTCCCCAAGCTTTACTACTTCATTTGGGTTTTGTACTGATTTTTGAGATAACTCACTCAAGTGAACCAATCCATTAATATCATCAAAAACCTTGATAAATACTCCATATGGAACGAACCTCATAACTTCTCATTCAACGATGTCTCATATCTTGTATTTCTTTGGTAGTGCTGACCATGGATCTTCTTTTAGTTTTTTACTAGAAAGAGATATTTTACCATTTTCAAGACCAATAACTTTTACTTTAATCTTGTCTCCAATCTTTCATAATCTATCAATATTGTTTACGTGTCAGTATGTAATTTCAGATATGTGAACTAATCATTCAACAGTACCTCAAATAGTAACAAACAAACCATATGAAGATACTCATGAAACAACACCATCAAAAACTTTTCATACTTCTAATTCTGATAACACTTTTTCTCTACTTTCTTTCAAAGCCTCTCTCTCTGACAATATAATTCTCTTTTCTTCTTCATCGATATTTATTGCTCTAACAGATATTTCCTGTCAGATCAAATCTAATAACTTGTCAAATATTGCTTCTTGATCTCAATCCTCTACTCTAGGATAGTGTATTGGAGCAAGTTGAGAAAGTGGTATAAATCATTTTATACCGTGCATATCTATCAACAATCATCCAAGATTTGCTTCTGTAGGAACAACCTTGATAATCTCATCTTTTTCAAACTTTTCTAATATAGAATTTCGCACATCATATTGTAATAATTTTGTTACTGATACAATATAATAACCATCTTCATGTCTAATATTTGTATTTACTACCTCTAATTCAATTTCTCTACCTGGCGCCAAATCATATTTACTTCTTTCCAATTCTTTTACCTCTTTTGAAAGAATAATTCATGTAAAAGCATTGTTGTCGCAATCTATTAAAACACCATTTTCTATTTGTTTCAAAATTTTTCATTTAACCTTATTTCCCTCTTTTATAACAGGGATATTAATTTCTCAGCTTTGTATTTGCTGAGTAAATTTTTTCAAATCCATTATAATATAAAACTTAAAAAATAAAAATTTATAGCTAGTAGCTAATGGCCAATAGCCGATAGCTATGAGCTATATTATACTTTAACTCAAACCTTTTTAGAAACTTTTGTATAAGCTTCAAGGTCATTATTTTTGATGTATTTTAAAAATCTTCTTCTTTTTGCTACCTTTTTTAGAAGACTTCTTTTAGCATCAAAATCTTTTGAGTGATCTTTTAAATGTCACTGTAACATTTCTATCTCCTTTGTAAGATCTCGTACTTGAGATTCTGGAGATCATGTATCATTTCCATGTCTTTGGAAAGGATTGTTGGTTTTTTTTTCTACCATAATTAAATTAGTTAAAAGAATAAAATAAGTTTGTCAACAAATTACACAGATATCAACCGTATTAAAATGTCGACTTTCAATTAACAAATAAGAATTAACATATAACAATTACCAAAAACAATCAAGTTTGTTTGTTGTAAATTTTACATTGTTAATTGTACATTTTTAATTGAATTTACTCCCGACAGGACTCGAACCTGTATCTGCCCCTTAGGAGGGGGCTATTCTATCCGGCTGAACTACAGGAGCATCCGTCAAAAAGAGTAGGTTTCTTTATAATTTTACGACAAAAAAAATCAAGTCAAACTTGATTTTTAAATTTGTTTGTTTTGTTATGATAAAATTACGCAAATTCTGCAAATATTTGATACATTATTAACAACAATGTAAATATAACCAATGCTGCCAACAGTATTCATATAATAATATTTTTTGCTTTTTTGATATTTTCAGATTTTCCTTGATCTGTAAGCATCAAAAATCATGAATAAAACATCATTACAACCAATACAGCTCACATTATAAATCAAATTATTTTTGCAATCTCTATAATAAAAGCCGTAGCTTCTGTAGTAAAGTTTGGAAGTTGTGCCATATAATAGATATAATCAATTACCTTTACAATTACCAATGCAACTACCACATTCATAATTCATCTAATTAAATTTTTAATTTTATCCGCCTGATCTGATACTGCCATAATTCTAAATCCATATACCACTATCATGATTATTGCTACAAAAAAAGCCATGGCTTTTAGTGTTGTTAACACCTTAAAAAACAAAGAATCTGGTCATCACTGAAGATTGTTTACAATCTCACTTGTTCATTGTGCGGTTTCTACTCCAAGTACTCATCAAAGTATCCAAGTAACTCAAAAAAACAAAAAAGATCAATACAATATAAAAATCAAAGATTTTAATGATGCTTTTACTTTTTCAGGATCACGTCAATTTAATATAAGCCTTATTCATGCTATAACTAAGTATATCACAAGTATTGCAAATCAAACATATCTTACAACATCTCGTATTTGACCTCAAGCACTATACGAATCACATCACGGTACAAGAAAAGAGTTTGGATAAAAAAGACATCTTATATTGTCTTTTAGTGATTTTGATGAGTCAATTCACAGATTGTAAACTGTCTCTATTCTACCTTCTGAATCAGGAAGCTCTTCTGTAAGATATCTAGAAAAATTATCCTCATATGATGGAGGAACTCAAACCGCTGCATTGGTATCTGCGCCCATAAAAAGAGCAAATGTAGCAATTAATATAAATATTAGATATCTTGCGAATTTCATAAAATATTTTGTATTTAAAATCAAGTATCTCAGTTTGTACCACCAAGTATTGATGTAATCAAAGCAACAATAACTTTGATAATAAAATAAAAACCACTAAGTAAAAAAACTCATAAAAGCGCATAAACTATATTATTTTTTATTTTACTTCGATCTCATTGTTTGTGAATAGAATTGGTTACTAGTAAGAATCACACATAAATTATGGATATTGTAGCCAATACCATACCAGCATATATTACTCGTTGTAAATATGGATCCATATTTTTTCTTATATAATCTAATGTATTTGAAATTTTGTATTCACGAGAATATCATCACTCTAGATCTGTAACTCAATCCAATGCTGTTTCTTGTATTGCATATCAGTCACTATTTGCTTCATCGACCATGGTTTCAAAAATCATCATTGGATCTGATCAGTAATCACCCCACCTATCGTTTTGAGCAAAAGATAGTCATATAAAAACTAATGACATAGTAGATATAAAAATAAATATTTTTTTAAATTTTTTTATCATTGATTTTAAATCGTTTTAAAGTTTTCTTTATTATAAACAGAACAAATAATTATGCAAATTTTAACATATTTTTATTTATTCTATTGTTTTTATCTCCTGTATTTTGTTTATATATCTTATAGCATAAAATAAAGCCATTCACTGTATTCAAGCATAAAGTAATATAATAGGAAACAATAGTTGTGAAACTATTTCTGTATGAAACAATAAAATTACATTGACGACCAATGCTACAATTGTAGTAAAAATCCAAAATAAATAATCTACCTTTTTTAGGTATATTCATAATTTGGTTTTGTGTATATGGAAAACCATCATAGCACAAATTATATTTCGCACTATTCACAAAAACACTATTCTACCTATATCTCACTGGAATGCAGAAAATAAACTAATATATATTGCAAAATTTATAACAACAAAAGTAAGTAACCTTTGAATAGTTGATGTATAATTTATTTTTTTCAATAAAAAAACATTGGTAATAAAGCCAAAAGTGATAAGCCAATAAAATATTTGTTCTACATTTCACTGCAAAGACAAAGCATTTTGGAAATACAAATATATTAATATAATTATTATAATAATGTTTAATCACTCCAAAAAGTATCTCACTATAAGAGGGATATTTTTTATAAAATAATAAATCTTATTTGATCAAATATTGTTTTTTGATGTGTTTTTTAAAACTCTCTCTCAAGCAAGAATACGCCTAAGAGATATGTCTTTTGCCTGTGTTTCAGTGGGTGGTTTTTTTGATAAAACATAGTGAATATAAGAGTATAAAAAAGACAAAGCCACTACTGAAATCAACAAAAAAAGATATACATTTTCTATTTTTTGGTATAGGGTTAATCAAAGAACTCACAAAACAAAAACAAAGAGCTTATATTTCATGTGGTTTTCTATCTTATATTTAATTCAAATCAAAAATACTATAAACCCCACAATTGCCAAGCTTAATGACCAAAGCATTGTAAAACTAAAAAAGAAAGAATTGAAACCACTAGTTATCCGTATATATATAAGAAATACTCATATAGTTGTGTAATATCAAGCTTGAGATATAACTTTACCATCTTGATATTGAAAAACATATGATCATATCCAAAAAATCACATTTAATACAACCAGAAACAATGAAGCATTTATATTTGATATATCAAAAAATTTGAGAACTCAAAACAATCATAATAAGACAAAAATTCGAGCAAAAAGTAATCAATATTTTTGCAGTATATTTTTTCCCCTAGACTTAAAAGATATACCACTTATATAGTAAATTATAGAGATTAAAAATACCAAAAGTGGAACGAATCAAATATACCAAAATCATATAGCATAAAAATATGCTATAAATGCCACTATTGATATAAATCATAATATTAGAGCCATAATCTTCAGATTATAATTTTAAATATACAAATTTAGTTGATAAGTATAGTTTGTGAATTATAAATTAACAAAAATCCACTATCGATTGCCAATTGTATTATAATGATAAATTAACTTTTAAAAACCAAAACAATCAGATAGATAATAATATAATTAACAACAAAAGTAATATATTGGAATATGTTTTGGATTTTCTTGTTTTTTTAAAAAAGAATAATATAAATCAAAATATTCATGTTTTAAGTAAAAAAACATAATTATACAAATTTTCTTGAGTGAAAAAAGAAACTTTTTTAAATCGCAAGATTAAAACGGTAGCAATTAATACAAATATAGCTGCAAACTCTAAATTGTCAAAAATATTGAAAAAAAATCAAGAAAGATCTTTAATTTTATTTTTACAATCTTTTCGTAAAAATTTTAAATATAATCATGTAGATTCAAAAGAAAGATAATAATTATCGTCTTTGTCTCTTTTTGCTCATATTTGTTTTATTTGTTTGGCTTTTTTTAACTTTTGATTTTCTGAAATAATATCTATGTTTGATACGCAAGAGCCCGCTATGGGATAATATATATTTTTTTTTAAATATTCTAAATATTCTCTTTCTAATTCATCAGACTTTTTATATATTTTTTCCAAAAGCTCAGCCATTTTGTCATCATTTCTTCACATTTTTAATTTGGTAAGTTCTTGTTTCATAACCTTCAAATCTCTTGTCTTATCCTGAGATACGCTGTCTCATACTTTTTCCAAAAGAGAGTCAATTTGTAAAAATGTTTTTTCCACTATTTTTAAAACCTTTTCTAGATTGTCATCTTTATATATTCTCTTTTCTTGTTCTTTTTGTTGTTGTAAATCTTTATTTTCTTTGTTTTTTATCGTCATTACTTTGCTAGAAATATCCTTTATCAGATTTTGCACATCGATATCTGACAGCTTATTTTGATCAGTAAAATTTATATTTTTTATATTAAATCATATCATCAAAAAATTGAATAAAGCACTTTCAATATCTGTCAAATATGTGGTAATATTTATATCTACATTTTTAAATTCAGTTGTAAAAAACAATTTTCAAAAAAAGTCTTTTGGTTTTTTGTATTCAGAAAAATTTAAAACGACAATGTTGTGTGTTTCTAAAAAAGATCTGATAAATTTTTCTGAATTTCATTCTATCAGAATATCCATGTTATATTTTTTTAATTTTGTCTCTTTTATTCAAACCACATGAAAAAGCATATGCTATTTTGTAGGTAAAAACTTAAATATTTTGCCAAAGTATACATTTTTTATTGAAAAAAATAAAAAAATCAATATATAGAACTATCTTAAATTTTTGAATCAAAAAAGATTTTTTTGTTTTTATCTTGATTACAATTAACTTATGCAAGATGTTCAAGGTTGTTGAAGCGTGTTGGACAAATATTTTGATAAAGATACAATGTCTATACACATCAAAGAAAACAACCCAATTTTACAAAAAAATTGATGACCAAATGGATGGAAGTCAGTTGTTTGAAAAAAAATACTAGACAAACAGTTTGTAAATAATCTGATAGACGATATTTTCCAAGAAGTAGAAACTAGTGAAAGCTGAGTTTTAGAAATAGATAGAAGTTTATCAAAAGTAATTCAACTTTGACCATATAGAATAGTAGTGGTATATACTCCTCTTTCTGATTGATTAGAAATAACCGCTGTAAAACCAGTAAAAAAATTAACATTAGATGACTACAAACTAGAAAAAGAAGTATTAGAATTGTTTAGAAATAAATCAAAATGAATATTGGTTTCTTGAGCTCCTGGTAGTGGAAAAACAACTTTTGCTCAAGCATTGGTAGAATTATACGAAAAAGATGATAATATAATAAAAACTATTGAATCACCTCGTGATCTAATGGTACCAGAAAATGTCGTTCAATATAGTTTTACATATTGAACACACGACGAAATTAGAGATATTTTACTATTGTCTAGACCTGATTATACTGTATATGATGAAGTAAGAAACAAATCTGATTTTGAATTATACAAAGATATGAGATTGACTGGTATTTGATTAGTGGGTGTAATACATGCTACAAGGCCAGTAGATAGTATACAAAGGTTTTTGTGAACAATAGAAATGTGAATAATACCACAAGTGTTGGATACTGTGATATTTATAGATAAGTGAAGTATAAAGGAAATATTACAATTAAATCTAACAGTAAAAGTACCTGAATGAATGGAATCTGATGATTTAGCTAGACCTGTTATTGAAGTAAGTAGTTTTATTGACAAAAAAGTTGTATTCGAAATATATACTTTTGGAGAACAAATAGTAGTAATGCCACTATGAGAAGAAATAGCAACAAAGAAAAAACCTTCTAGGTTGGCTGAATATGCAAAACTAGTAGTAGATCAACATTTAAATGAAATATTACCATGCAGTTTTATTTCAAAAATTAGAGGAGAAACGATACATTTGTTTGTACCAAAATCAGAAAAATGAGCAATAATTGGAAAAGCGGGTAAAAATATATCAGCATTGGAAAAAGATATAGGACTGAGAATAAATATTGAAACATTTGAAGACCTACCAATACTTGATTTGGAGGTAAAAGTAGAAAAAAACAATAACACTATAGTTTTATACTTTCCAAAACACTACATAAATAGAACTGTTTACATAATGATATGAAAAGATTTGATTCACACAAATACAAATGATCATGCTCAAGTGATTATAAAGAAAAAATCATTGGTAAAAATGGCTTGAGAAAAGTGATTTACACTTGTAGATTATGATAAAATTTAAAACAATATCTATCATTGCTAAGAACAAAGTAATCTTTAAATGGACTGCTTGACAAGTTCGCAGTGATACTTGTTGTTGTTATATCATATTTTTTTAACACTTATTATTTTGAAACATGAATAATTTCCATTTCTGAAAAGTTATTGCTGGTGTTAGTCCAATATTAGCAAAAGAAACAGTATTATCAAAAGTAATAAATATGGTTGACGTATTTAGGCTTAGTTTGTCTTGAGGTTTTGATGATAATAATAAAAAATATATAGAAACAATAATGAAACTAGACAATAGCAAAACAATAATGATGGAAACAAAATGATGTGATATAAGGGTAAAAAACCTAATGAATATAAAATTGAAAAAATGACAAACAATAAATATTGATTATTCTGAATATGCTCAAGATAGTGATAAGTTGATATTTGTAGATTATCAAAAAATATGAGAACTAGAAGTATGATCAAAAATAAAGTTTGAACAAAGCAATATACTTGTAGAAATATCAGATATAAAAGCCGGAGACAACGTAGATTGCAAGGTAATCGAATGATGAGAATTATTACAATTTGATAGAGTTAATTTTTTGAATAATAAAATAGATTTTTGAGTTTTGACAGAAAAGGATAAAAAAGATATATTGTGGTGATTGGAATATGGAATACATATGATTGCACTATCTGGTGTAAGATCAGCTGAAGATGTGTTGGAATTAAAATCTTTTCTAGCACAACAAAACAAGGAAAAAATGAAGATTGTATCAAAGATAGAAACTCCAGAAGCTTTGGAAAACATTGATTCTATAAACAAAATATCTGATAGTTTAATATTGGTTTTTGACGAACTAGAAAATTTTATGAATAAAAAATGAATAAGCCAAGAAGATCTTATTAAAAAAATAAAACTAACTGGTAAACCAGTATCTATAAGTTTTAAATGAGAAATGGGTACCAAAAACTATAAATTTACAAATGAAGAGAAAATGAAAAAATTTTGTAATTTAGCTGTTGACGGTTTTGTACTAGAACCTATGATAAAAGAAGAAGATCCTTTGGATATAATAACTCAAGTTTCAGAACTAATTGAAAAATATGAATTAAAATTGCCAGAAGAGGCTTCTAAAAGATTCGATAATGACGAAGATTATGCTGTAAGAGATTATATTATCTACAATGCATACAGAATTACTAGAGAGATGGAAATAAAGGCTATTGTTTGCTTTACAGACAATGGATATACTTCTGCTAGATTATCATCCCTTGCTCCTAATGTACCAGTAATTACATTTACTAAATCAGATGAAACATATAGATATCTAAATATGATATGGTGAGTAAAATGATATAAAATATCTGAATCTTTTAATTATGAAAACTTAAAAAGAATTGGTAAAGAAATGATTAGAATCATATTTAAAGGAAACATTTCTTTGGATGACAAAATAGTAATAGTACAGTCAAACGAATATCAAAGAGATGAAAAAAGTAACATGATCAATGGTGTAGAATTGTATAAGTTTAAAAACATATAAAAGATAGGTTTGATTATTTAAAAAACGTGACTTTGCATAAGTCACTTTTTTATTTTGTTTGACATTTTGTTAAAAAATCTTATAATATCAATTAATCGTCAAATGTTTTGATATTTTTAACATTTGAAGTATAATTGTATTGTATATTTTTATATACAAAATATATATAATAATGAAAAACAAAACAAATGAAGATATAAAACAACAAGAAAGCATAAATATAAACAATGTTTCTAAAATAAAAAAAAGTTTTGATAAAAAAAACTTTGAAAGCTTTATAAATTCTTTTGGAGAAAAAAGAAATGAAACTATAGACAAGATTTCTCGTGTGATGTCAAAAAACAAAATTAAACTTGAAAAAATATCAAGTATGTCTGTGGATATAAAAAACATAATTAACTACGATGAGCGTGACAAAATAGATAATAAAATACAAAATGTAATATCTGAGATATATTTGTCTAAACTATGGGAAAAATGAAATAAAAATATTTGATTCAAAACTATTTTTGTTTCTGCATTTCAAGACCCAAAAAAGCATAATTTTAAAGGATTTGAATTTAAAGATATTTCTATAAAAATTAGTGAACTACAAGAAAAATTTCCCAAAATAGTAAATAAAATAAACGTAACAAACAAAGAAATTTTTGAAAAACTAAATGACTACTGATTTTCTGTGAATCAAATAAATGAATTTGAAAAACAACAACCTTCAAATCAAAAAATAATATCTGAACTTGTTTTTTGGGAAACAAAAGATGTCGTAGAAAAAAATACAGAAAAAACAAATAAGGTAAAACAAGATTTTGAAAACATAGCAGATATAAAATTAAACCCATATTGTGTAATAGAGAAAGATATTAAAAAAATAAAAGAATCAAAAGAAAATGAAAAGTTATATGATATAAAAAAAGAAATAGATGAAAATCAAAAAAAATTGCAAGAAGATCCAAAAAATGAAAATATAAAAAATAAAATAGATGAAGATCAGAAAAAGATTTGGGAATGATATCTAAAAAAAATATCAGAAGACAAAAATAAAAGAGAATATGCAGAAATATTGAAAAAATTAGTAGAAAATAATTTTAATTTTGAACAGTTAGACCAAAAGAACAAAGAAAGCATAGTAAATAAAATTACTAATTCAAAATTAAATGAAATAAGTAAAAATGAAGCAATTAAAAAACTACAAATAGATGAAGAAAATTTAAAAAATTTTATAAAAAAACTATATGATTTTTCTAAAAATGAAGATGAATTGGTTTTTGAAGACAAAGATGGAAATGAATCTAAAATAATTATTAAAAAAACTTTTGAAAAATGAGAACATAAAAATCTAAAAGATATAGAAGAATTTGAAAAACTAGATTTTTTACCAATAAATTTTGAAATAGACTTAGATAAATCAGACTTTGACATAAACCAATTTCCTGAGCTTTTTGGTAAATGAGTAAATGGTTCTTGAACTACAGCAGAATATCAAACTAAAAATGGTAAAGTAAAAATATCAAACAATGATACAATCGACATAGAATGATCAAAATTAAGTTATAAAGAATTTGAAGATTTGTTGACTTGTGAAAAAGATGAACTTAAAGAACTATTGGAAAAACATGGACTTTGAGAAAAGACTAAATGAGATTCAAAAGATTTTGAAAATATATTAAAGAACTTAAATGCAAAAGTGATTTCTAATAAAATAAAGTTAGCCTGAAATGAAACAAACAAACTAATTCAAGCATACTTACTTGCTAATACTTTAGATCAAAATGAAAAAAGAATAAAGTGAGAAGATCAAGAAGAAATAAAAAAAATGGAAGATGATTTGAATGGTGAAAGATTAAGATGATTTAAAGATTGAGAAAAACTTGCAGAAAGTGCAATAGAAGATATTGAAAATTATATATATGAAGACGCAGATATAGAAGAAGAAACAAAAGATGATATAAATGAAGAGTATAAAAAACTAAATGAAGAAGGTAAAAAAGCATTTAAAGAAAGTCTAAAGGAACTAGCAGACAAACAGAATAATCCAGAAATATCAAATGCTGCTGATGAATTAATAAACTATGTCAATTTAGATTCAAAACAAGAAACAGAAAGTGAAAAAAACAACCCAACAAAAGAATCACAAGAAACACCAAAACAAAAGTTTGACAAAGCTCGAAAAGAATTGGATGGTAATAAATTTTTGGAAGACAAAGAAACCTTTGGTTTTAAAAAGTGAACTAGGCTCTTTATCAACATATGATGATCAAAACTCCCTCCAAAAGATATTGATGACTCTTTTTTCCAATTTGAAATTGTAGATACAAAAGAAAATAGTTTTACTGTAAAAGCGGTATGAAACGAACTGGAAAGTGGCATAGAATGAAAAACCTTTCCTTTGCCAAGAACAGAAGAACAACTTTCTAAAATGCAAAATGGTGGAAAAATTTATAAAGTAGACAAATCTAAAGGTAACAATCGAAAATGAGCTGTAGATAATATAATGAATTCAAAAATTTTTGATAAATTAAGTGTCTTTGGAGAGTGAGAATGACAAGTAACAATGAAAAATTGAAAAATTGTAGATCATAAAGGAGAAGAAATATATGGTTTTTGACGTGAAGAAGATGAATATATAGGATGAAAATGACAAACTAAGGTTTATACAACATATGATATTAAAAAAGTAGATAAGTCAAAATGAACTGTAAAAATTACATGTAAGTTTTTGGATCAAAATCCTAAAAAATTAGATGAAAACATAGAATATAAATATGACAATGAATTAACCTTTGAACAATTTATATTGTTGATGGAAAGCAAAAAAACACGTGGATATACAAAAAAACAACATGAAGAAAGAAAAGCTATTGGAAAAATGGAACAAAAAGACAGATCTGCAAATAAATGAAAATTTAGAATATTTAGCTTGGCTTCAATAGCTTGAGCATTTAAATGAGGTTTTAAAAAAATACAAGAAGCAAATAAAAAATATAGAGAAGAACAAAAAGAAAATTTTGAAAACTTATTATACTCTCAAGAATGATTGGATCTATATTCCAAAATGGGTGGTGTTTTCAATATGTTTTGAATTTTTCCATGAATAACAGATGCTTTTGAAACAAGTAAAATGGAATACTATGCTGATAGAGAAAATAGAACATGGAAAAAAATAGAAAAACGATATAAACTTTATGAGTCTGATCCACATTTTGCTACATTGCGAAAAGAACAAATTCAAAATTTACTTAAAGTGCCTGGATATATATGAAACGATAGACAAAGACACAAAATGGCTGCAGCATTTTTGTTTTTGATGAAAAAAGATGGTCCATATGGTAGATGAAAGTTTTTGGAACATTATGGTAAGTGATTTTATGTAGAAAAATTTTTGTGACCAAAACATAGAAAACTATTTGAACAATACCGTGATGAAAGAAAAAGACAACTAGAAGAATATAAAGAAATAAATAATCCACATTGGAGAAAAGATATGCAATCAGAGTTAAATAGAATGGAGTTTGATTATATGATATGAGTAATAGATGGTAGACAACCTTATGGTGGAAAATGAGATGATGAAGATTATCAAGCAAGTATATGGTCTAGAGAGTTTGCAAACAAACTGGATGAAAATAAAAAAAAGTATTTTAATGAAAATAAAAAAAGAGCTGAAGATATATGAAAAATATCATTTAGACAAGCTGAACAAGAATATTTTAGGATGATAAAAGCAGGTAGAATACACAAAGCATTACCGTTTTTAGAAAAAATGGTAGAAAATGCTCAAAATAAAAGCCAAGAAAATAGAGCAAAAATGAACTTTTTGTGAGCAATGTTGACTGGAATAATAAAAAATGGTCAAGACGAGGATACAATGACCAAATTTTGGGAAATAGCTAGAACTATATGATTATTACCTGGTATATGGTGTAGACATACTGAACAAGCAGATAAATTAAAAATATTATTGGATGGAATTACAGCAAAACCTCCTTTTGAAAAATTTAGTGAAAAAACTAAATTCAAAAGAAGTGATTTTGAATTGTGAACATTCAATCCAGAACAGAAAGAAATGAAGTTTTTGATGAAAGATTGGCCTCAATATCGAGAAAAATATGGAGATAAAATATTGGATATAATAGAATTTAAAGATATGGAATCAGAAAATAGTATAGTCAATTTGGCTGCAAAATGATGAGAAAATGCAAGTATTTATCAAGAAATCATAGAACTCAGTAGAGAAAGAACAAAAGAAGACATAAATCAAAAGGTATCTTATACATATTGATATTATGAACACTCACCACGAACAGTAAGTAAGTGATTGGTAGATAGACTTATACCAAAAAATTGAGAATATACAGGAAAAGAAACTATAGAAATTGAATCTGCTGAAGCTTTTTGGAGCTCTGTTTGACAATCATTGAATACCTGAAAAACTAATAATAAATGAAATGTAGAGTTTTATCTTTGAAAATTTTTCAATCGATTTCATATATCTGTCCGAAATCAAACAAATATATCTATATTTGCAAGATGACTTTCTTTGGTAAAAGATTTGAAAGAAAAAGGACACACAAAAGAAGCTGAATATAATTTGTGGTATCTAATTAAAGGTCTTATACAAGATTCTATATGATCTTTTCCTTCAGAATTTGATGTAGTAATAAATAAGTTTAAAGATTTCTTTTGGAATAATGCAGAAATGATAGATGAAAACATGATGAAAAATACATTTGGAGATGATGCCGAATTGAAATTTAAAGATAAATTTGGAATGCTTGCATGGGATGATTTTTGGGATAAGTATATGTCTGTTACGACAGGTTCGACAAAAGAAGAAACTATATATTCAAAAAAATTTAGAGAATATGAAGAAAACTATATAAACTGGGAAATTGATAGAATGAATAAATGACTTAAAAGAAAAGGTATGTCTGGTATGCCCAATCCTCCTTCAGATAGTAATGTAGTAGTAAAGCATCCAGAATGATATGAAAACACAAGAATGACAGCAGCATAAAATATTTACATTTGATTTTGAAACAAAAAATTCTATCTTATTAATTAATGGATAGAATTTTTTATTTTTGATATAAAAATGGCTAAAGGTAAATTTATTGTGATAGACGGGACAGATGGAAGCGGAAAATGAACTCAGACTCGTAAGCTTATTGAAAAATTAAAAACAGAATGATATCAAGTAGAAATGGCAGATTTTCCTCAATATGGAAAAAGAAGCGCAATGATGGTAGAAGATTATTTGAATGGAAATTTTGGGACTGCACAAGAAGTTTGACCATATAGAGCTTCTGTACTTTACGCTGTAGATAGATATGCAGCATCTTTTGAGATTAGAAAACGGTTAGATGAGTGAAAAATAGTCATATCAAACAGATATGTATCATCAAATATGTGACACCAGGCTGGTAAAATAAAAGATATAAAAGAAAGGGATAGGTTTTTGCAACGATTGAATAATTTTGAATACGAATTATTTGATATACCAAGACCAGACAAAAATATTTTGTTGTATATGCCTACTGAAATATGACAACAATTGGTAGATAAAAAGGGACATAGAGATTATATCGGTGGAGAAAAAAGGGACATACATGAAGCAGATTTAGAACATTTGAAAGATGCTGCTAAAGCTTATAAATATGTAGCAAAAAAATATAACTGGACTATCATAGATAGTGTTCCAAATGGAGAATTACAATCAATAGAAGAAATTGGAGAGAAAATTTGGGAAGAAATTAAGTGAATTATATAGTTGTCATTGCGAGGAACGAAGCAATCTTACTATCAGGAGATTACCACACTTCGACTTCGTCTTGTTCGTAATGACAGTAGCTACTTCTGGATAAAGTGCGATAGTGTTTGCACTTTTTTTGGTTCTATCTCATATCAGTCTGATACTATTTTTTCCAAAAAATCAGATGGAACTAAATGTTTATCCATATATTTTTTTAGTTGTTTTTTTAGTAAACAAACAGATATATATTTGAAAAATATAGCAATTATTTTGATTGGATTTTTTGTATTTCAAGATTTGATAAAATTGTACAATTTAGTAGGCATATTAATCATCTCCTCTTGTGTGACGCTACTAGGAAATGGATGGAAATATCACAAATCATGATACATCATAAATTTTTTGGAATTGTGTGAAGACAATACTTTTATTGGCAACCATCACATTCGCCTAATAGCACTATGATATCGAACTACTTTGGGTTTAAACTTTTTGGCTACTCTTTTGAGTCTAATAGCGTCTACAAAATTCCACATGGCAAAAAACAAACCAAAATATTTCAACATTTGTCATAATTTTCATTTTGGTATTTTTGCTCAATATATTTTTACTTCATATCATTTTTCTTTTAAAATATCTTTGACATCGTGTACATAAGTCTCTATACCACCCAACTTAGATTTAAAATCCGTAACCATCAATATTCTTTTGGGTTTTCATAACAATTCTTGAGCATTTTCAAATCGTTTTTCTAATGAATACTTTTTGGCCATATTTTTTGCTCGTTTTTTTTCTTTTTCTATATCTGTTTTGTCAGAATCATAATTTGTAAAAAGTTCATTTATTTTATTGTACAATCTTTCTCAATCATTGTTTCAATTGGATTGGGATATATCGTATTTTTTTGGTACAAATTGTTTAAGTCATCACTTGGCAAATCATATCACAGGCAATCACATTGACAATCAATTGAGTGCCGTAAGTCAAAATGTTTCTAAAAATGTAGATGGAACTAAACAATACTGACAATTTTCTTTGTATCTCTGTATAGTTTCCAATGGTTGTCGACCAAAAAAATGTATGGAATTGTGCTTTGCTGCTATGTCCAATAGATCTTGCACATATTTTCCTTTACCAAAAACATAAAAAGAAAATGGTATTTCTCAATATTCTTGAATAAAATTTTTGAGCATATCCAAAATAAGCCCAAATCACTTTTCGTCATCTAATCTACCAAAATATAATATTCACATTTTTTTGTCTGGCATAGGAAATTTTAAGTAATAAATTTTTTAATCATTTTAATTGTTATTGTTTTGGATTTGTCATCTCGAGTGAATCTAACTTGCGAGAGATCTAATCCAAAATTTCTTCATATAAATCTTTCCAATTAGGATTAAAAGAATTAATCAAAGTTTCTTTTTTTGTTATGTTTCGTTTTTTTATTTGCTTTTCTCTTTTTATGACATAATCTACTTCATTTCATAATTCGTAATATACTAATTTACTACATTTATATTTTTTAGTAAATCATTCTATTAAACTATTTTTATTTTCATAAATTCTTCTTTTTAAATTATTTGTCATACCTACATATAATACTCATGAATCACTAGCAACAATATATAAACAATATTCTTTCATTTAAAATATTTTTTATAAAAGATTTCTCACAGACTAGTTCGAGTGTCCTCGGACCTTGAGGATCAAGATCCGGGACGCAAGATATAATCACTCGAAATGACATGAGGATAGTTTCTCGAAAGATATAACACCTGCCTTTGCCGGTAGGCAGGTGAAACGAAGAATCTAGTGTTTTAATATTCCTTGTCTCTGAGAAATGGATTCTTCACTTCGTTCAGAATGACAAACTACTGGCTATTTTGTTCTTTCCACTCCTCAATCTTTTTATGATCTCAACTTAAAAGAACTTCTGGAACGGAATATCACTGCACTTCTTGAGGTCTAGTATACTGTGGATACTCTATGTTTTCCATATCTTGAGATGGGGAATAACTTTCTTCTTGTCGACTTAATTCCTCTTTGATTACTCAAGGAACCAAACGAACTATTGATTCTACCATAGTCATAGTTGGTAATTCTCAACCTAAGGTAACAAACTTTCATATAGATGTTTGATGAAAATTATTTGGATATTTGTCTTGGAAATATTGGACAAAACGATGATCTATTCATTCATATCTTCCACAAACAAATATTAAATTTTCTGCTTTGCTAAATGAGTGTGCCGATTCTTGGTTTCGAATGTTTTTGCTAGGAGTTGGAACTATTATTTGAAAATTACCCCCAACTAGCTCCGCGCTTCAACTTCCCCCAAGGGAAGAATTTTCGATTTTGATTTTTTCAATTACAGAATTTACTGCATCAATCATAGGTTGAGCCATCATAAGCATACCAGCTCATCATCCATAAACTTCATCATCTATTTTTTTATGTTTGTCTTTACAAAAATCTCTAGGATTGATTGTCTCAAATTCTAGTATTCATTTTTCTTGTGCTTTTTTTATCAAAGAAGTATCCAAAAAGCTGTCAAAAATTTCAGGAAATATGCTAATGAAGAATATCTTCATGATTTTTATTTAAAATAAATTTATATTGTCATTCTGAGTGATAACGAAGAATCTAGTGTTTTGACATTCTATAATTCTATGTTTAATGGATTCTTCATCCACGCAATACTGCGGGATTCAGAATGACAAAGTATTATCCTCAACCTGCTGTAGCAAAGAATTGTATCAATCTAACTATAGCATAAGATGACACTACCAAAAGAATACCCATAAGAGATCAAGTAATTCATTTTTTGGCCATATCAGCTAAATTTGAACTTCACTTGATAGAAGCAACTACATACAAAATACCACTAGTAACCAATATAATAGCTACTACAGTACCAATAAATGTGGTAGCTGCCAATACAATATCTTGTACAAATGTTCATACGCTAGGGTTTGGATCTGACTTTCTTATTCAAAGAGTTTCATAAATATTGTAACTACACTGTCAGTTAACAAGACAGTCTGCATTCATGTTTATTCACATATTTCATTCGTTGTTGACTATACAAACCTTTTTGTTTGGATCGTTATCGTCTTTAACTAACATTCAAGGACAACACCTTGTCAGTCATTCATCATCTTCGTAAACTTTGCTTCAATCACAGTTAGAAACATCTTCTGAACAATATTTTTTATAATCTGGTAATGTTTTTGCTTCTTGAGTATCACAAGACAAACATTCATCTCAATCGGCTTTCCGAATTCAAACTCACTGTTCACAACACTTTTTATCATCATCATAAAGTATTCAATTACAACATTTAGTAAATTGTTCTCATCATCAAAATAATCAAGATGGATCGTAGGGATAACTTCAATTTGGACAACAAGTTCAATCTTTTAAAACAACTCAACCAGCACAATTAGCAATATCAAGAGCTATATCTTCTAAAGATTTCACTTGGTCACATGGAAGTGTGTCTTGATGTGGTGTTCAAACAAATCTAGTACAGCTACATTCTGTTCAATTAATAGATGGTATTCATCATCAATCAGTACATTTTTTTTTCATTGTTGTTTCCCAAAGATCACATCAAGGTTTCATTGGATTAGAAACACACTCATCAGTCGGCAAATTAGCAAATCCAAACCCTATAAACCCCATCAAAACAAATATCAGCGCTATTATTTTTTTCATTAGAAAAAATTCGATATAAAACAACTTCCTTATATCAATTTCACATCACATTTCAAACTATTAGTTTGTTGGTCTACTTGAAATTAATATTATTTTTTAAAAATTTTTAACTTTTAATTTATATATTTTTTGATAGTATAATTTAGAAAAACTTTTAAATTTAAACTTGATAAACTTGAAAACTTTTAAAGATATGGCTAGAAAGTCATTAGCCAAAAAATCCTATGGAAAAAGAATGATATGATCAGCTTGAATACAAGTGGTGAAAGATTTTTTTGGTAATCAAGAATTGGAATGATTTGTCAGATTTGGTACATTGTACATCAAAACTCAAAATCAAGAAATCAAAATACAAGCATTTAAAAGAAAAAAAGAATTGTTGGAAAGTGTAAATAAAAATCTATCTGAAATGGGTTATAGTAGAAAAATCACAGACATCAGATTTTAGAAACATTTTGAATATATTCTTCCCTTGGGGGAAGTTGTTCTGTCACACTAAATAGTGTGACTAGTTTGGGGTTGTTTGTCAAAATTAATTAACCCCCAACTAGCTACGCAAACAACTTCCCCGTAGGGGAAGGATTTAAATAACATTTTATTTTAATAAAGAGTGTTTAGAAATTTGGAATTTTATATCTTCGGCAACTCACTCTAAATTACCCAAAACCTGCTCATCAGTATAAACCAACACCTTAAATCACTTCTCTTCTAGATATTTATTTCTTTTCTCATCGTAAGAAACTTTATAGTTGTGACTCTCTCAATCAATTTCTATTACTAAATTCAAATCTTTACAATAAAAATCTACGATATAATTTCATATCATTTTTTGTCTCATAAATTTAACTCACAATCTATTGTTTTTCAAAATCATATTCCAAACCAAACTTTCGCTTTTTGTTGGATTTTTTCTATTTATCCTGGCATAATTTTTATTATTTTGGTTATAGTTTACTCGGCTTTTTTTCATTGTATATTGTTTTTTTAAAACCCCCACCACCCTGCGGGTTCCCCTCCCCCAAGGGAGAAATATGTTTATTTACTCTACTATCATTTTTTTCATTTCTCTCCTAATCTCTCTATAATTTGGTAAAAATCACTCTACTTCTGCCCAAAAATCTTTGGAATGGTTTTTGTGTTTTAGGTGACATACTTCGTGAATAATTACATATCTAACATATTTTGTAGATAAGTGTAACAAATTTAGGTTGAACATTAATTTTTGATCACTAGAGCAAGATCATCGTTTTGACTTGGCTTTTCTGACTGAAATTTTGTTGTATTTTTTGCCTAGTTTTTGAGAATATTCATCTACTACGGGTGTAACATACTCCAACAAAATAGACTTTAAATTTTTGGTAAGATCTCATTTGAATTCATTTTTGGGTACTTCTTCTCAAAAAATTAATACCGTATCTTCATCTTGTGTCTTGATGTGATTATATTTTTTGTGTTTTTCTAGCAACTTTTTTCATTGCTCAATTAATGTATTTCTAAATTTTTTGTTGTATCTCAAAATCTTTGGTATAGTAACTACCAATTTACCATCTTTTATTCTTGCATATCAATGCCTATTGTTTGTATATATGATTTCGTGTTCCACTACTATTAATGTATTTTTAAATAAAAACTGTCATTCCGAAGTGTTCTATCTTGCGAGGAATCTGTTTTTTAGATCTCTCGCAATACTTGAAACTCGAGATGATATATTCGGAACAATACACGCTCGAGATAACACTATATAAATTTGCATTTTTTACCTTTTATGGTTATAATTGTAATATAGATTTTTATGACATATTCCAACAAAAAATGACAGATCAAAATCAGTTTAAAGATCCTCAAACACAAGCGGCTCAAGACGACAACCAAAATGATGATATTTTTGGTGGTAGTGATGATATTTTTGCAAATAGTGATGTTTTGAAACCTATAGATGATGAATGAGAAACAAAAAATGAGGAATCAAAAGTAAAAGAAACAACAGATTCTATGGACCAAATAACAAACCAAGAAGACTCTTCTGATGTTTTTGATACAGAAAAAAACGAAAATGTTGTAAAAGAAAAACAAGAAGAGCCAGAAATAATAGAAAATATATCCAATGAAACACAAAATAATAATATAGAATCAAATAATTATGATACACAAAATAATGAAGATAATGATTTTTTTGATACATTTAATGAAGAAGAATCAACTCCAGTAGAAGAAAATTGAACTCCACAACCAAGAAATGAAGAAGAATCGAAAATAGAAAACAATAAATCATCTTGATATCAAAAAGAAGAAAAAGATGAAACACCTATTGAAGAAACAAAAGAAGAAATTGAAAAATTGGAACCTATAGAAAAAGAAAAAAATAAAGATACTACAGAACAAATACCAGAAGAGCAAACAGAAGAAAAAGTGGCAGAAAAATCTTCAGAAACATTTGAACCAAAAATGGAAAAACCAGATTTTGAAAATAGTCCAGAAATTGATGCTTTAGACGAATTAGAAAATATTGATTTAGATGATGTAGAAAATACAAAAAAACCAAAAAATGAAGTAAATACAGATGAGGTAATAAAGAAAATAGAAGAAAGAGCAAAATCTAGGCCAGATTATTCTACTCAAAATGGAGAAGTGGAAGTTGAAAAAAACAAAAATACTAATTTTGAAAAAAAATCTGAAGAAAAAGAAAAGAAAAATGATGAAAAAGATATGAATGAATGAAATCAAAAAAATAATATTTATCAAAAGCCAGAAGAAGAAAAACAAGAAAATGTTATAGAAGATACAAAAGAACAAAAAACTGAAGAAAAAACAATAAATGATACTCAAACAAAAGAACAAGAAGAAAAGTTTGAAGTAAATCCTTTGAAAACAGACTTACAAAACAAATTTGAAGAACTGCTAAGAAAAGCAAAAGCTATAAATGAGGCATTGGAACAAAAGGATAATTTTGATCTTATATGAGCAAATGATGATAGAATGACTATTACATATAATGTAAAAATAAAAGACGATATTGTAGAAATAGAAAAAAAAGAATTTAACAAAAGTGATGAAACAACAAACACAAACAAACTAGAATTTTTGGTAAACAAAGAATCTTTGAATGTTTTGATAGATAATGAATTGTTGTATGACGAAACAAATGATTTACAAGAAAATCCAAATAAAAAAATGCAGGTAATGGAAAAATTGAACAAATTTATTTTTCTTGTAAGTGAAGAATATAAAAAAATAGAAAAAGAGAAAAAAGAAAAAGAGAAAAAAAATAAATTAAAATGAATTTTTAGAAACTTTATGTTTTAATATAGTCGGCAGCTAACAGTCGATAGTCAACAGCTGATAAGCTAATGACTAAAGACTATCGACTATTTTCCTGCTCTCCTATTGAACAGGAGGGTTTTTTGTTTATAGTAAAAATGATAACTCATCCCCTGTAAGGGGAGGGGGACCACCGCAGTTCTGCGGTGGTGGTGGGGTTTTAAGTCGGCAGTATAAATTAACTAACCCCCTTCCCACTCCGTGGATCCCTGCCTACCGGCAGGCAGGCTTCCCCCTTACAGGGGGACTGTTTTAAATTTTAATAAAACTATGGAAATACAAAATAACATTGATCTAAAAAAATATAACACATTTAAAATATCGTCTATAGCAAAATATTTTTGTGAAATAAAAAGTGCAAAAGATATTTTGAAATTGATTGAAAGTAAAGTATACAAAGAAAATAAAAAATATTTTTTGGGATCTGGAGCTAATACAATCTTTGTAAATGACTACGAATGACTTGTAATCAAAAATAATATACTTTGAAAAGATATAATATCTCAAGATGATAATAGTGTAAAAATTAAAGTCTGAGCTGGAGAATCTTGGACCGATTTTGTCGCACGATGTGCAGAACACAATTTTGTCTGAATGGAAAATCTAGCATTTGTACCGAGTAGTGTCTGAGCTACTGCTGTGCAAAATCTTTGAGCATATGGCGCAGAATCTAAGGATATAATCAAAACAGTTGAATGAGTAAATTTGGAGACCAAAGAAACTGGCATCTTGAGTGCAAAAGAATGTACTTTTGGATATCGTGATAGTATATTTAAAAATGAATTGAAAGATAAATTTATCATCACTCACGTGACATATGAATTAAAAAAATTTAGTAATAATTATAAATTTAATACATCATACAGATGAATATCGGAAAAAATGTCTGAGCTATGATTGGATAAAGATAATTTAAAGCCAAGTCAGTTTGTAGAAATAATTACTGAAATTAGAAAGTCGAAACTACCCGACTGGGAAAAAATATGAACAGCTGGTAGCTTTTTCAAAAACCCTGTAGTGAGTGAAAATGAACGAAAAAAATTACAAAACGAACATCCAGAATTAAAATGATTTGAAGTGGGTGGATGAATAAAATTGTCAGCAGGACAGCTGATAGATATGTGTGGATTCAAATGACAAAATGATGGTAAAGTATGAACATACAAAAACCATGCGTTAATACTTGTGAATGAAGGGACAGCCAAAGGTCAAGATGTGAAGAATTTTGCGAATCAAATACAAGAAAAAGTAAAAGATATGTTTTGAATTGAATTATGGCCTGAAGCTATCTTTGTAGAATAAATATTGTGCTCCTTTCATAAAGGAGCTGGCGCGAAGCGACTGAGGATTTAAATCCCTCTAGCTTCGCAGAACAACTCCCTTCAAAAAGGGAGACAGATTGATGGTAACAAAAAAAGTCCCGTCCTCGCAGGACTGCAGGACAGGACTTTTATATTTTTGTGAAATAATTTTTTATTGAATATAGATATATCTAAGTTCTGATGTTGAACTATACTCACAATGTGACTCACAATCATCGTTGTTTCAATCAGATTTACATAATTTAGCACACTTTTTGGCTTGAATTTGTTCAAATGATTGGTCTGCTAGATCATCTGATCCTGTATGAACATAATTTGCTCATCACTCTGTTTCTGCAATTGCTGCTAAAACAAAACCAGCCCCATCTTGTCAATTTTTCTCAACAGCACAATATCAATATTGTCATTCGGACATAGATCATGAAAACTCATTAACAGTAGCATTAGCAGGATCTTCTGGTATGTCATCTAATCAAGCAATTAAAAGTCATGTCTCTGCCAAATCTAAATCTCAACAAGTTTGTGGAAAGTATCCTTTATCTATTTGATGTGACACAAGCGCTGCTGCTACTTGAGAAAGTACAGCTTTTCTAGCTGTATCATTTGCTCTACCTCTAGCACTAGAAAGTCTTGGTATCAAAGCTGCCGCAAGTATACCAATAATTACTATCACGATCAACATCTCTATCAATGTAAACGCCTTTAGGTTTTTGATTTTATTTTTCATTTATTACAAGAAAAAATGTAAACAAGTTAGTCATTTTATAAAAAAAAGATCAATCATTGCAACACCAAAATACCTCCCCTGTAAGGGGAGGGGGAACGCTTTTTGTGCTATAACCCTTCCCCTGTAAGGGGAAGTTGTATTGCGGAGCTAGTTGGGGTTGGTTTTTCATACTCTCAAATATAATACTTTATATCTTCACATACTCATTCCAGGTTGTTCAGTACTTGTTCATCAGTGTAAACCAAAACCTTAAATCACAAAGATTTCAAATATTTAATTCTTTTTTCATCATAATCTACTTTATAATTATGTGATTCTCCATCTATCTCGATTATTAACTTTAACTTTGAACAATAAAAATCCACTATATATCATCCAACCGTTCTTTGTCTTAAAAATTTGAAACCAAGTTTTCTATTTTTCAAAATCATATGCCAAACCAAAGATTCTGTACTTGTTGGATTTTTTCTGTTTTGTCTGGCAAAATTTTTGTTTTTTCAATTGTATTTTGTTCAATATCGATTCATTTTTTGTTTTGTATTTAAAAACCCCCTACCCGTTCCGGGTCCCTTCCCCCTTACAGGGGGACAGTATTTTTAGTATTAAAAAACTCTATAACTTCCCGGTACACTCTGATACACATGATTGTTCATTTCCAATAGCGTAATATGTTGCATCAAAGTATCTGTATCTAATTTTGTTTTTTGAACTAAAGCAGATAATGAGAGTTCTCCAGATTTTGACAATAAATCTATGATCTGATCTTGCTCTGGCGGAAGATTTTGGACCTTAGTAGTAGCTGTTTTTTTGACCCCAGATTTTTTGAAATTTTGGGCCAAAAATTGCTCAAAATCTAATGCAGGTTTTGCTAGTTCAGAAGCTAGAAGCTGATTTACACCGACACTTGTAGACAAAAATATGTCATTGGGAGTAACATAGACCGGTCTAGATATTTTGTTTGCAAAGTCTGCAGTTATCAAACTTCATGACTTTTCTCAAGCCTCAGGAAGAAATAAAACATCACAAAGTCAAGCTATCAAGCGATTTCTCTGTGGAAAACTGTATTTCGCAGGTTTGAAATTTATCTTGTATTCTGAAATGACTAATCATCCATGCTCTACTATCGATTGAATGATATGACGCTGAGCTCATTTGAGATAAAAATTGAGTCATCATCACAATACTGCAATAGTAGGAATTTTGTATTTGACAGAGAGTGCGTGAGCCATCTGATCTACTCCATCTGCCATCCCAGAAATCGTAACTAAATCATAATTTTGTGCATGTTCAAAAAGTTTGCGCAAAACTTTGTTGGAATAGTTGGTAGGCTTTCTAGGTCAGACAATTCAGAGAATATTTTTATCCAACAATGATATATCTCACATATAATGAATAATATATGGTTTGGCTGGTATGCTATGAAATTTGTAATGATAATCTTCTGATCACATAGTAAATGCTTTGATATTATTTTTTTGAAAAACATCTTGGACATTTTGTAGATCTTGGATATTGATACTACCTTCAAATCATGAAAGATTTTTGAGGTCTCATGGAGTAATGTCTGGATGTGCTGAATACATCAAAACTTCTTTTTGCATTTTATTGTAATGAGAAATTTAAAAAACCGTTTGTCATTCTAAGTCTCGCAGTACTGCGAGGACGAAGAATCCATATTCATATATAATGAATCCTTCGTTGCACTCAGGATGACAATAAAATAATAAATAAGTCTTATTTTTCAATATATAATTGATATAATCTACTTGTCAAAAATAAATTGACAGACATAATATTGATTTTTGAACAAATTATATTTTTAAAATTATCGTTGATTTTTACTCTTGATTTTTTAAGTTAGTACTTACTAAAATCAAAAAATAATAAAATATGAAAAAAGAAAAACAAACAAAAGAAAAGACCAACTTTTTGAAAAGATTGGAAAGATTAACAAATCAAGATGTTTATTTTAGACATAGCACTGGAAAAATCAGCGGCTCTATTGTTGAAGTAAACGAAAAAAAAGAATTCGTTTTAATCAGAGAGAAAAAACTCAAAAAAAATTGAAAAAATTGAAATTCATTCAATAGATCGTGGATCTTTGAGTGAATTAAAAATTCCAATGTAAATTGGGATTGAAATTTTAAAAGAGAATCCATCATTTTGGTGGATTTTTTTGTTTTATTATTCAATTGAAAAAATCAATCAAAACTATATTGTGAAAAAGTAATAAATAATTAAAAATTAATAGTTGTTCTATATTAATTATAAAAATAACTACAACTTTTAACTTTCTACTTTTAACTTTTCACTAATTTCGAATGTCTTTAGCAAACAAATACCGTCCACAAAATTTTGATACAATAGCTGCTCAAGATCATATTACTGATATTTTGAAAGCACAAATGAAAAGTGATCAAAAGATAAATCATAATTATCTTTTTTTTGGACCAAGAGGTACTGGTAAAACTACTGCTGCTAGAATATTGGCTAAAGCTTTAAATTGTCTAGATTTACAAAATTGAAATCCTTGTAACCAATGTGACAATTGTAAAACAATATCACAATGAAAAACTTTAGATTATGTAGAAATAGATGCCGCAAGTCATACTTGAGTAGACAATATAAGGGAAGAAATATTGGACAAAGTACCCTATCCACCAACGCAACTAAAAAAGAAAATATATGTAATAGATGAGGTACATATGTTGAGTAAAGGAGCATTTAATGCTTTGCTGAAAACCATAGAAGAACCAAAAGACAATGTATGTTTTATATTGGCTACTACAGAAATACACAAAGTACCAGATACTATTATTTCTCGTTGCCAAGTTTTCAATTTTAAGAAAATTTTGTGAAAAAAGATGATAGATCGTTTGGAAGAAATTTGTAAATTAGAATGACTGACTTATGATCCAAGAGCACTAGAATTGATAGCAAAAATATCTGAATGAGGTATGAGAGATGCAGTAAAATACGTAGATCAAGTAAGTGTATTTGGTGACGTAAACGAACAAAATGTAACAAAATTTTTGGGGGTAGCAAGTGAAGCAATGATAAAAGGATTTTTGGATTTGATAAAAAGTGGAAATAGAAACAAAATATTTGAAAAAATAGATGAAATAAATGATCAATGAGTAGATTTGGTACAATTTGCAAAGCAAAATATTATGTATATAGATCAAAACTTGATGGAAGATACTGATTTTCTTTTAAAAATTTCTGAAGCTTTTTCTGAAATCATTGGTACTGTAAAATACTATCCTTATCCTACTATGATATACAAGGTTGCTATCAATAGACATCTATGAGCTAAAGGTTTAGAAAGTGAGGTAAAGAATTGAGAAGTAAACATACAAAAAGAAAACAAACCAAAAGAAGAAAAAAAAGAAACTCTGGATAATGAAAAATCAACTATAACTTCAGATGATGAAATTATGGACAAACTTATAAATATAGTAGAAAGCGATAGATTGAAAGATAGTTTAAAAAGTCATACAATATTGAAAAAAATATGAGATGGTAAAGCAAAATTTATTGTAATAAATAAAATGGCGGAAATTTTGTTAGACAAAGAAGGTACAAAAAAAATGTTGGAAGAAAAATTGAAAGAAATTACATGACAAAGTTTAATCCCAGAATTTGAATTTCAAAGCAAAGAAGATTATTTCGCCAATCAAATATAAAAAAACAAAAAACTCACTGTAATCCTCGAACGTAGTGAAGGATATGTGAGTTTTTTTATAAAAAAAATTATATTCTTCGACTTCGCTCAGAATGACAAATTTTTAATTTTATTTTAATCGAGCTTTTACTATCCTGATATTGAAGTGAAAAGTTTTTACTTCTTCAAAATTTATTTTTTGTCAAAATTCTTGGCGCAATATATCTACCTGCCAAGTCATCATTTCTAAGAACATAACTGGCTTAATTTTATAATCAAATATTTGTTGAAACATTTGACGATAATAATCTAGACCATCGTCTCATCATACAAAAGCTGGCCTAGGTTCTCGGTTTTTTACATTTTCTCCTACATTTTTATCAAAAGTCTCATCTGGTATATATGGTAAATTTGCTACTAATATTAATTGTGAATTGTGAATGGTGAATTGTGAATTATTAAAAAAATCTAGTAGATTGGATTTTACTAAGTTTACTTTTGTATCTCAAAGTCTTGGTTTAAAAATTTCATAATTTTCTTGTGCCAACGAAAGTGTCTCATCTATATATTCACTCAAATATGCTTTTTGGAAAAAATTTGGATTATGCAAAATAACAGAAAGTCCTAATACTCCACATCCAGTTCAGATATCAAACAAAATATTTTCTGTCCCCCTGACAAGGGGGATTGAGGGGGTTTCTTGTTCTATTTTTTTACAGACTTCTTCAAAGTTTTCATAAATTTCCGTATTAGTAAATCTAATTATCCTTAATCATAAAGATTCCAATTTTTTTGTTCTAATATTATCATATTTTATCTCTTCATCACTTCGATGTGTATCTCAATCAATCTCTATTACTAATCACAAACTTGAACAATAGAAATCAACTACATAATTATCTATTGGTTTTTGTCTTGTAAATTTAAATCTATAATTGTTTAAAAAATCATACCAAAGTTTTTTTTCTGTTTTAGTCATATTATTTCTCAAATCTTTAGCCTTTGATGTTAAGTCTTTGTTGTATGGTAAATGTTTTATAAACCTCCCCTTCCCCTCCTTATCAGGAGGGCATAAATTATTCAAATTTGAACTAACAAAGTCATTAACTGCTTGTATCATATATTCTGTCTCTGGACGAGGAATAAGTGCTCTAGAATCTATTTTAAATTGGTTGTCCATAAACTCAACGTAACCAAGCACATATTCCAATGGTTTTTTTTGTATTACAAAATCATCATATGCTTTATTAATTTGATTTAATATATTTTCTGAAATTTCATCATCAAGAGATGTTCGAAGTTCTTCTCTTTTTATATTTTGAAAATGACATATTAAATTTTCTAATACTCTTTTTTGCTTATATTGCATGTCTTGTAGTAATGACTGAATTTTCATATAAATAGTTGAAAGTTAAAATTTTAACGGTATAAGTATACTAAACGCAATTAGAAATCTTAAACTACTGCATTTCGTTTGTATTTTAAGTTTCCAATAAGCGTCTTACATAACTCTTACCAATTTTAATTTTGAAAAATTCAAAATTAAAATGCGTCGAGTATAAGTTGAAATGTTATAGTTTATTTTGCCTTAGTTGCAATATGAGAAGTAAATTTAAAAAAGTAAAAACTGAACATCACATCATACCAGATTTTGCAAAACTTTTGCTTGAAATTGAAAAAAATCCAGATATTAGTAGAATAATTCCTGGTAGAATCTCTAGAAAACAAAAATGAAGTAGTGAGATTAGATTTAGAATTACAATACCTACAAGTAGTGGTTTTAAATGTATTATGAGCAAATGAGCTACAGCACAAGAGCTATTTATAACATGTAATCAAAAAAAATCTGATAGTATAAAAAAAAGTATACTAGACTCTGTAAAATCTTTCATAAAATAATATAAAATTGTCATTCTGAGTGTTAACGAAGAATCCATAAATATAAAAGAAGTATATCAAAACACTGGATTCTTCGCAAAGTTCAGAATGACAAGTAAATTTATATCAAACATATCTAATGAATTTAGTTTGGTGAATATTATGAATAATAATCATTGTTTATATCTGGATATGGATCATAAACAACGCCTTCAAAAACAAAAAATTAAAACGAAATCTAACTTTAAATATATTCGTTTTATCATTTATTCTTGTGGCATTTTTGTATTTTTACAAAGACATTCTCACTTTTTTTGGTCGAGAAAACTTGTATTTGTTGGAAAATAATACTTGGAAAAACATATGATCCTTTGTGATATATTGTCTTTCTTTTATAATACTTCTGACTGCATCTTTTGGAAACATCAAAAAGAAAAGATCTTTAAATTTTGTTTTGGTATCAATTTTGTTATTTTTGTGAATTGGTATATGATGAAGCATAATATGAATAAACATACTGGTAATGTATTACATTGTGTCTAGTTATGCAGAAGAAATATTGAAGTTTTCAATATGACAAAATGTCTTTTTGGAAAAAAAACATATAGAGAACATCCCCAAAAATACACAATCTAAAAACAAAGATAAAAATAAAAATCTAAAAATTGCTGATTTGGTTTTTTTTGCTATAGTAGCATGACTTTGATTTAGTGTAATTGAAAATATTTTTTATCTTGTAGTAAATTATTTTTCTGAATGAAAGGTAGCATTGATGACTGTGGGTAGATCTATTTTTACTACTCTATTACATGTCGTTGCTACTGGACTTATAGCATTTTTTGTTATCAAAACTAAAACTGCAAATAAAAAACATTGGTGAAATGTTTTGATTTGAATCTTGTCTGGATTTGCTTTGCATGCAATATACAATCTTACATTATTCTACAATATAAAAATACTTACCATAGTAATATTGATAGCTTGTTATTTCATATTAAGCTACCTGTTGTTTAATAGTGACTTAGTATATAAGAAAAAGTAAAAAACGCTCTGTCGTCCTTAATGAAGCAAAGAATCTCTTTGTATATCGAAACACTGGATTCTTCGAAAATCTAAGAGTTACAAGTAATATAAAGTCTTTTTTAAACAAAAAAACTAAGCACAAAGCTTAGTTTTTTAGTATCAATAGTATTAATAAGAGATAAAGCAAAATTTAGTTTTTTGGTTAAAGCATTTCAGCAATAACCTAGTTTTTTCAAAGTTTTAGGATGGTGGTCTATCCCCACCTTCCGGTAGGGATACCTTGTTACGACTTAACCCCAGTCACTAATTTCCTCCTTAATATGCAAGGCACATCTTCAGAGGCGCTCAGCTCCCATGGTTTGACGG
>CAZCTB010000047.1:0-11267 GCA_964501605.1 uncultured Candidatus Peribacteria bacterium
TCTTCTATGGTCAAGTGTCACATATTTCATTATTGAGTATATAAAGTCCTTACCTTATAATACTCTCTTACTGTCGGTTTTCAAATTTAAATTTAGGACAACAATCAAATGTTGCAACGTTTCAATTTTTATTTTTTAATATTAAATTATTTCAAATCACCAATTGTTAAATACTCTCAATAATCACAACTTGGTAATAAATTATTATCTTCTGCATAATTCCAATAAGCTAGTTTTATATCCGAATATGATCAAACAGATCGTCATTCTGCTAGTCACTTCATTACTACATATGTCTCACAAAGCAATTCTTTTTGAGGATTTATTGTTTTACCAATCATCTTTTTGTCATACGCTGTCCTATAATAAGGATAATTTTCGTTTGAATAAGATACGTAAGTAAATTTAATATTTTTGTTTGTATTCAATTCATCATCATCCAGTAAATTAATTATAACATCATCAAATGTAGCTTTAGTCGCAGGATCAATGAAATCCATTTCAATCAAATCACCATCAATTATATTACCATCTACATCACCAGACAAATCATCATCAACTGAAACAAAATTATTTATTCAAGTATTTACAATTAATTCATTATTTAGTTTTGGAATATTAATATTAAATGTTTTGATACCAGTCCAAACCAACAAAAGGATCAAAACCATCATGTATATTTTTCATCCCCAAACTTTTAGACTTTTAAATCTAAACAAAATACCAAACAAAATGAACAAAACAAAAGATCCTACCACACTAATTAATAACTGCAAATGTAAAACAATATTTCAAATCCAAAACCAAACAAAAAATCAAAACAAAATAGATATAACAAAAAACCAAATATGATGAATTGGCTTATAGGTTTTTTTAACCTTCTTTTTAGAAACTTTTTCCAAATCTTTATCAAGATTTTCTTTTGAATCTGATTTTTTATCTTTTGAAACCAAAGCTATAAAAAGAATAAATACTAAATTTATAGCTGCCAACAAAAAAAACTTGGTTTCTCATCGTAAAAAACCTATAAACAATGGTTGTAAAACAAAAAAATAAATACTAAACAAAAGAAATAAGTTTTTTTTCATCATGTTTCAAATATACAAATATATAAAAGTCAAACATTTTTATACAAATACTAACTATATACTAAATTATCTATATTTTTCAAGCATAAAATTTGCAAAAAAATCTTTTTTTAATAAAATTAAATAGAATATATTTAATATAGATTTGTTTAAATGAAAAAAATCCATTGTCACATAGTTAGTTTAGTATTTATTGTAGGTAGTTCTCTACTACTAACAAATGTTTTTTGACAATGATTTGAATTGTGAAACACAAGTACTATATTAAATACTGATATGACCGATGCTATAAATACAGACAATTGATGATGAACAATATGAGATCCAATTAGAGAATGAGCATATCAAATAGTTAACTCAAGTGATTGAAATTATGAGGTATGATGAATTATAAATGATGAGATTACTGATCACGAAACTGCACTAAACAATACATTGGAGCTAATAACAAGAATAATAAATTATGCACTTGGTTTGTTGTCTTTGGTAGCTTTAGTATATTTATTATTTCATGGTTTTATGATGGTTACAGCAGCTTGAGATGATGCAAAGTACAAAAAATGATTAAAATGAATAAAATACGCTGCAATAGCACTAACTGGTATATGATTGTCTCGATTTATAATAAGTTTTATCTTTTGGATAATAGAAAATATTACAGATGTTTAAAAAAAATATACATATAATGAAAAAATTAAAACAAACAACTTATAGTTTAATTATTACATCACTGCTAATAAGTTTTTGATTTGCTATGGTAGATTTTCCATATGAGTATAACAGTAGTTCTACTGCAATCTGAGACGAAACTGAATTTTGAGAAATAATAAAAACTGATGTAGTAGATCAAAATGATAGTGCATTAAATAAATTATTGGATTTATTCAATCTAAGCCAACAAAGCCGATATCAATCAGGTACAAGTAAAGCTATACACTATGCCAAAATGATAGTAAATATGTTATTATCTCTAGTAAGTTTAATAGCTTTAGTTATGCTTATATACGCTTTTTATCTAATGTTTTTCTCAAGACATGAATCTGGGATGACAAAAGCAAAACAAGTACTAAAAGGTGTTGCTATAGCATTGGCCATAATGTGATTATCTTGGTTTATAGTTAGTTTTATATTCTGGATACAATCCTGAAGTGCAGACAATAATGGATGATGAACAACAACTATCCCAACAACTCCAGCAACAGCAACTTCAAATATATCTCTTACGCCTTAATATTTAAATTCAAATTAATAAAAATGACACTATTCAACTTATGAGAACAAATAAAAATCAGCCCACAAAAAACAGAAAATTTGTTTAATACAGAAACTATGTTGCCTGTATCAGAAATAAAAAATGATACAATAATTATGAAAGACTGATGATTAAGAGCAATAATGAAAATAGAATGAATAAACTTAGATTTGAAAAATTTTGATGAACAACAAATAGTATTAGAACAATACAAAAGATTTTTAAATTGATTATCTTTCCCTATACAAATAATTGTACGTAACAATTATTTAGATTTATCAAATTATTTAGATTATATAAAATGAAATCTAAAAAAGGTAACAAATCCCACACTAAAAAAAACTTGAGAAGATTACCAAAATTTTTTACAAAACATAGATAGTAAACAATGATTAATATATGAAAAATCATTTTATATTGTGATACCGTATTATGAATCAGAAAAAGACAAAAATAGCATAAAAAAATCTTGGTTTACAAAATTATTAGATGTATTAAATGCAAAAGATAGTGTAGAAAAAATAGTACAAAGATATAGATGATTTTCAAAATGAAAAAGTATGTTGGATACTAGATGTAATTTAATTACAGAATGATTATGATCTATTTGAATAAATTCAAATAGACTAAACACATCAAGCATTATATCAATACTTTTCAATTATTATAATCCCCTTTTACACAACGCACAATGAAAAATATAAAAAAAGACCCTAATAGGTCTTTTTTAGCTACTAGCTATTAGTCATTAGCTATTAGCTATTTTTTCATATATTCTTCGCACTTTTTTTGTAATTCCGTACATTGATCTATTCGTTTTTGTTCCCCATTTCATCTATCAATCTGTTCTTGATACCAAACCTTTCTTCTTTTGATCTCTTCTAGTGACGCCTGACAAATAGCATCATCATCAGTAATACAAAATCATGCAGTACTTATTCACATATCTGTAGGAGATTTATATTTTACCATATAATTTTTATGTGTGACAACATTTTTTGCTATTCACATAACTATTTCAAATCACTCTATATCTCTATTATAATTTACTACTTCTTGTCCATATGCCTTTTTATGATATTCATCTATCATATTTATATCACCAACATCTACTGTAGCTGCTTCATAAGCAAGATTTACAGGATGATTCAGTGGAAGATTCCAAATCGGAAATGTTTCATATTTTGCATAACCAGATTTTATTCATATTTCATGATCAAGATAAATCTGACCAAGACAAGTAGACATCTTACCACTACTACTAGCAGCACCAGTAACTAATATTAAATTTTTTGTCAAAGGAATGTGGTCATCACCACCAAAACCATTTTCACTCAATATATTTTCAACATTATTTGGATAACCAGGTATATTATATCTCTCAAATACTCTATAATTCTTCTTTTGAAATTTACGTTCAAAATCTAAAACTAAATCAAACATATTTCAAATATCTATTTTATTGATAACTACAATTGGTTTAATACCAATATTTCTTTCAATCACCATCAACATACGATCCACATAATCAGAATAAGAAACATCTTCATTTGAAAGTTGTCTATTTGATATTATATCTTCAGCATTTACACAAAAAAGAATATCAACCCTATCTTTTAAATCAGTAAAAATCTTCTTTTTACTATCCACCAAAAAACCTGGCAAAACTCTAGAAGCATGTGGATCTCTGATAAATTTTCATCAAATTTCTAAATATAGTCTTCCAGAAAACTGACTAATTCTATCTAGAATTTGATTTTTCTGCATTTCAACATACTTTTCTCCGTCAAAACCAATATCTTTGTGAGAAATAGTATCTGTAGTATTTATCATAATTTTTTCAACAAAATAAAGTACAAATATATTATACTCAAAAAACTTTATTTTGTCAAAAAAAAACAATATCTTTTTTTAAATATTACGTCTGTCACCCTGAGCCTGTCGAAGGGTATAAATTTATATCTTTCGATTTGACTCAATATGACCCTAAAGAATCTTTTCCTCTTTCAAAAAATCCAAATATTTCTCAAACTCCTCTGGATATTTATTTGTAAGATAATCTTTCAATAAATTTTTCCAGTCAGAAAATCACTGTGATAAATTCTTTCACTCTATATCCAATTTTTCAAACAAATCTTTAGTAACCTTTAAATTCTTTTTCAATTTTACATCTTTTAGTTTTTTAAACAAGTCTTCATCAACATAATCATAAATTTCATCATAATTTAAATCCTCTACTTTGATAGAAACTGATATGTCTTTATCTTCAATCTTATATTCAGAATTAAAGTCAACATTCCAAACCTCAGATCAGGAATAATTCTCCTTATTCTCATTTATCATATTATCCAAAAAATTTTCTACAAACTCTTCATCAACTTTTGTCTTGTCCCCCTTAGAAGGAGTAATTAAAGGGGGTTTATTTTTATCATTTTTCACTTCTCCATTATCAATTAATATATATGGGTTAACAAAAAACATCTTAGCTTTTAACTTTCAATTTGAATATTTAAATAACATCTTAGCTTGATTTACTTCCAGTGGAGAGGTATTCCAAACACTTCCAGTACAAAAATAGTTTTTATACACAAATCACTGATGCAAGTGTCCAGAAATCATTTTTATGTTTTTTAAATCACAAAACAACTTTGAAATAGCTATATCATTGAAATAAAATCTACCCCTCTGTCATGGAAAGTTTATTCATTCTACATAATAATGATGAATCACAGTAAGATTATCATATTTGTTTACATAATCCAAAAGTATTTGATTTACTTTTGCACTTATTCTCTCATTTTTTTTCTTAGACTCAGACAATATTTTTATATTTTTTTCAATTTCTTGTATAATATTTTCATTTAATCTGTCATTGCGAGCCTGCAAAGCAATCTCCAAAACTTGATTATTATCCAAAAAATATGGCAAAAACAACACATCGTCTCCTTCAATATTCTCCACCCTAGGAGTTGTAATAAATTCCAACTTTCCAACTCTAACATCTCACTTCTCACTCCTCACTTCATTGATGGTTTCAAAAGTTCTTTTAGCTTCCTCAAATACAAAAGTATTACCAACCCAATCATGATTTCCAGCCAATACATACACATTTTTTCACTGAGAAAAAAGCTCTAAAAAAAAATTGTACAACTGCAACAAAGCAACTCTATCATAAGAAAAATGATAAACATAATCTCACAAAAAAATTATATTCTTTTCTTGATTATTGTCTTGAATGTATTTTCTCATACCATCAATCACTCTATCTTTCACACGAGAATTGATATGTAAATCTCAAATCAAAAGCATAATTTCTCTAAATATTTAAATATAATTTCTATTTGTCATCCTCGAACGAAGTGAAGGATATAATAAAAATTATTAATCAATATTAATCTAACTTTAACACTAAATTTTTCAAGATAAAAGACTATTCGTTTGAAATAACAAAACAAGTAAATATAAGATAAAATATATTTATAAAAAATATTAAAATGACAAAATCTATATTTCGATTTAGACAAGACTTAAGGACATATGACAATACATGACTATATAAATTATCTCAAAAAAACACAGAAATCTTACCAATTTTTATATTAGACGAAAATATCATCGATTGATTTGGATGATTATCTGATCCAAGATTTTGATTTTTAAAAGACGCACTAAAAGATTTAGACAAAAATATACAAAAAATATGACTTAGTCTAACAATAGTCAAATGAAAACCAGAAGTCATAATACCAAAACTCACAAAAAAACTAAAAATAAAAAACATATATCTCAACAAATCTTATGATACATACTGAATGCAAAAAGATTATAGTATCAAAACATTTTGCAAAGAAAATGATATTTCTTTTTATGATTTTATAGACAATCTATTACAAGATACTTTAAATATAAAACCATACAAAGTTTTTTCTCCATATTTTAAAACACGAATATCTCAATTACCCAAAAACTTTGAATTAAAAGAACCCAATAAATGTAAAAACCTAAATTCACAAAAAATAAACAATCTAACAAATGATTTAGAAATAATAGATATAAAAGATTTAGATAAATTAATAAAAATAGAAAACAAGTATCGACCAATAAATAAACGAAAAAAAATAATAGATAATTTTGATTTTTGAGAATATGAAAATACCAAAAATTTCCCAGCAACAGATTGAACTTCAGAGCTATCTCCTTATATCAGATTTGGTATAATATCTATACGTCACTTGTACAATATTGCTCAAGATCAAAACGCAAATAACTATCTATTTGAATTGTGACGAAGAGAATTTCGACATCAAGTATCTATATATTTTCCATACGCTAGAGAAAAAGAATTTTTGGAAAAAAGACAAAATCTAAACCGACAAAATAATCAAGAATTATTTCAAAAGTTTTGTAATGCACAAACTGGGTATCCCATAGTTGATGCTGCTATCAGACAATTAAAGGAAACAAATCGAATGCACAACAGACTCAGAATGATAGTCGCTTCTTTTTTGACTAAAGATTTGTTGATAGATCGAAGACGATGAGAAGAATTTTTCAAAAAATATCTCTTGGACTATGAAGAAGTAGTAAATATCTGAAATCGACAATGGTCAGCTTCAGTATGAGCAGATCCTAAACCTATCAGAATATTTAGCCCTATCAGACAATCTGAACGCTTTGACAACGAAACTAAATTTATCAAAAAACGAATCCCAGAACTCAAAAATTTTTCTCCAGAAAAAATACACGATCCCCTAAATAATAACTTAAAATATTACAAACCTATAGTAAATCACAAAGAACAAGTAATCAAAGCCAAAGAAATGTATTATTGACCAAGAAACTAATCTAAACATATCCACCCGGGTATTTTACCCCGGGGTCAATACACATAAATAAATAAGACCCCGGGGTAAATTTCACATCCGGATAGCCGAAATATTGAATTAAAGACAGTTTTTCTTATAGTATAGACACTATTTAACCATAAATAATATCATGAAATTAGACAAAAATCCAGAACATCAAGACATGAGCAAAAGATTAGAACAAAATCATCAATCATTAATAAAAGATGCTTTTGATAAATGAAATACAGAACTCAGAATTGGTGGAGAAATATACAATATTTTACAAGATTGAGAAAAAATAAAATTAGAATTTTCAAAAAAAGATCCTGATAGCATTTTTTATATAAATTAATTTTACAAATGAAAAAACTTTTCATACTATCAATTACACTATTATCACTAGCACTAACTTGATGTTCACAAATAAATAATACAACAACACCAAAAATAGATAACAATACAGACCAAAAGATTTTAAATTTTTTAGAACAAACTATAGAAAAACAAGAATCTTGTAATCAATGAATAAATAATGAAAAAATGTTTGTATCATATGCAATTCTCTGAACAGGAATAAATAAAATATGAAATATTAAATATTATCTCGTAGTAAGTGGAGAATGAATGTATCTAGATAAAAGATGAAATATTTCTAGCTCTTGTGGATTTGGTTGAATCCCTACAAAAATAGAAGTTCAACAAACACAAACAGGACTTTCACTCATAGACTATCAAACAGCTTTAGATGGAAGTCTATATGTTAGTTCTACCAAAAAACTATTTTCATCCGAAGCTTTCAAAAAACGACAAAAAAAAGATTATAACTATAATACAAATCTTTCGCCTCTCCAAAAAGCTGAAAAACATTTCTGAATTAATTTCTGGACAGGTTGAAATTTTGAATGTACATTCTGCGACCAAAAACGATATAGTATTGGATATGCAGATGAAAAAAAAATAAAAGAATGAATACAAGAAAACTTCGAAATATTTAAAACCAATCAAACAGGAAACAATTATCTAGTTTTCACTACTAATGGAGAATTTGAAAATCACGGTTCACAAGATGAATGAACTGGAACACGAATTTTTTGAAAAAACGATAAAACAATTCTTGTAGATACAGAACCACATCATACTTATGATAGATATATAATCCAATATCAAACAGGAGGTGAAATTCACTTAACTAGAGAAATTCTACAAAAATAAAATATAAATAAGGAAACTAATATCATTGAAATAAAAGCATTTTTCGCTATAAACTTTTAACTTTATAAGTTAATCAAATCCATCGTGAAAAAAGAACTAAAAAACCTAAAAATAACTAAAGTCTGATACTGATGAGTCGGTATTGCTAAAGATAATCAATGAAAAAAAATACTTATCAAATGATGAGCATTACCAGGTAGTATAGTAGATTGCAAAATCACTAGAAAAAAAAGTGATTACCTAGAATGACATATTACCAAAATACATGAATATGACAAAAATTACACAGACTGAGAAATTTTCTGTCCTCATTTTTTCAGTAATATAACCCCCCTTACAAAGGGGGGCTCGGAAGGTTCAAATCCTGAATCAACTCAACCCCCTTTATCCCCCTCACAAAGGGGGATGGACCAAAAATTACCAAAACATAAAATCGGTTGCGGATGATGTAAACGACAACTTATCAGCTACCCAAAACAATTAGAATTAAAACAACAAATCATAGAAGATTGTTTTAGAAAAATAGAAAACAAACCAACAATTTTACCTATCATACCATCACCACAAGATAAATGATACAGAAACAAAATCGAATTTTCTTTTGGAGTATATATTTCTAAAAAAGACGAAGTAGATACAAAATGGAATCTTTGATTCCACAAACAATGAGAATTTAGCAAAATCATAGATATAGACAGCTGTGGATTAATTTCACCAAAAATGAATGAAGTTTTTGAGTATATAAAAAAACTATGTTTTGATTCATGACTACCTACATATGATCAAAAATTTCATAGATGATTCTTTCGTCATTTAGTAATGAGAGAATGAATAAACACATGACAAATACTAGTAAATCTTTCTATATTCCCCCTTACAAAGGGGGATATAGGGGGTTCAGAAAAACGAAAAAAATTAAAACAAACCTTCAAAACAAATAAATTTATAAACGAACATATAACTACATTTGTAGTCACTTACAACAATGGATTGGCAGACATAGTTAGATGACCAGAAATACAAGTAGAAAACCTATTTTGAGATGGATATATCTTTGATAAACTTATTTCTACCCCCTTTAAAAAATGAAAATCGGAAGGTTCAAATCCTGAATCAACTCAACCCCCTTTATCCCCCTTACAAAGGGGGACAGAGATAATAGAATCAACCTTTAGAATCTCTCCATTTTCATTTTTCCAAACCAACACACACTGAGCAGAAGTATTGTTCCAAACTTGAGTAAAAGCATTATCACAAGTAAAGTGAAAAATACTAGATCTATACTGTGGTACAGGTAGTATAGGTATACATTATTTAAATATGTGAATATGAGATAGTTTATTATGAATTGATATAGTACAAGAAGCAATAAAAGATGCAGATTATAACGCAGAAATAAACTGAATCAAAAATAAATGTAAATTCATTGCATCTCCATCAGAAAAAATACTAAAAAATTATCCAGAAGTCCAAAAAGAATTAAATGATATTGGATTAGTTATAGTTGATCCACCTAGAGAATGACTACACAAAAACGTAATACAACGAATAGAAAATATAAAAAAAGAAAATCAATTTGAACTACTCTACATCTCTTGTAATCCTACTACTATGGCTAGAGACATAGAGCTATTTATAGAAAGATGATTTAATTTAAAATCATTACAACCTGTAGATATGTTTCCACAAACACATCATATCGAAACAGTTTGAGTTTTGGTTTAATCTAAACCCCTGTCATTCTGGACCTGTCCGTCCGGTAGGCGGGCTTGCAAAAAACCCAGTATTTTGATATACTAGCTCTCTATATTTAATAGATTCTTCACATAGATGCAGAATGACTAATTAAATTATTTAATATAACAAAAAAATGAAAAAACACATTGGCATAATAATCTTATCTACCTTGCTAATAATACTAGATCAAATATCTAAATATTTTTTTTACAACAAATGATTATTAAACAATCTTGAATTTATTCAACCTGCATTCAACACAGGAATTTCTCGATCATTACCAATACCACAATTGATAACAATAATTTTAACTATATGAATAGTCTTTATATTAATTCGATTATATTCTAAAAATAATATTTCAAAATGAATTCTTATATTTTTAATTGCATGAGCAATTTGAAACTTAATAGATAGAATATTTTTGTGATGAGTTAGAGATTTTATTTTATTGTTCAATCGATTTCCTATATTTAACATAGCAGATATTTTAATAAACATATGAGTAATTTTATTAGTTGTCAAAGAACTTTTCGACAAGTGACAAAAATCTACTTGAAAAAACAAAAAAAATTCTTAAACAAAATATACTTTATATAATTATTAAATAGAAAATGGAATTTGAGGGAATTATTACAATGATGTGAAATGAAGAAACTGTATGAAAAAACGATTTGCGTAAACTTACGTTTGTGTTGGAAGAAGATACAGACAAAGAATACAAATGATCTGTAGCAGTAGATGTATTTGCTGACAAAGTAGATATGATGAAAGATTACAAAAAATGAGACAAAGTAAAAGTTTGATTAAATTTTAGAGCTAGAGAATACAATGGAAGACGATTCAATAGTGTATCAGCTCGAAGAATAGACAAAACAGAATGAGCAACAGCAAGCTCAAATAATTCTGCTCCTGCAGATGATGACTTACCTTTCTAATGAAAATTAAATTAAAAAATATAAACCACTCCTTTAAGGGTGGTTTTTTGATTCAAATTTAATAAAACTTTAATGTCAAACTATGTACTAATATCCTAAAAAACTTGATTTATAGTATAGAAATCTTATATAATTTAGTTATGTAATTATTTTTTATTATTTAATCTTTTAAAAAATGAAAGTTATTTACGTT
>CAZCTB010000048.1:0-2892 GCA_964501605.1 uncultured Candidatus Peribacteria bacterium
TTCTATGGTCAAGTGTCACATATTTCATTATTGAGTATATAAAGTCCTTACCTTATAATACTCTCTTACTGTCGGTTTTCAAATTTAAATTTAGGAAAAATAAAAAAATTATGAAAGTTATGAAAAGAAGTTTTTTAGTATTGAGTGTGATTGTTTTGGCAATTTTTTCATCTTGTACAGATGAATACGAAATGCCTAAGTTTGATCGTGTAGATCAGGTAGAGAATATTGAATATGGTGCTACTTATAGTATAGAAGGAGTTCCTCAATTGAAAATCTACTTATCGGCGAACGAGCAGTATGATTGTGTTTCTTTTACTGCAGGAGATGGCACTTTTTTGAAAACTGACGAAAATGGTACTGGGTACTGGTTTATTTAACATGATACATTATATGTTGATGTTGATCCAGATTGGAATGTTTGTAAGTTCGAGCTTCGTCATGGTACGAAATATACTGAAGTGTATGTTGAACCAGTTTATTAGAAGATTTTATCTCATCCCGTTGTTTTAACGGGATTTTTTTATAAAAGAAAAGGAGATAGATTGAGAGCTATGTAAACACAGATGAATCTAAACTCCTTAAGTTTTTGAGTAGATATACTACTCTTTTGTAATTACCCATACATAACAATTTTAGAGTCGATTAGCATTACTCTAATTTAATTGTTCAAATTTTGTGTTGTGTAGATTTTTTTGATCGGAAACAAAGAGTAGCCTACTCTCTTTGTGACAGCGTGCCTGTTTGGATAATGTCCAATATCTACATTTAACACGGTCAAGATGTCAAAGAACGATTGTTAATTATTTTTATTTTATATTTAATTTTTTTCAAAGTAATTTGTTCATTCTGGAGTATCAAATTTACCTACCTGTTTCATATAATCAGGATCGTATAGTTTTATTATTTTAAATTTTCATTTGGTTTTGTTTCAATTGTCAAAAATTGTTTGTTCGGTAATTATACAATGTCATCGTTTTATTCGTTTTCAATTTACTTCTTGTACTAGAAACACTCTAGTTGGAGGTAAACAGAATATTCTTGGAAGTGGTTTTGTAAATTCAAATTCTTTATTTTTAAAATCCTCTGTATTATAAGGATTTTTAAAATGTATACTTAAATCTAATTCTTTTGGGAATCATTGTTTTTTTGTTATTCTCAATGTATCATTTAATTTTATCATTTTTTCCATAATTAATTAAGAATAGTTTTTAAAATACTACATGCGTGGGTTTTATTTTGTTATAGATTTTCTTGTCATCCTTGAGCGTAGCGAAGGATATAGAAAATTTATTTATATCCTTCAGTCGTTTTACTCCTTCGAGGATGACAAAATAAATTTATAAACTTGGAACTGGGAATTGTTTTGTAAATTCTATTACTTCTTGTCTAATATTATTTAATTCGTCTTCAAATCCTCCTTCTTCTCACTTCTCCGCAGATTCTTGCGGAGCAAGCATAAGGGGGACTAATTTTAGTGCTCTATCCATGAAATCTACTATTTTGCGAGTGTCTTCTTCTTTTACTCCCCTAGTAGTCATAGCAGGAATACCAATTCTTAATCATGATGGGCGGAATGGTGGATTTGGATCATCTGGGATTGTAGATTTAGATGTAGAAATTCCAACCTCATCTAATATTTTTTCTGCATTTTTTCAATTTTCAATTTCTGTATTTGAAAAATCTATAATAATCATATGATTGTCTGTTCATCATGTGATAAGTTTGTATCATCTGTTTTTAAACTCCTCTGCCATCACTTGTGCATTTGCTAGAGCTTGTTTTGCGTATTCTTTAAATTCTGGACTTTGAGCTTCTTTTAGTGCTACAGCAATAGCTGCAATACTATTCATATGTGGTCATCATTGTACACCTGGGAAGACTGCTCTATCGATTCTAGTAGGTATATTTTCTATAGTATCTTCTGGTTTTTTGAGTGGATTACTTACAGTTCATTTACTTAATATAATTGCTCATCTTGGTCATCTAAGAGATTTGTGTGTAGTAGTCATCATGACATGGAAACCATGATCCAAAGGATTTTTGAGTAGTCATGCAGCTATAAATCATCCAATATGTGCCATATCTGCCATTGCGATTGCTCATACTTCATTTGCAATTTCTGCAAATTTGTTGTAATTTAACTCTCTAGGATAAGCTGAAAATCCTGCCAATATTATTTTTGGTTTATGTTCGTGTGCCAATTTTCTTACTTGATCAAAATCTATTTCTCAATTTGGTAAAGTCTTGTATCTGATGAAATTAAACACTTTAGACAAAAATGTAACAGGAGCTCCGTGAGTCAAATGTCATCAATGCGATAAATCCATTCACAATATGGTATCTCCTGGCTCCATAAGTGCAGCATAAATACACACATTGGCAGCAGCGCCACTTAGTGCTTGTACATTTGCATGATCTGCATGAAATATTTCTTTGGCTCTATCGATAGCCAATTGTTCTATATTGTCAGTATTTTCTTGTCAACCATAGTATCTACGACCAGGAAATCCTTCACTATATTTGTTGGCAAATACGCTAGCTTGGGTCTGGAGTACAGCTTCAGATTGGTAGTTTTCACTTGCTATAAGTTCCATTCATTCTGATTGTCTTTTTTGTTCGTCTAATATTGCTTGATTTATTTGTGGATCTGTGTTTTGTAAAGTCATAATAATATTTTTTATTAAATAAAAAATAAGAGATTAATTTTTTATATTCTTTTTTGTTTATTATTCAATAATAAATCTTTATTGACATTTTGTAGTAAATCTATATAATTGAAGCTAAAGAATGAACCTACATTAAAGGGTGAAAACCGACACTGGGAAAGTTTTATGAGTATGTAAGTGGAAAATCTCGTTTGGTGTTTTAAATTTCAGTACTTTCATTGGC
>CAZCTB010000049.1:0-13598 GCA_964501605.1 uncultured Candidatus Peribacteria bacterium
AACAAAGTTATAGTGTACGAAACGGAAGAATGAAAACTTGAAATATATAGTTGAAAAGTTAAGCTGGAAATAATAAAAGTAACAAAAAAATAAATACTACTGTCAATTTAACTTTTGGAATTTCACTGACAGTTTAACTTTGGAATAACACTGAAAGAAGATTTTCTAAAACACTAGAAAAGACTCATCTCAGATTTTTCACAATTCTACAATACTGCAGTACCGTGAGAAAAAAGTAAACCGTGAGAAAAAAGTAATACGACTTAGACAAAACATTATACCATAGAAGTTGAAATATAAAAAAATTTAAATATAAACTAATTAATTTATTACAAAAAAACTTAACATATGCCAATAATAAAATTTATAGATAAAATATTTGCTGAAATATCAATTATATTAATCAAAATATATCAGTATACAATTTCTCCAGACAAATGATTGCCTTCACTACGATTAAAATGAAAAATATGTGCTCATGAACCACATTGCAGCCAGTATAGCATCCTATCTTTCAAAAGATACTGATTCTTATCTTGATTGCCTAAAGTAGTAGAAAGAGTATTTTCTTGTGTATGATCAAAAAACAAAATATACGATCCACACAAATACAATATAGTATTTTTTTCTTCAGCTCCAATTTGAGTACCTTTCCTAAAAAAATTAAATCAAAGCAAAAAATTTGACATCAAATGAATAGTAACCAATCCAGACGAAAAAAGTTGAAGAGGTATGAAATTAAAATCAAATATTATAAAAACAGAGTGAGAAAAATTTTTTACTTTGTCATCCTGAGCGAAGTCGAAGGATCTAAAAGTAATATTATTACACTGAAAAGATACTAATTCAAAAGAAAAACGATATCCTCAAATTAAACAAGAACTAGAAAGCAAATGATTAGTCGTACATTGTCCAGATTTACCTAATTCAAAAAATCCAAACATAAAAGAACGATTAAAAGAAATAGATAAACTAAACCCTGATGAAAATACAATTTTAATATGACATTCACGTTGATGAGTGGCTGCTCTACGTCGATTAGAAAAAAATAATCAAAAAGTTAAGAAAGTTATTTTAGTAGCAGCTAATGACTGAAAATCTAAATATATAGCACATTGAGAAAACAATAAATGATTCTATACAAAAGACTGATACAACTTTGAAAAAATAAAGAAAAATTGTAAAAAATTCACAGTGTTTCATTCCAAAGATGATAAGCGAGTTTGATATGAATATTGAGTAAATAATTCTAAATGACTAGATGCAAAACTCTATTCGTTTGAAGATAAAAATCATTTTGGATGAAATGACAAATATGATTACAAAGCAGTTACAATGCCTCAGTTGGTAAACGAAATATTATACAATGATGCATATTATCCATTCATCCAAACACCAAACTCACTACGTTTAGATTCAAAAAAATACTCGGAAGAAGCACATAACTTCAAACTACGACTTGAGGCAAAAAAACCTGATTATCTAGTAGTTATAGCATACTGAAAAATCATCCCTCAATATATTCTAGATATACCAAAAATCGCTCCAATAAATGTTCACTGATCACTTCTACCAAAATACCGTGGAGCTAGTCCAATACAATCTGTATTTTTAAATGAAGAATCAAAATCCGGTATCACAATCATGAAAATGGATGCAACTATGGATACAGGAAATATGATAGATAAATTATCAATCAAGCTAAAGTTCGATCGAACCACAATAGATCTAATAGAACGAATAAAACAAAAATGACCAAAATTTTTAAACAAAACATTGATAAATTACGGTAAAAAGTTACTTGGTGAAGTAAAACAAAATAACGAAAAAGCTACTTATTGTAAGAAAATAGAAAAAGAAGATGGAGAAATAAATCCATATCAAGATACACTTCAAGAGATTTATAGTAAATACAGAGCATATTACATGCGACCAAAAATCTTCTTCAATCAGGGGGATTTAAAATCCTCAAAAAGAGTAATCATCGAAAACTTAAAGTTAGATCAAAATTTATTTGAATCAGAAAAGGAAAAACCAATGTTTGATTGAAATGAATTAAATAAATGTGTCTTGGAAATATCTTTGAAACCAGAATGAAAAAAAACAATGGATCGAGAAAGTTTTAGATCCTGATATCTCAAGTAAGTATTACAGATTTATCATCTCAAGTTAATCTACCTTGCAAAAGATATCTTCATGTCATTTCGCCGTGCCCCAGTCTATCCCGCCTAAGCGGCGGGACTGAACAGCGTGGGAGTGAATCTATCTTGCGAGAAATCTCTTCCCATTATCCTAAAATAAGTTCACTAATCTATCCATAATCACCTACATATAAAAAATACTATTTAAATTTAATTCCCTTTATGATGAACAAAGACAAACAGTTTTTAATCTTGATGTACTGACATATATGAAGCTGAAAAACCACATTAGCAAAAAAAATTGAAAAAGAATTTAAAATAAACAGAATAAATAATGATTCTATCAGAAAATATTTTAGCAAAAACATATTGTGCTATCAAAATATTGATATATCATACAGGACAAAAATTACAATAAACATGAATAAAACAGTAAAACAAATTAGAAACACTATTATCAAAGATTTAATATCATTGTGAGAGTCTATAATATTAGATTCTGGAAATATCAAAAATAACACTAGAAAAACAATCTTAGATATGAAAAAATATGCACCAAAAAAAATTGAAACAATTATTATAAAGTGTAATATAAATGAAAACGATTTAATAAAAAGACTTGAAAAAAGAGATACAAAATCAAATCATAAAACAAAACGAAAAGAGTTTTTTATATCTACAAAAAAATATGAAATAGAAAATTTATCAAAAAATGAAGCAAACCATATATTAGAGTATAATCAAAAAAACACAAAAGAAATATTTGAAAAAATTAAATCTATCACCAGGTAAAAAACAAATTATCGTAAGGGCGATTAATAATCGCCCCTACAAGAAAACTTGTCAACTCTGTCAACTTTATAACTTTTAACTAACCCCATGGCTCTATCTTGGTCAATTTCCAAAGCTACCATACTACACTACTGTACCAAAAAATACTACTTTTCTACATACTCAAACTATCTAAAAGAAGTAGATATATGAATATGGAATCAAGCAATGCTAACAAAAAACCTTAAAAGTGTACACATGCGATTTGGAGAAAAAATACACGATCTAATATCTGATTATTTACATTTGTTACAAAAAGAACAAGCTACAAAAGAAAAAATAATAGAAATAAAAGATCAAGTGATCAAAAGTATGGACAAGGACTATCAAATTTCAAAAAACAGAGACTATTCTTGATATGATCCTAGCTTAAAATTTGGACTCACAGAGCACTATTATCAAAAAAACATAGACGGTGTATACGAAATCTGAAAGATAAATATACTAGAAAGCTTTGATAAGTTTTTAGAAAGTGATTTTCACAACGATATCAAGCTACATTTTTCAGACAAAAACAACAAATTTTTCATTGAACCAAAAGAAAAAGATTTTGAATCTATGAAAATAAAAATAGATAATATACCAGAACTAATGTGAATTATAGTTTATGCACAACCAGATTTTGGAATAGTAACAAAAAATTGAGAATATATCATATACGATCGAAAAAGTGGGAAAACTCCAAATAAATCAATAGATAATATATCCGATCAACTAAAGGTTTATGCATACAAAATTTTGCAAAAGATATGAATAGAAAAGATTAATACATTCAAGTCTAAATGATTTGAAGTATACCTAAAATCTTTAGAACAATTTGGCTGAAATATAACAAAAGAACAAATACAAGAAATAGAACAAAAAATAATAAATGATACCAAAATACAAAAAAAACTAATAATTGATCAAGATGTAAAAGAAAACAAACCACTACCCAGCCAAGAATTTAAAAGAACACCAGATATACAAAAATGTAGTAATTGTACCTTTTACAAAGTCTGCGAAGAACTAAAAAATTTCGAATAATTAATGGTTAGCACTAGATAATACTCGACCACTCCTGCTATACACCGGGATTGCTCTATCAATTTTAATCTATCCACCTTTCTATATGTCATCATCTTTTTATTTTTCTTTCCAATTTTATTGCTTCTGTTTTAGATTTACATTCAATAAATTTTACGAATTCCCAATCTCATAAATCTCTTGTAGTTTTTGTTGTTCATTTATTATGTTCTTTTAGTCTTAATTCCAAATTTCAAGTATATCAAACATAATACCTTTTTCCCTTTAATATATATACTCATCGAGTTTTCATTAAAATTATTTCAATTTAAAAAAAATTATCACCTATATGATAATTTTATATTTTAGTTTTTCAATTTTAATTTAGGCCAGGAGGGATTCGAACCCTCGACCACCGCCTTAAAAGGGCGTTGCTCTACCAACTGAGCTACTAGCCTATATAATTCTAACATTTCTGAACCATCAACCACTCCCGCTTTTATAGCGGGATTGCTCTACCAACTGAGCTACTAGCCTATATAATTCTAACATTTCTGAACCCTCAACCACTCCCGCTTTTATAGCGGGATTGCTCAATATTATTATTTGACTAATTCTAGCTAGATTCATAATAAATGTGAAGTCACTTATACAAATCTCTCTAAACAAATCAACGCATTTTTTTATATAATTTTGCATTAATTTTTATTCTCATTTTTTTTCCATCCTCAAAAGTTACCCATTTATAAACCAAATTTGGTTTAAATGTTCTTTTTGTTGCTCTCATACTATGAGATCTATTTTGTCCTGATTTTGTACCTTTACCAGTAAAATCACATATTCTAGCCATTTTATTATTATATTAATTTTAAATACTATTCTGATTTTTCATTTCAATCAGTTTTTAAATCATCTCAATCTGATTCTCATCATTCTTCTGAATCAGCACCATCTATAGGCTCACCAGCAGCATCAACAGTTGGCTCTTCCTCTTCTTCTGGTATATCTTTTAGTTCTATTACAGTAACTACTACTTTATCCAAATCATCTTTAATTTCTACAGCTGATGATATTTCTAAATCTTTAACAAAAATTGTTTCACTTAAATCATCTATATAAGATACATCTATCACTATCTCTTTTGGAAGATCTTTTGGCAATGCTTCTACTTCTAAATAATCCTTTACTAATTGTATATTAGCATCACCTGATTTAACTATAGGAGACAATTCTTCTCCTTCCATAACAATAGCCACTTCAGTTGTAACTTTCTCACCTTTTTTAATTCACAAAAAGTCTACATGTAAAACAACATCAGAAACAGGATCTAATTGATAATCATATATCAAAACCATTTCTTCTATATCCTTTCATTTTAAAGTAATGGGAGTACTTGATCAAACTTTTTTATACAATTTTACAAATTCATTTTTATCACAAACAATAGATATAGGAGCATCCATATGTTTTCCATAAATTACAGCAGGTATTTTACCCTCCTTTCTAAGTTTATTTACATCCTTACCCCTTAGATTACGAAGTTCTACATCTAATTTCATAATTTCATTCTGTCAAAAAATTAAAAACAAGCAAATTTATAGCACTTTAAAATAACAAAATTATTCTTTATCTTCTTTTTTCTTTTCATCAACTTTAACTTCTTCTTTTTTTTCATTTTTTTTATCAACATTAACCTCTTCTTTATTTTTTTCAATTTTTTCACTTTCTACATCATTTACAGTATTATTTGTATCAATATCTTTTTTTTCTGAATCAACATTATCAATCTTAACGTTTTCTTCTCACGATCAATTCTCATTTCTTGCTAAAGCCAACAAATCTATTCCTTTTTTACCTTGCTCAGCAACACTTTTAAATTTAGCATCTCTTCATATCTTAGTTCTTATATAATACAATTTTGATCTCCTTATTTTATAATCATCCAACAAAGTCAATTTAGAAAAATTTGGAAAAGACAAAGGATAGATTTTTTCAATTGTCATTCTAGCCGCCTCTCATCTAACTGTAAAAGTACCATCTGGATGATTTGGTTTTTTAACTTTTATTACCAAACCTTTAAATCTAATTACCCTTTTTGTATCTCATTCTCACATATTTTCATGTATTTCCAAAAACATACCAGTTTTTATTGGCAATATAGGGTATTTATTTTTACTATAAACATTTTTTAATCTATCAAAATTCGACATTTAATTTTATTCAACTAATAAAAACTTATATTAGCCATTAATATATCGTTTTAAGTATATAACAACCAACAGGCGCTAACAACAAAAAACTAATGACTGTCGACTGTTCTATTTTTTGCTATTAACAACCTTAGCTTTCCACTTTTTTTGTTGTTCTAGCATTTTTCTAGTATCCATAATTACTACTTTTTCCACCCTATTAAGAGCTTTATTTAGTTTTTTCTTAGCCATTGTCTTCAACCTTGCCATTATTCAGCTATTTTAGAAGATAAATCTTTTAGTCACTTATGGTCCAAAGCAGCTTTAACATGCCTCATAGGTATACCATATTTTTTTAATCTAGCCAAAGCTTTACTTTTTGCATCTTTAGTCCACTTTGTTTCACCACCTTTAGCTTCTTTTTTCAAAATCAAAATATATCGCTCTATCGCTTTTTTATGCTTTTGACCAGATTTTTTCTTTTTCCAATTTAATCCAACCAAAAAGTGTTTTATTTTTCTTCAATTAGTATCTCACATATTAAGTAAGTTTAAAGTTAAAAGTTGCAAGGATCAAGTTCAAGATTACAAGTTATATCAATTTAAACTTATTACTTGAAACTTGCCACTAGTTTATATATTTAGCCATATAAGCAAAAGCTTTGTTGGCTTCAGCCATTTTATGTGTTTCTTCTTTTTTCTTAACAGCAGCCCCTTGATTAGAGTAAGCTGCCAACATTTCTTCAGCTAATTTTTTATACATAGGTTTACCTTTTTTAGACCTTGTAGCATCAAGAATCCACCTCATAGAATAAAACAACCTCTTGTTTGGTTTTACCTCTACAGGAACTTGATAAATAGAACCTCACAATCTCTTAGATTTTATCATAACAGAAGGAGACGCATTATCTATAGCAGTTTCCACAACTATTTGAGGATTCATGTGACCATTGGATTTAATTTCCTTAAGCATATCACTATATATTTTTTTTGCAGTAGACCTTTTACCATCTCTCATAATATAATTTATGATTTTATCTAATTTCTCAGATGAACTAGGCAATACTGTTTTATTAATCTTTTTTGATTTTGTAACCATTTAAAATAATGATTGATTAAATAAAAATTCGTTTGTGTGCTTATTAGGAAATGAAAACATGATTAAATTCAATTCCAAATTCTCGATTCCAAATAAACCAACTTATAATTTATTTAGGCCTTTTTGCACCATACAAAGATCTACTTTGCTTTCTCTCTGGTACAGGATTTGCATCGTATTTACCTCTAATAATATGATATTTTACTCATGGAAGATCTTTTACTCTTCATCCCCTTACAAGCACAACACTATGCTCTTGTAAAGTGTGGGATTGTCCAGGTATGTATGCCAAAACTTCAGCACCATTTGAAAGTCTAACTTTTGCAAACTTTCTTTGAGCAGAATTAGGTTTTTTAGGACCCATAACTCAAACCTTAAGACAAACACCCCTCTTAAATGGAGAAGGGCTTACAGATCTTTTATTATTATTCAGTTTGTTTATTGAATAATTCAAAACGGGTGCTTTAGATTTTTTCTTTTTATCTGTTCTTCCTTTTTTAATTAATTGGTTAATTGTAGGCATAATCTATATTTTCAGATAAATTAAATATAACAAAAATACGCATCGCGTGGAACTAATATACAAAACTAAATACCAAAATCAAGACAAAATACAAAAAAAGTTTTTTATAGTAAAAGTAGTATTTAAAAGCCATTTCCACCAAATGTATTACTTGTTATACTTATAATACTTTTTAACGAAAAACCCAGCACAAAAGCGATTTTAACAAAAAAATTAAAAAAAAAGAAAAAAGTGCCGATAAAAAATCGACACTTTTTAAAATAAGATTTTATTGTTTTATAAATTTAATTGATTCAGAAACTGAACCATCTTTAGATACAAAACGAACAAAATAAATGGCAGGATTAAAATCTGACACATCAATATGATGTAAATCAGAATCAATCCTTTCTTTATATATCACCTTACCCAAAACATTGTATATCTGAATTTCAGATACATCAATATTATTATCCATTTCGACATTCAAAATATCGCTAACAGGATTTGGATAAACCAAAACCAAGGAAGTTATATCGACAATATTATCAATACCTGTAGAGGCATTAACATTTACCATCAATACATATTCAGCTTCACAATAACCGTTGGTTGTTGTAGAAATAATCTCATGATTACCAGGTCCCCAGATAGCTCCAGAGAATACATTTCCAGAAATCACAATACCATCAACTGTAACAACAGCTCCTAAAGGGAAACTCATTACATAATCAACAGTATCTGAAAGATTATCCACATCAACACCTGCAGGAAAACTTAAAGTAGCATCCGGTGTTTCATACACCTCAACAGAAAATATCTGTGAAGCTGTACACCCAGTCGGAATTACATACTCTAAATCATAAGTTCCAGCGGTAGAGGGATCAAAATAGAAGATGTCACCAACATTATTAGATGGTAAATAACTGCCATTAGCAGTCATATAACCACCAGCTGGAGATACTTCAATATCCATAACACCACCCTCAGTACACCATGTTGCATCAGCAACAATAGTAATAGGAACAGGATATTGAACTGTTATTGTATCTTGATCACTTTCAACACACCCATAAGAATTTGTGTATGTATAAGTAATCAAATGGTTTCCACTACCAGCAATTACAGGATCAAAAGTATTACCTGAAACACCATTACCAGAATAAACTCCACCAATAGGAGTACCCTGAGTTAATGAAACAGGAACACCATTGTCACAAAGATCTCCACCAGTCCATTCAAATTGAACATCTGGAAGTTCTCTAAGTGTAATATATGCTGTATCTGTTACATCACAACCATATTCACTATAATGAGCAACATACTCATAAGTAGAACCTGGCGACATTAAAGATACATCCAATAGATTTCCTGTAATAAATGGTCCGCTAAACCAAACTGAACTCAAACTTCCAAAAGAAAGCGAAACTGAGTCCATCAGGTTTATATAGTTAGATCCTTCACAGATATCAGAATCAGGATAAAAGTCCAAATTCGGCATATCATAAACATCTACATGAATATTATCTACAACATCACAACCAAAATTATTTGTGACTGTAACATAATACATGTCAGATGCAGAAGGAGAAACAGTAATATTAGCACCAGTTTGACCAGTACTCCAGTTGTAAACAAATGAATCTCCACCAGAAGCAACAGCTTCTAAATCAACCGGATCGCCTCCACAAGAGGTTCCACCAGAAAGAGAAGAAACAACAACACTAGGAACAGGTTCTTGATCTACAAAAAAGTAATGAGGATCAAAATCTGTAGCTGAACAACCATTACTGTCAGTAACTTCTAAAGAATAATTACCAACAACAAGTTCACTAATATTTGAACCTGTAGCAGAAGTACCACCCCACAAATAATTATATGGAGCAGTTCCACCAGAAACAACAACTTCAGCTGTACCAAGAACACTTCCATCACAACTAACATCTGAATAAGCAAACGTAGCAACAACTTCAGTAGGTTCATCGATATTTATTGATGTTGTATGAGTACAACCATTGGCATCAGTAGTAGTTACTGTATACAAACCAGCAGACAATCCACTAGCAGTCTGTGAGTTTTGGCCATTACTCCACAAATAATTGTATGGAGCAGTACCACCAGATACAGATACCATAGCAGATCCATCATTACCGCCAAAGCAAGTAACATGTTGTACATCACCAGGATTTATCACAGAAATGATTCCAGGATCAGTACCCACTACAATAGATCCAACAACTTGTTGGCATCCATTGGCATCAGTCACAGTCACAGAATAAGATCCTGCAGACAAGTCAGTAATATTGGCTGTAGTTTCACCATTGTTCCATAAATAATCATATGGAGCAACACCTCCACCAACAAACAATGAAATAGAGCCATTATCACTTCCACCACAATGAACATTGGTTACATTATGATTTACTGAAAGTTGTGTTGGTTCTGTAATGTTAGTGCTACCAGTATTTTGACAACCATTGGCATCAGTCACAGTCACAGAGTGTGTACCTGCAGACAAATGTGGATTAATACTTTGAGACCAGCTATCATCCCAATAATAAGAATAAGGAGCTGTACCAGAAAGCATATCCACTTCAGCAGAACCATTGGATGAACCATAACATAAAGCGGGCTCAACATTGATAATGCTAAAAACAGGCAATGGATTCACATCAACATCCACAACACCCGAGGCGGGTGGTGGACCATAAATTATATCTCCACTACATGAAGAATTACTTACACTCAAAAGAGTGTAAGTAGTATTCACATTAGGAGACACCGTTATTACAAACGGTGAACTCGTAGGATACTCAACATAAGTTGTAGTACCATCCGAGTACTCAAGTGTCCAAGATGGGCCTTCAGTCAACTCGACAATAAGGTCGACCGACTCTCCAGCACATATAGACACATCCGAAGTTTGAAATGTTGCTGTCGGTGTAGGTTCCCATTCATTAGTAAGATCAACATCTGTTAAACCTTGAGAAATTACCAACATAGGAAACAAAACAACCAACAAAAACAATATTATTTTTATTTTTTTCATTTTGTTTGTTTTAAAAGTTTGTACAACCTGTGGTTGTTTCAATTACCTTTATATGTACATCAGATGTACCATAAGGTATATCAACATCAACCTCTACAGTATCAGAAACAGGTAAAACAGGGGAACTGTTCACAACTGGATATTCTGTGTCATGAGCTGGATTCCAAAATTCAACATTCCAAGGTCCAGTAGTTTCTCCATCAAAACCAGACAATTCAATAGTCATATATTCTCCATTACAAGTACTTGATGGAACAGGAGTTACTGTTAAATCTGGCAACTGATCTACATCAATATTCAATGTGTCTGAAGTACCTTGGCAACCATTAACATCTGTTACAACCACATAAGCATCTTGACCATCCTGACTTAAGTCAACAGACCAAGAACAAGAATAAGAGCTATCTGACTGAACAAATGATGTACTATCAACAAAGAATTCCCAAGAAGCAATATTCGCATTGCCACTTGTTTCGTTAATCACTGCAGTCTGAGCATCACAGAAATGACCTTGTAAATTTACATCATCAAATGATGCAACAGGTACAGGATTATCATAAACAGTCATAACAATAGGAGTATCATCATCATCTGAACATGCACCATTTGAAATAAAACAATTTATAGTATCTCCATCAACAGGCACATAAGAATATGTTTCCAATGTAGGATCATAACCAGGAGCAGGATCTCCATTCACTGTCCAATCATACGTACTAGATCCTGGAGCACCTCCATTAGCAGTAAAGTTTACGGTAGTTCCATCACAAACAGTTTGATCATCAACAATAATATCAGCAACTGGTGGGTTTAAAACAGAAACATATACAGTTGTGTCTCTATTACAACCAGAACCATAAATAGTGATTAAAAACTGATAATCACCAGGTATGTTCAACATACCAGTAATTTCATTTATTGTATTACTATTATCTCCACGCACAAAACCACCAGGCGTTGGATAATCTCCAACAATATCCCATGCATAAACGGCATCAAGATCAATAGAAAATGTAACTGTACTACCAGCACAAACAATTGAATCAACAGGATCAAAAGAAGTCCAATCAGGCGTTACAGCCCAAGAGCTAGTCAAATCAATTTGACAATTGGTCGATTGACCAAAAACGCTGTTATTAGACACAAAAAATGCAAAAACAGCAACAACAAATAATAAAGCTAAATTTTTCATAATTTCAAATTTTTAATTTTAATTTTATTAATTTTCACAAAATAGCATTAAAAGTTTGAACAACCAGTATTGTTGTCCTGTATTTTAAAATGCACTTCTGATGTCCCATAAGGAATAGGTACATCATCTAATGATCCACTTGAACTAGACACATCATAATCCAAACCATACTGAATAGTGTGTGTTGGATTCCAAAATGAAACTGTCCAAGGACCAGATCCAGTAAGATTTTCGTATGTAAAATCCATATCCTCTCCATTACAAGTAATAGATGGTGTTATAGATCCTACATCAGGAAGATCATGTACTGTCATAATAATTGGTGAACTCATAGCAGAACAACCATTTGAATTAGTAACAATAACCACAACGGTATCATTATGATTCAATAATTCGGTTGAAAACTGACTAATTGTGTCACTTTGAGCACTTATACCATTGATTCGAAAATCATAGTTAGTAGCGCCTGCAGAAGCAGAAAAAGTAACATCTTGTCCAGCACAAATTACATTTGTACCAGATAAATTTGCTGTAGGTAACAAAACAACTTCCACGTCTGCAAAAGCATACTTATTACCACTTGAAGTACTAACAACAGCCAAATACCTATACTTTAGACTATCATTTGCAGCACCAGAACTTGGAACAGTAACATTTGCAACCGTATCTATCTGATTCCAAGTAGAATATGTATTTCCACCATCTGAAGAATATTGTTCATGCCATGTAATACTTGAATAACCACCAAAATCTATTCCAGCAGTCATACTTAAAGTACCACCTTCACAAACAATCTTTTCACAATCTTCAGCAGAAGGACATACATTACCATCAATAGTAGCTTCAGCTTCCTGAGCATACAACTTACCAAAAAACAGCAAAATAATTCCGACTAAAATAAGAACTATTTTTTTCTTTTCCATATTCATTTAATTTTTAATTGATTTCACAAAAAACAAAATTTACCACCATATATTTTCCGATGCTTTATCAAAAACATCTTCAAAAACATTATATATATTGGCGGACCATTAATTCTTTTTCTTGCAAAATCAAGTAGATTTAACAATAATTTTTTCATTTTAACCTCCTTGATTTTTAATTTTAATTATCTATTAGCACTTGGGCGCTAACTACCCAGATAAAGAAAAACATCCCTCATCTTCCAAAAATTGTAAACATTTAAATACAAAAGTCAAGTTGTTTTACAAAAATAGTCTATCTCTTTTGTATAAAAAAACAAAAAGCCTGAACAATGTCCAGACCTTTCTAAAAATTTTAAAAAAATATTTTTTAACTATCAGTTTCCAATTGAGTATTCGCTCTAAACAACATCAACATCACATATCATCTCAACTCCAACATCCAAGGATCAGATATATTATTCATTATTTCAATAGCATTCAAAGCACCTAAATGATCTTGATAATAAGGATTTCATCAGTTGTAATAATCTCCCCATATAGCCCTAGACAACACTGTACCAAACTGAGCTCTAGTAACTACATCATCAGGACGGAAACTATCTGCTGGATTTCATTGATCATCTAATCACATCAATCACATTTGACAAGATTGTATTACAAAATTA
>CAZCTB010000050.1:0-13143 GCA_964501605.1 uncultured Candidatus Peribacteria bacterium
TTTATATCTAATCATAAATCATTATACTTAGTTCCATTTTTATATTCTCAATCCTTGTTTCGTCAAAACCTATTAAATCAATCTACATTATATCAATCTATATTATATCATTCCTTATTATATCAATTTTTATTATAACCGTCTCTATTAAATCATTTAACATCAAATCATTCTTTATTATAAAGTCATCAATCTATATAAGATCAATTTTCATTAAATCACAACTTATTAAATCAGAAAGGATTTATTCAATTCTCATCATAATATCAACCGTTAACATATATGTAAGTTTTACCACGACGTTTAAATTTAGGTCAACGATAAGTAAAGCAGACATCTTTAACATATTTTAATTTATCTTGTCATGATTTTCATCATCATGATATAGACACATAGCTTCTTTCATTTTCAAAAGGATTCTTCTTTTTCTTTGTAGATTTAATTATTGGTTTCTTTCACATTTTTTTTATCTAAATATAAATACATTAAAACATCTAAACAACACTTTCAACAGAATCTTTAAATGCAATTCAAAACTATGTTTTTAATAAAAATTTTACTGTTGGTTTGCTGTTGATGTGGTGTTATTTCGTTAATTAACAGAATCAATAATAATTTTAGTTTAAAGTAATATCTCAATCTCACTTATAAATAATTCTAAACTGTAATATTTCTCAACCTCGTCGATAATTATCTCATTCAACATACGCTCAAACTTTTATTGTTCATTTTGTTTGAAAATTCACTATTGGTCTAATATATTTATATTCTTCATCTCATCATACATCTGCTATTATAACTCTTTCAAGATCTATTACTTTTTTGAAAGGTGTTTCAGATCATTTAAAAATTCCATCTAATTCAACATTGCTAGATCATAAATCTTTATCATATAATTTATTTGTTCTAGGAGATCGTCACACATTTAGAAAACCAGCATTATTATCACTTCATAAATATGCTTTTATTTCAAAGAATAATCCATCTTTTTTTACATCATCTCTTACATCAGCTAAAATACATATTTTAACTTCTTCAATATCTCAACCAATATTTATTTCTTTTGTATATTGATCAATAGTTGGATTTTGTGTAGGAGTTTTAAACTCTCAATCATAAAGATCAATGTATTTATATGATCAGGTTTCTATAAAATTACAAGATCATGAAGCTAAAATAAAATTTCAATTATTATGTAATTTTGTTTCTTCTCAAGTATCAACCACATTAATATTATTTTTTATTGTATTTTGTTTCTCAAAATTATTGAATGTGAAAAATAATCATAATAAAGTCAAAATAAATACTGATCCATATATCATTTTTCGTAGTTGTTTTCTTTTTCTAACTCATATCATTTTGTCAATAGACCATCAAACTCTATTTGCAAAATAACCAATAAATGGTTCATAATTTTTGATTGTATCATCTTTTATTGCTTCATATATATCTTTATATTTTCAATCCATATATTCCAAAAGATCATAATATTCTTCCTTTTGACTTGAAGGGACAATAAATAACGGATACCCTGCATTCATTAAAATCATATTTACAAGTAATCTACATACTCTTCCATTACCATCATCAAATGGATGAATACGAATAAATTTATAATGAAACATTGTTGCCAATATTATTGGGTGTAGCTTGTTTTTGTTGTTTTCAAACCAATCTATAAGATCTTGCATTAGTGCATGTGTTTCTGTGTATTCTGAAAAATTAAAAATACTTCCATCTCTTCTTTTTACATGATTGTTTTTTGCTTTATATTGTCATACTATTACATCTACAAAAAACTGATCTCAATTTTCATCTATCACCCTTTTTTTGTAATCTTCTACAAGAATAATTTTGTTTAACTCTTTTATAAGTTTGTGAGAAATTTTGAAATCTGATTTTATTTCTACTTCTGCAAAATCTAATTTATCTAGCAATCATAATTGTTGAACGGCTTGGTCATGTCAAATCATTTCTTTTTCATCTCTTTTCCTTTTTTCTGTAATAGCTTTTGTATTGGAACTATCTATTTCAAGAAACAACAAAGATCTTGTTTCTTGCATAGTAAGAGAGTTGCCTTCAATATGGTTTGAATTATAGTTATATTCTAGTCTAAAAATTTCTCTAATTTTTTTCATTTCATTACCAGAAAAAGGTCTCATAGAATAAAGTTTTTTGAGTTTTTTTTCTAATAATTTGATTTTTTCATTCATTTTACTTAAATCTATAATATAAAATCACTACTTCAAACTCTCTTCCACCACCTTCACTTCCTCATCAGTCAATCCATACAACTCATACACCATCTGGTCAATTTCTTTTTCTAAGTTTAACTGTTCTTTGTGAGGATTTTTTGGATCGTATCATGGTTGATTAGTGATGGCGAGGATTTGATCTACTTTATCAATGAAAGGTTTTTGTTGATCTAAAGATATTCTTTTTATAGGTAATTGTTTTAAATGAGAAGGATAAAAATGAAGTCAAAATCATATAAGTTTTTTATAGTAAAATCATACAAGTTTTCAGTTCAAAAGAGATAATAAATATTTGTAGTCAAATTCTTTTGATAAATCTATCTGTTCGTCAGTTATGTTATTTACTTGAGAATAATTTAATCAACACAAATAATGGTATAATATAGCATTATTTAATGCATCATTATTATAAAATCATATGTCATCATATATTCATTGTATTCATCATTTTCAAATTACATTTTTGAATAATAGTTTTTTGTTTTCAAAAAATTCCGGAAAAATAGGTGCCTTATGTTTATCTGGTTGATAATCTAAAAATAAGTTTTTCTGTATACTGTATTTGAGAAAAAATTTTCATTCAATATAAGGTTTGAACTTTCAATTATTTTCTTTTTTTATATAATCTCATTTTCAAATTCACAGAGATTTTTCAGAATGCAATTCTGCTCATTTAGAAATATAACAAACATCTATCACCCTCATTGAATCTTTCTTTATTTTATTTATAATTAACAAATCTTCTTCAGAAATATCTAATCTAAATAAGTTATTTTCCACTTCATTAAAAAAAGATTGTTCTATAAAATAAAATTTACTTTTTAAAAAATCTTCATAATCATTTTTTTTATTTATATTATTAACTTTTATTAGATTTTTTAATCATGCCTGTTTTTCTATAACAATTATACAAGTATCTACAGTGGCATTATCGAACACATCAAAATTAAAATTAACTATATTCTTAATTGTGTTTTGTAAAAATAATTTTCTTAGTGCTATTCAATATTTTTGAGATAAAAATTTATTTGAAGTAATATAATTGATATTTCATGATTTCCTTAATAAATCTAGTCATTTTTCAAAAAACAAAACATATAAATCATAATGTCAAACTGCAGTTTTATAATTTTCTGTATAAAATTTTTTGAACTCATCTCACATATTCCAACTACTAACATACGGTGGATTACCAATAACAATATCAAAACCTCTCCATTCGCTCATCATCAAACTAGGATCAAAGAAGCTATGGGAATGTTTGCTGTTGTCAAAATTAGCACCAAACTCTGCTATTTGTTTTGCTCTTGGGGTAGGTTCAGAAAAAAGTGTTGTATCGACTTTTGTATATTCTCTAATCCTTTCTTTGAGTTGTAGCTTTTCTTTGTTGCCACTAGCATTATAATATTCTTTTTTGTATTTCTTCAACGTCTCCAACTTTGGTTCATCTCATTGAGCAAACAAATCTTTTTCTTGATTCTCTTCCTCTAACGGTATCAATGTATTTGCACATACAAACTTAAACTCAAAGTTTGGTAATGGTTCAGGTTGTTCTTCATCTACAATCAAACTTAGCCAAAACCTAAGTCTAGCAATATCGATCGCTCATGGATCAATATCTACACCATAGATATTGTTCAGAATTATTTCTCTTTTAAATTTATATAATGAAAGTGTACCTTCTAACTTCTTGTAAGAACCTATTATGTCAGCGAATTTATCTTTGAAGATTCCATACATATAATATCTAAGACTACTAATCTCATGAAGTAATCACATAGGGAATGCTCAAGATCATACAGCAGGATCAAGAATTTTTACTTTTTTGAGTGCTTCATCTACTTGCACAATGATTCATTCCAATTCTTGTTTTGGCATATCTTCTTTATCCAACAAGAACTGCTCTTTGAAATCAAACAAATCTCTGATAAGTTTTTCGTTTTGTTCTTTGTCTCATTTGATATTGTTTACCAAATAAGCTATCAAACTTTCTTTGGTCATATAATGGACTATCTCTCTAGGAGTATAGAAAGCACCAAGTTTTTTATTCAACTCTTTTCAAAAATCTATCTTGGATTTTTTACCTTTATTATCATAAAGTTCTACTACCTCATCTATATTTTCACTACTTATAGAAATCATCTTTTCAAATATTCTACCCAGCATTTCAGGATCAACAGCTATATCACTATCATACAAACTATCTTCATCTACCGTAAAATTGTATCTATCAAAGATGTCCAATATTCCATCTGCTTCATCTCATTTGGTATCTATATTTGAAAATATATCGTTATCTATTCTTGCTACATATTTTTCTCGTCATTCATAATCTTCTCTAAAAAGACCTCAGTTTAGATATGGAACTTTCATTTGTAAGTTTGGAAACCAATCATCATGATCCCTTCTATCTACATTTAATCATGCAAAAAACAATCGTTCTAAATAATCATTGTAAAAGTTCCCAGTCTTCTCGGAACTCATGGATTCATTGTGGAGATTGAAATTGTCTCGCATTACTCTCATAAAGTTTTTATTTCATTTACCATATTCTGTCTCTTTTTTACCTAATCAAAGCCAACCTTTCTGTTGTATAAAATACAAAAAAACTATTTTACCAAGAAGATTTTTGGCAAAACTCACAATATCTACCTTTTGTGATAATAATAAGTCTGTAAATTCTTTTTCTTTTTTGATGTCTTTGTATAATCTAACATATAATTCTAAGTATTTTTCAAAGAAATCTTTTCTTACTACTTCTACATCAAACCTTGAAATCAGATCATCGTAGTCAGATATTTGTTTTGTAAGATATATTTCAGGTGTTCTTGTCTTCTCTCATGGTCATAGGATATAAGAAAATCTTTTGGGACTGGATAGTTCTTTTTTGAAATCTTGTGTAAAATTAGTAGTCAATAACGAAAATCTTCGTGGACTCTCTCAATCTACAAAGAAAACAATCAAAGCATTTCTAATTCCATAATCTTGCATAAGTTTAAACGTATCTTTGGTTAATGTTACTCTAGGATCTTTTTTACTTTTTTGTTTGATTTCCAGTATTGAAAAATCTTTTTCTAATCATTGTAATTCTCATATCTTATATATTCCATTATCTGCAAAAAACGCTGTCTTTCTTACAGGAGTTAGTTGTTCAAAAGTTTCGTGGAATTTATCTCACAACAAACGAGTCCTAAGATATGTTTTAAACTCTCATCTATTGTATCATTTTTTGAAGTCCATAAGATATAATTATATATTAAAACTCTTCTGTGATTATTAAGTCTTCCTTTTGATCATCAAACTCTTGAGAATAATTTATCATTGACTGCAAATAATCCTCATAAATTTCTTTTTTTAAGAATTTAACTATTTCTTCATAATTTTTTGGTGTAATTTTTCTAATCTCTTTCATATAGTATGTAGGCAAATTTCATAGATTTATTGCTATCTTCAGATCTTTATAAAAAGTTTCTTTTGTTTTTTCATACAAAAAATCTAAAGCATCCAATGCTTTTCATTCTTGAGTATTCCTACTTGTAGCTTTTTTTGCTTGTTTAAATGATAATTTAATCTTCTCATAACAATTATAAAAATCTTCTGATACATTTAGAGGATCTTCAGATTTTTTAGCTTCAAATAAATCAAAAGCATCTTTTGATGAGATATGTATTACTTCTTTTGTTTGTTTATCATAGTATTTAAACACATTATTACTTCATTTTTTTGCAAACAACAATAATCAGTTTTTACCTTTTTTTTCTGTTCTTTGCAACCTAGATCTATCAGCAATTTCATATACTTTATTTTTTATATCTTTATCTTCTGTCTGGATTTCATATAAAAAATCACGATAAGCTGTATCCCAAGATTCTTCTTCCTGCATAAAGTTTTCTTCTTCCATTTTTTCTTTATATATATCACTTATATCTTCTCAGTCTTTTAAGACTCTTTTATTAAATGATTGTAATTCTTCATCTTCTGTCAGGGTTTTTGTATCATTTCAAAGTATAGCGTTTATCATCATTATTTTTAGTGTAGATATTTGTTTTCATCTTATTATCTCTTCTCATATCAAAGAAGGGAAATAATTAAATATAAATAACTCATCAAAAACTTTTTTGTTTATACGATTTATTCTTCATATTCTTTGAATTATTCTTGTAGGATTATAAGGTATATCATAATTATAAATGGTTCACGCTCTATGTAGATTATATCATTCAGAAATAGCATCAGTACCAAGCAATATATCATAATTATCTAATTGATCTTCTTTTTTTATTCAAGCATCAAAGTTATATTTTATCTCATCCTTCAACCATTTTGGCTTATTTTTTCATGTAACAGACAAAACTCTTAATCAATGTTTGTTCATCTCTTCTTCAAGGTTTTCTATGGTATCAGAGTATTGAGAAAAAACAACAATCTTTCTTCAAGGGAAATCTTTTATGTTTTTTTTAACTTCTTCCACAAAAGAAACCATTTTTGGATCTTGTCTCTCTTGACCCCAAAGACTTATCAAACCATCCAAAAATTCTTTATCTTTTTCTAAATCATCAAAAAATCATTGACCAATATCTTGTATAGGAATCATAAATCCACCTTTGTCAGAAACAGCAGAGTCTATCTCTTTTTGCAATTCTTCAAACTCCATATAATCATCTATAAAATCCTCGATGTCGGGCAATTTTCATTTCTTGATTACAGGAATTGCTTGTACTTTATTGATATATGTTTCGTATTTATCTATAGATCACCTTATTGATTTTAATGTGTTTTTGAAAGCATGTAGTGAACTCTCAAACCTAGACACAAGCAATCTTCTTATAAAAAATGGCATGTTTTTTTGTCTTCATTCCAATAATGAATATTCATAACCAAGCACTTCTTCTAACTTCTTGGCATATTTATTACCATCAACATAAGTCAAAACCTTATATCTTGCTCATTTAAAATTCTTCCAATTATCATTATCATCTCTTTCCACCAATAGATTTAGTGTGTCTATGTATTTGTTTTCCAATCAAGCAAGTTTGTATGTTTTTGTTTCAGGATCTCTTGCTTCTGAAAATTCATATCATTGTTTTTGAAGGTCTTCTTTATATATTTTTGAGTTTTTTAAATCTAGTCTTGACCTTCTAATTACCACAGGTCAAATAAGATCTCTTATTTTGTTTGCTATCAACTTTAATTTATCTTTTATTTCCACATCTTTTGAATCTCACTTTCTTTGTTCTTTTCTTATATCCAAGTACTCTTTTTGTAAATGCGAAAATTCATACATCAAATTGTTTGCTGTATTTATAGTTGATACCTCAGGTATCTGAAATAACTTTACAAGATTAAATATATCTTTTGGTTCATTATTAAAAGGTGTAGCTGTCAAAAGTATTACTTTTTTTCACTGACAGATTTGGTGTAAGTTTCAATAATCGTTAGTATCAGAATTTCTATATTTATGTGCTTCATCTATCAATACAATTCAAGCTTTATGCTTGTATTTCATATTATATTCCAACGCATCATCTATTTTTCAAGACGAAAATATTTTTGCATTTATATCAAACATAGTTTTATATTCTTCTCGTTGATCTATAAGATGAGGTGGTGCGATTATTATAGCTTTTTTATGCATATTGTGAATGATTGCTGATCATATTATACTTTTACCCAATCAAACAACATCAGCTATTATAGCTCAATTGTGTTCTTTCAACATTTTTATTCAATCTTTTATTGCCGACACCTGATATTGTAGGTCTTGAAAATCTCAATGAGTTATATGAAAAGGAGTCACAATATCTTCTTGATTTTCAAAATATTCAAACAATAATCTAAGATAACAATAATATGGTTTTGGTACTTTTAACCAAGTTTCTTCCTTCAACATTTTTACCACATCATCATCTTTTCATCAAGTTGTTATTGGCAAAGATTTATCCCATAACTCATTAAACAAACTTTTGGCTGTTTCAAAATCTTCTTTATCTCTAAATATAGAATTAAATTCATATCTTCAAGTTAATCATGAATAAGTTAAATTACTTGATCAAGTAATTATAGATCATGGATATTCTCATCATTCACTATGATCCTTTTTATTTTCAAACAAGTATAGTTTTGAATGGTTTGGGTCCAAGGTCTTCTTAATTTCCAATGTTCAATTTTCAATTTTTTTAATGAATAATTCCAATGCTTCTTTATTTATTTTTGAATCAAACAGGTCACTTTTGTTTATTATCTGCTTTAAAGAATCAATAAATCATTGTTTTTTTACAACATTAGGATCTTGTTCTAAATTAAAAACCTCTTTTACAGAGTTTTTTATTCAAACCTCCACATCCATACCAACCAATACTTTCATATTTTTATCTTCCAATTTCTTATATAGTTCCTGAAATCAAGAAAAATAAAAAAATCAAACTAAGAAATAGAGATTTTCACTACTAGGCAGTATGTTATTTATAGTATCAGACAGTAACTTATCCGTATTAGTTATAAATTTTCCTGAAGCCATAGTTTGTTTTTTATATAAAAAAATAACATTTTTTATTATATAGCAATAATTAACTCAAAATCAATTATAGATTTTCTATTTAAAAATTTTTAGTATAATTACATGGAAAAATACAATTATATAAAATAATAAAACAAAAATATATGAAACAACAAAAAAATCTCCAGTCCACCGACCAGAGATTTTTTTATTTAAAAGAAAAATTCTTCCCTTGGGGGAAGTTGTTCTGTTTACTCGGCAATCTTGCCGAGTGAAACTAGATGGGGGTATTTTAACACAACCCCCAACTACATTAGAACAACTTCCCCGTAGGGGAAGAATCTATTATTTTAAAGTTTCCATAACTCTTAACTATGCACTCTGCACTATTAACTATTTTTAATCGCTGCATGCGCTGCTGCCAATCTAGCAATAGGCACTCTATACGGACTACAAGAAACTTCATTTAATCCTATTTTGTGACAGAATTCTACTGAACTTGGTTCTCCACCATGCTCACCACAAATTCCTATATGAATTTTTGGATTTACTGATTTAGCCTTTTCTATACAAATTTTCATCAATTGTCCAACTCAATTTTGATCTATAGCTTGGAATGGATCTTGATCGTAAATACCTTTTTCTACATATAATCATAAGAATTTACCAGCATCATCTCTAGAGAATCCACATCCCATCTGAGTAAGATCGTTTGTACCAAAACTTATAAAATCACATTCTGCAGCAAACTCATCAGCTGTAAGTGCAGCTCTAGGTACTTCTATCATAGATCATACTTGATAATCTACTTTTCATTTTGCTCAAAGCTCTACTGCTACTTCTTCTATAATATTTTTTAGTATTTTATACTCTTCTGCATGTCCAACCAAAGGAATTTCAATCCAAGGCCTAGCTCCATCAATTTCCAAAGCGGCTTTGAATATTGCTCTAGCTTGCATTTTTGTAATTTCAGGATATCTCACTCCCAATCTACATCCTCTAAATCCAAGCATAGGATTGATTTCATGTAAATCTTCTATAATTTTTTTCAATTCTTCAGTAGAGATATTTATAGCTTTTGCTACTGATTCTATATCTTTTTCTTCTTGAGGAAGGAATTCGTGCAGTGGAGGATCAATAAGTCTAATTATCATTGGTTTTCATTCAAGAATTTTGAATAAGTCTACAAAATCTTGTTTTTGATATGGTTCAATCTTTGCCAATGCCTTTTCTCTTTCTGATGTCTCTTTTGCTACTATCATTTCTCTTACTGCTTGTATTCTACTTTCTTCAAAAAACATGTGTTCTGTTCTACAAAGACCAATACCTTCAGCACCAAATTCTATAGCTTTTGCTGTATCTTTTGGAGTGTCTGCGTTTGTTTTGATTTGTAGTTTTTTGTATTTATCCGCCAACTTCATCAATATCTCAAAGTTTCCAGAAACATTTGGCTCTATAGTATGCAAAGCTCATTCAAACACTTCTCCGGTAGTACCATCCAATGTCAACATATCTCATTCATTGTAAGTTTTTCATTTTACTATAAGAGTTTTATTTTTTTCATCTATTTGTAAATCTCCACAACCAGACACACAACATTTTCACATACCTCTAGCTACTACAGCAGCATGAGATGTCATACCTCATCTAGCTGTCAAAATTCATTTTGCAGCAGCCATTCATTCTATATCTTCTGGAGAAGTTTCAATTCTAACCAATATTACTTTGTGTCCAGCCTCCCTTCTTGCACTAGCTTCTTTTGCTGTAAATACTACTTCTCATACAGCAGCACCAGGAGATGCAGGAAGTCATTTGGTCAATAAATTTGCATCAACTTTTGCTGATCCATCTATTTGTTTGTGCAACAAAGCATCCAATTGATTTGGATCTACCCTCAAAACAGCAATTTTTTCGTCAATCAGTCATTCCTCCAACATATCTACAGCCATTTTGATAGCAGCTGCAGCTGTCCTTTTTCCGTTTCTAGTTTGAAGAATATACAATTTACCTTCTTGTATAGTAAATTCCATATCTTGCATATCTTTATAATGCTTTTCCAATCTTTGGTATATATCTACCAATTCTTTATAACATTCTGGCATAATATCATCTAGTTCTTGTATTTCTTTTGGAGTTCTAATACCTGCTACCACATCTTCTCATTGTGCGTTCATCAAAAATTCTCCATAAAATTTATTTTCTCATGTAGAAGGGTTTCTAGTAAAACATACTCATGTACCAGAAGTATCTCCCATATTTCCAAAAACCATCTCTTGTACATTTACAGCAGTACCAATCAAACCTTTGATATGATTCATTCTTCTATATGATATAGCTCTATCATTGTTCCAAGAACCAAACACAGCATCTATAGCCAATTGTAATTGTTCTCTACCATCATTTGGAAACATTTTTCATGTATCATTTTGTATAACATCTTTATACAAAGATATCAATCTTTTAAGATCCTCTATTGTCATTTCAGTATCATTTTTTATTCATTTTTCATCTTTTACTTTTTGTATTTGAGTTTCAAAATGATGATGGTCTACTCACATTACTACATCACCAAACATTTGAATAAATCTCCTATAACTATCAAGCGCAAATCTTTCATTTTCTGTTTTTTTTGCCAAACCTTTTACAGATTCGTCATTAAGTCCAAGATTTAATACTGTATCCATCATTCATGGCATAGAAACAGCAGCTCCAGATCTCACAGAAACCAACAAAGGATCATTAGCATCTCAAAGTTTTTTACCTGTCGATTTTTCTAGTTTTTGTAATTTTTCTTCAATTTGATCTAAAACCTCTTTTGGATAAGTTTTGTCATTTTTATAATAAATATCACAAGCTTCAGTAGTTACAGTAAATCAATCTGGTATTGGCATACCCAAAGACATCATTTCTGACAAATTTGCTCATTTTCATCACAAAATTTGTTTACTTATTCATTTACCTTCATCAAAAGAATAAACACATTTATCGTTTTTTTTCGAACCGAATAATCCCATAGTTTTTTGTTATAAAAAATTAAAATAAGAAACAATCCTCGCAAAAGTGCGGAACAATTTCGTTTTATATACAAATAAAATTTTATTATTTTAAAATTCTTATTTGTAAAAAACCAAAAAATATCATATATTATTTTGTTTTTTTTTCAATAGTATTTCGACAAATATAGACACATTTTACAAATTTATATGTAGAGGAGGTTTTAAAAAATCTCTTACAAATAATATTGAAAACACAAAAATAAATAGTAAAAATAAATCAAAGATTTAAAAAATAACTTAAAAAATTTGAACATAGAACAATTCATTCAAAAATATGATATGTCAAAAATCAAGAAACTGGAACAAAATGATCCACAATTTTTAGCATTAAAAAAAGCTCGAGAAAATATCAAAAATAAAAACAAAAATTTATTCTTATATTTAACTATTCAATGTTCTCTAATCTGATACCAGATAGCATGATCTGGAGAGTTATGGCGATGAGAATTTGGAAAAAAAATTACAAAAGACCGGGACATTTTAAATGACATACGAAACAAAAAAAATTGTAATAGCAAATGGCGATACGATTTTTTAACTACTTCCAAACACAACAAAAGAATTTATAACATCAAATCAAATAGAATAAAAAAATTCAATCAAATATTAAACGATGAACACGATTTTTCAAAATTCTGAAATAAGTTAGATGATCTAAATACTCTTTTAGCAAAAACAATGAAATCAAAAGAAGATGAAAAAACAATTACATTTGCCACAAAAATGTTTGGATACGCACATGAAATTATTTCCTGAAAAGAAACTATTTATCCAATGTCTGTTCAAATACCACTAGACAGCAGACTTACAAAAATTTTTGAACAAGAAAATTCATCCCCCTTACAAAGGGGTACAAAGGGGGTTCAGATTAAAAAACACTTTCAAACACTTGCAAAACAACACAAAATCCCACCACTTCATCTAGACTCAATTTTACGATTAGATTATTGGAATAAATTTGTCAAGAAATAATAAAATATAGTCTTGTATTAAATTTCCCAAAAGTTATACATTTCATACTTATTTTTTTTATAATCTTTCAAAAAAAATGTGACATCCACAAATGAAAATAGAAGGAACAGCTTCTATAGGTACAAAATGACAAATAGTAATACCCAAAAACGTAAGAAAAAAGTTTAACCTAAAAACATGAGATGATCTTGTAGTATTATCTTCAGATTGTGCAACACTTTTAATAAAATCAGAAAACCTAAAAGAAATGTTGGGTAATTTTGAAAAGGGTCTAGAACGGTTGAAGTGTTTTAAAAAATCACTATAACTAGTTCATGACTACAAAAAACCCTTATAGAAAAAATGCAAAGCATAACAGGCAAAA
>CAZCTB010000051.1:0-13596 GCA_964501605.1 uncultured Candidatus Peribacteria bacterium
CGGTTAGGACAGTGGACTTTCAATCCACCAATCGGGGTTCGATTCCCCGTGAGATCAAATTATATGGGTGATTAGCTCAGTTGGCTAGAGCATCTGCCTTACAAGCAGGGGGTCATAGGTTCGAGTCCTATATCACCCACCATTAAAAAAATAACCAACATTAAAAAAGTTGAATGTTAATAGTGAAAAAGAATAAGTTTATAAAACTTTTAACTTTCCACTTTTAACTTTTAACTAACTCGGGTCTATAGCTCAGTTGGTTAGAGCAATCGGCTCATAACCGATTGGTCCCTGGTTCGAGTCCAGGTAGGCCCACCATTAAAAATTGCGGGTGTAACTCAATTGGCTAGAGTTCCTGCCTTCCAAGCAGACTGTTGCGAGTTCGAGTCTCGTCGCCCGCTCCAGACGGAATTATACCATCATTCAGATGGTCCAAAATACCGAATAGAGCCGAAATTTGAGGGGTTTGATATCCCTCATTTTTTTTATAGTAAAGTTTTCATCAAAATAAAACTCCGACCAATAACATTTTTAATTCTACACTTCACAATTCCCAAATAGACAAAGGGTCTTCTATAATATTTCTTATTCTTTCATACAAAACTACAAATTCCCTTTCATTAAGGATTTTGTCCTGTAATTCGTTTTGTAGTGTTTCTTTTTCTTCTTCCAATTCTGCTCGTTTTTCCTCTACATTTTGAATCAATTCCATTTTACTAAGCTTTCATAATGTATTGCGAAGCGTTTCTACTTCCTTTTCTATATCTTTGATTCTTTGTTTTTTACATTCATTTAAATTGCGTTGTCTTTTATTCTTTTCATTAAATACTTCTTTTAGTATCCCATCCAACAAAGCAAGTATTCCTCTTTTTGGAGTCAGTCTTTGTAAAAGCTTTTCAAAATCTCAGTGCATAAGTTCTATATTGATATTTTCTTTATTTTTACATTCCTTTCTATTACATCCATAGTAATAATATATAGTACCCATTTTTCCTTTTGATGGTCGTGCAGTCATTGGATAATTACAATGAGGACAATATACAATTCATCTCAAAGGATATAATTCTGATGTATCTTTTCTTGGTCAAACCTTTAATCCTCATTTATTATTTAATCTTTTTAGAATCTTATTTGCTGTAGATAGACTTATCAAAGGCATATGTACTGCTTCTACTGGTTTTGTCACTCCATAATTTGGATTTGGATATAATATAAAACCTGCATAAAAGTAGAGCTTTTCTACTGCAAAGAGTCTTTTTATAAAGGTAAGATTTAATTTTCACGGATTGGGAGAATGGTAATTTGATTTTAGTTTTTTATCATTGAAATATTGTAATAATTGAGATTGATTTATAAATACTCCATTGGCGAACAATTCTAATCATTCTTTGATTATACTAGCTTGAGGCTCTATTTTTTGTAATAGCTTTTCTGTTTTAGTTCAATTTTTTATATGCACCCTTTCATATCCTGCAGGAACATCAAAAATCCAATATCAACTGAATAATTTCGCTTTAGAACCATTTAGACTTCTTTCTCTAATACGCAATCTTTCACTTTTAGCAATTGCAATGTCAATATCTGTAATAAAAGAATCACTTACATTTAAACTTGAAATATTCCTGCCTGTATAGGTTGTGATTATGTCTACTCCTGCTCATTCTATGCGTTTTTTTATTTCTCCTGTCTGAGTAGTGTCTTCGCTTCTTGAAATTCTTGAAACTTCAGTACATAAAAAATAAGTGACTTTTGGATACTTTCCATTTTCCTTTTTGAGATAGTCTATAGCATCCAATAATCCTTTTCTACTCATATCTGCACCTGATTTCCCTCCATCAGAGAAAACTTTTAAAATTTTAATGTCTTTGGATTCAGCCCATCTTCTGCAAGTAGCTTCTTGGCTGTCTAATCCATTTCCTTCATCTACTTGCTTTTGGTCTGATACACGAACATAAATAATTGCTGTAGGATTCTTTTTTGCTTCTATATACTTTTCTCTTTCAATGTATTCTCCTTTTTCTATATCAAATTTTAGTTTCTTACTAACATCATACTTTGGTTGTTTTTTGGACATCTTCATTTTGGATAAGAAATAAATCGTTTGGACTACAAGAGAGTCCTTTTAGAAGTTTATATATTGTCATAAACTCTATCTTTTTGGGTTTTGCTTTATTGATTGCAGATAGTTGCTGAGGCGTTATTCCTGTAATTTGTGAGAGTTCTTTTTGTGTTATTGACTTAGATTTAATCAAACTCTTTAGGTTTATTGATATATAGCTTTTCATATGATATATTTTAATATATAAAGGTGTTTGATGTTAGTATACGGATTTTTTTTTCAAAAACAAGAGAAAATCAACTATAATTTCATTTTCTTTTTTTATACTGAAAAAGATGGGAGTTTTTCCCATCCTTTTCTACAATTATTTTGAATCTCTATCTTTGATGTAGTCTTCTACTACGATAGAGCAAATACTTCTCAACATATCAATAAGTTTCTGTACTTCCTCATTTGATAGGTCTTTGTATTCATCTCAAAGCAATTGTCTTGCTTTTTCAATACTCATTTTAAATTTCTTTTCTCTCTCTCCTTTTTATAGGATGAAGATACAAGCTATTTAAATAGGCATCCTTTTTGAGGACTGACCATTGATTATATTCTATAAAAAGCAATACTTATTACAAGCTATTTATAATTATGTTTTTTAGTTATTTTCAAAAACATATTACCCTTTGCATCTGTATCTGCTTCAATTTTTTTATTAGTATCTCAAAGTTTTTTATTCCATTCTCAAATATCTTTTTTTGTACTATGAGCCTCTATATTCATATATTTTGCTTTTCAATGAGTAATTTTTCATTCAAATTTACAGTTTTTGAAGTCTTCATCTACAATCTGAATAGCCATTAAGTCATTAAAAATCTTTTTACACAAATCTAAACTTGGAAAAGATGACATTTCTACTATCTTTTTAAACTCTTCTTTTTCTTCAAAAACACTTCTCACAACCCAAAGAACATTACTTACTGATTTTCAAACATATCAATTTTCACATAAAAGATTATTGAAAGCATCTATATGATAAACATCTATCTTTTTGGTTTTTTTATCCTGAACAATCAACAATGGTTCTTTATAATAAAAAACATAAAATATCAAAAGAGACAATGAAACATCAGACTCCCACAAACTATCCAACTCCATATCATTTTGTATAACATCTTGCATATACTTTATTATGTTTGAAAACCAAGCAGAGTTAGAAACTGAGTTTAAAGCATCAAAACGACTAGGAGAAGACCAAAATTTGCACAATTCTTTTCAGTCGTCTCGGCTTGGTGGAAATATACCAAGAGAAAATTCAGGAACTTCTATTTTCTTTTTTTTAGAAACTCTCATTATAGCTTATCACAAAATAAATCTCTCATAATATACAAAAAAGGTCAAAAAATGAAAGATACTTTTGGTTGTTTTTCTTGTAAATAAAATTATACAAGAAGAGCTTAGACTAACACATTGAAACCCCTTATAAGAACAAGAGGGCGGTTTGCGGTATTTTCACGCATTCGCTCTCTTATAGGGACGGTGTGTTGGTCTAAGCAACCTGAAGGTATCGTAAATCGTCCCCTTATTCTAAAACAAGAGACATTACGATGGTCAGGTTTGTTTTATAACCTACCATTTTTCCAATATGCTAACTACACCTAAAGAAGCAAACACAAGAACAACAATAGATGTAAAACTAAAAAATTTATGATGGATTCTTGATGAAAAAGATCCTAAATGTAATGTTTTTAAAGAACAACCGAGAACAAAAGAAGAAAAAAAAACACTTGATGGAAAATATCCTGATTATGTTTTATATGATGATGAAAACAATCCTATCTGAATAATAGAAGCTAAAAGACCAAATGTTAGTCTTGAGTCTGCCTTTGAACAAGCAATAAATTTATATGCTAATAAATTAAAAACACCTCTTGTTTTTGTAAGTAATGGGACTTTTGTTCAATGAAGATTTTTAAATAATTGACAACCTTTAAAAATAGATTGAGAAGAATTACAAGATTTCATAGATCAATATACTTGCTTAAAATTTTTAAAAGAATGAACTTCGGATATATATTCATCTATTAAATCTACAACCACCACAAGAGAAGAAATATTAAAAAGATTTAAATCAGCTAACGACCTATTGAGAGAAGAATGACTAAGACAATGATTTGAAAGGTTTACTGCACTCGCAGATATACTTTTCTTAAAGCTTTTTGATGAATGAGAAAAAGCTAGAGAATATAGATGAGAAAAAAGACTATTAGAAAATAAATATTGTTGGTCTAGCTTTATAGAACAAAAAGATAGTTTACTTCTTGATTTCATTAAAGATTCTGTTTGGAAACAGTTGGAAAAGCTTTATCCCAAACTATTTAAACAAGAATTCTTAATAAAAAAACCTGAAGTATTAAGAGAAATGATAAAAATGTTAGATTTTGATTTAAGTTCAATTGATACAGATATAAAATGAGAAGCTTTTGAATTTTTTTTAAGAAACGTAACGAATGGCAATAAGGATTTATGAGAATATTACACACCTAGACATATTGCAAAAACAACTGTAAAACTACTGAATCCAAAATTTTGAGAAACAATTTATGATCCATTTTGTTGAACATGAGGATTCTTAACAGAAGCCTTTAAATTTTTGAAATTAACAATTGATAATTCTAATGAACAAAATATGGATATCCTTAAGACAAAAACATTAACATGAAGAGAGATAAGTTCTACTTCAAGAATAGCTCAAATGAACTTAGTTCTTTTTGATGATTGATTTTCAAATATAGAACAAATAGATAGTCTTAAAAATCCAGTTAAATGATTATATGATATTGTGATTACAAATATCCCTTATTCACAACAAACAAAATATTGAAGTTATTATGATATTCCAGTATGAGAAAAAGATAAAGCAGATATTATCTGTATTCAACATTGTTGGGATGCACTTAAAGAATGATGAAGAGGGGCGATAATTGTTCCTGAAACTTTTTTATATGCAAGTTGAAAAACAGAATTATTAAGAAAAAAAATGATAGATAATTGTTCTAAATTTACTGTTGTTTCATTGCCAAGATGAATATTCAATCCATATACCCCAACAAAGACAGATATTATCCTTTTTGAGAAGAAAAAAGATATACAAAAGAATGCTTTTTTCTTTGTTATACAAAATGATTGATTTGAATTGTGAGGGAGAAGAAGACCTTTAAAATGAAAATCTGATTTTAGTAATCTTTTTAACGATGAAAATGAATTTAAAAACCCTTCTGCAAATATAGTGCCTTTTGATATAATTAAAGCTAACAATTATAATCTAAGACCTTTTTATTATATGGAAGACATAATAGAAACAAACAGAGAGTTAATACCATTAAATAAAATAATAAAAGAAAAAAATGAAATTATAGATCCAAATGAGATGCCAGACCAAGAATTTAAATTATGTTCAGTGTCACAAGATTGAATATTTTTAAGTGATGTAATATTGGGGGCTGATTTTACACAAAAATATAAAGTTATTCATGCATGAGATTTAGTTTATAATCCACATAGAATAAATATAGGATCTATATGAATAGTGCCTAAACACTTAGATTGATGATTAGTTAGTAAAATATATCCTGTTTTTTCCTCAATTACAGAAATTCCTAATTTCTATATATTAAATTTATTAAAACAAAAAAGATATAACGAAATAATTATGAATTACAGTTTGGATTCAGCAAGAGCTAATTTGCCTATAGAAGAATTGAAAAGGATTAAAATACCTAAATTATTAAACACAGAAATAATTGAGATAAATAAACTTTATAACCAAATAACCGATAATGAAATGGCATTATATAATGCAAAACAAAAAACAGACTCTATAATTCCTCTTATATCTTAATTAGACATTATGATATATTCATTAAAAGAGGCTTAAAACAAACGAATTATATTATTCAGAAGTTAAAGAATTGGTATCTAAAAAAATATATTTTATATTAGTAAAATATTTCCCCTAAATGTAATTATTTGGACGCTTCTAATAGTGTTTCATTAATTATGTCTGTTGCATACAATTTTTTTAAACTTCAATCCTGATTATATTCTGCATCAGCCTTTATCTTTATAGCAACCTTTGTGCGTAATGATTCAACCATTACATTGAATTTATCCTCATTTCTAAATATAGCTTTATAATCTACAAATATTTGCTTTCATCAAACCTCTATTTGTCATCAATTTGTATTGGTATTCATTTCAGTAATTATTCAAATTATTTCTCTATCTTTTATAACATCTTTTAATACATCTTTTTTAAAGTAAATAGCATCTTCTTTTGATATATTAGCAATGATTTGTTCCTCTTCTCAAACAACACCTATATCTACTTGTTGCAAATCTGGTATGTTTTGTAAAGGAGAAAAGGTTTGTCATAATTGTTTATCTATTTTTTCATTTCAATAATAATTTTGCACTATATTGTAATTTATTGTCATCTGATTTCATTCACAATCTTTTATTATAACATTTCCATCTCAAACACTTTCTATTCCTGTGTGTTCTTTTCATTTAAGAAATTTTTTCATATCAATTATCTTTTTTATTGTCCAAATAATAACATCTATTGTTTCTTTTGGATTTGAAGCAATTAAAGATGCTGTTGTTGCTCATAAAAGCCCTATATCAAAATTTGTTATAAAAGAGCCTGGCTCTGTTGCCGTAACTTTAATATCAATTTTTTTAATTCAGGATGATATTTGAGCTACTGTTTGCACAAGTGCTCAAAATCAAATTAAAGAATTTCATAGTTCAAATACCTCTATGCTATTCCCGAATTGTTCTCAGGAGTATTTAATACTAATGTTTACCATAATAATTTTATTTATAAAATATTTTTTTATACAATATCAAATAGTTTTTGTTTTGCAAATAGTAATAATAAAAATTAACTTTAATAATATTTATCTCAATAATATTCAAACGTCTTTTCTACAAACCTATCATTAGTCATAATATCAGATTCCTCTATATTCCACCCCCTAAAAATGCCGTATGTAGAAAAAAAGCGGTATTTTTTAACTTGCTGAATCTCCATCACTTCCGAAAGCTGAGGAATATCTAATTTGGAGAATTTGACCGCATATTTAAACACTTCCCCTATACCTTTGCGACTATAATTATCCTTATTCACTTCTACTTTTCTTATTGCTACCTGATAACTATCTTTTGTGATTTTATACCATTCCTTTTGAAGTTCTCTATTAGATTCAGTCTCCATTTTTTGAGAATATTCAGTTGGAATCTCTTTGTCAGTACAAACAAGCATATGGATATGAGGATGTCGCCCACTCTTTGGACTATAGGTAATCTCTACAGAAGAAACCATCCCATCAAAATTATACATAAAACTCTTGGATTTATGAGATTGTCTTTTGGAATTTTTAAATTTTTGAGCTAGTTTCTCTTTTGCTTTCCATAGTTTATCCATCAGAAAATTCAAAGATTGAGTATTATTGTGCCTTATAGTCAAAGTAATGTGATACCAGTTTTTTGTATCCAATCAGAACTGGACTATTCAGGCTTCAAACTTCTGTATCATCTTTATTGACCTTCTTGTTGCACAAGCAAGACAGAACTTATCATATTTACAGAAATTAGATTTATAGAGTCTCTTTTCTCCATTGAGATAATCACGAAAGATAAGAACATTGCAACATTCTTTTATTCTACCTTTCTTCCATATAGACCCCAATAAATGCGGTTTGTTTTCTTCCAAATAAGATGTAATTTCTTTCTTTTTCTTTTGACTTCTTTCCATCTTATCAATAGTTCTTTGAATTATGTCTTCAGATAAAGGCATTGTTTTATATACTTACAAAATAAATATGAGAAGATTGGTATTGCAAAGATTTGAAACTAAACAAGCTTTGCGTGAGGTCTTTAATACTATGAGTCTTGGAGAAGCTCTTTATAAATTAGTAGAGATATTCAAAGAGATAGAAGCTGAGAACAACTAAAAAACAACTCAAATTACTTTGAGCGTTTTATTCCTTATTTGTATATGTTTGATTATCCACTAGGATGTTGTTTTCAGCAAGAAACTTGTCTCTTAGTCTTTCATCAAATTTTGCGTTATATTTGAGCTGAGCGACAAAAGAGTTGATAACATCCTCTTTTTGCTTTAATTCAGAATAAAGCGTATCAAAAAGTTTGAGAAATATTCCCTCGTGAGCTCCATTAAAAAATTAAAGCAAAAAATACTAAAAAAACCCAAAAAATGGGTTTTTTTCTTTTAGTAAATCAAATTTGATCTATTTCTTCTTTGGTTTGTTTTTGTCTGCTAAACTCAACAAATAGATAAATCATCACAAACAAAGAAGAAAAACTCCAACTCCCAAAGGGGATCACCAAGCTACTGGGCTCAACAATAATTCCATAATTTTATTTTTTAATAATTAAATGATTTTTCTCTTTATAATAAATAGCATAATATATTCCAAATAGTGACACAAAAGGATAAACAACCATTCTATCTACAAAACTATGTAATACAAGTCACTCAATACTCAACCCAAATAATCACAAAGAAAATGCTATCATAATTAACGATAATTTTCTCATATCCTTTGTTTGTTTTTTTATATGACTATCTTTCCAAGCCCAAAATCATATTAAATGTAAATAGACATACAAAAACATCCGTCCCACAAAAGCTAATAATCAATATTCTATCCATATTTGTAAATATTGATTTTCAGGATTATACTCTTTGTCTTCTCACAAATGATGAGAAGCTGGTCCAGCACTAGCTGCTCATTTTCCAAAAAAAGGCGACTCCCCCACTTTCTGCAAAGCTATCTTAACTTCGTTTAAATGTCATGTATTTGAATACTCTCTATTTAATATCTGATCATGTCAAAAATAACTAATCAATCAAACCAATAAAAAAATAGGCAGAAAAACTCTAATTGCTAGTTTTTTCCAATCTTTTCAATACAATATCAAAAACATAATCATCGTTTGTAAAAACCAAGCTCACCAAGCTGCTCTAGAAAATGTGGAAAGCAAAATTAAGCCATATAATCATCATCGTAATATCCATTTTTTATAAGATTTTCTATACAACAAACTAACAAAAAACAAAGGCCAAAATACAACCAAGAAAAATCATAAACTAATAGGTCTCTCAAACAAAAATTGATTACGAACAAATCACTCTTTGTATTGTGTATAATATGCTGCTGGAGGCCTAATCCCTACATCTCATTCAAAATTCCATTGATTATAACCAAAATGTCTTAGTGTACTTGGTACCAATCGTATCACAATCCACCACAACAAAGCTCCAACAAGTACCCATTTAATTATTTTATTGTATCGATTTACCAAATTTTCTGTCTTTTTGTCAAAAAATAAATATGAAACAACAAAAAATAAAAGAAATATAAAAAAACCAAACATACTATATCTCACAGACAAAACAAAATTAATAATACTTGACTGAAACATAGATACTATAAATGCTAACAATAAAGTAACAAAAAACATAAATACAAATGTTTTTAAAGGAAATTCCTCCCACAAACTATCTAATTTTTCTTTTTTATATCTTTTGGCCAAAAATCGTACCACAAAAATTGACAATCAAACTATCAAAAATTCTTTCCACATCCAAATCAAAGTTCGGAATCATCAATCCAAACCTATTCCAAATGTAACAAATGTTTGTAAAAAAAATTGCAACAACAAAAGTCACAAAAATATTTTTGTAATCATCACCAAATTCTTTTTAATCCAGTCAATCATTTAATAAACATAAACCATATAAACAATATTGTCATTGCGACGTGCCCCGTTCTGTACAACAGGGAAGAATGAAGCAATCTAGTGTTTTAAAATTCCTTCTGAACAATAGATTATTAACTTCGTTCAAAATGATACGATTCTATTAATATTTTTATGTTTTTATTTTTATTTTTTTGCAGTCAATTAATAATAATTCATTCACAACTAACAACTATCTAATCAATGCTCAATTCATTTGATAAAATATCATAATAACAGCAATAGCAGCAAGTATTGTTTGCAACATCCAAGCTTTCATTACAATGGTTGTCTCATGCATTCATCTATTTTCAAATAAATGATGAAGTGGAGAAACCGCAAAAAGCTTTTTCTTAAATCTTTTTTTCCAAAATATCTGTAAAGCACTAGATCATATATCTACAATAAATAATCCAAAAATCACAACAAAAGGTATAAAAATTCACATTCTCATATTCAACAAATATATCAGAGATGCCAAAAGTCATCAAATCGCAAAAGCACCACTATCTCACATAAATATTTTTGCAGGAAATATATTAAAAAACATAAACGAAGCCAATATTGCTATTACTATAACAACTAAGGTAGTAGCAATATATGTCTGATTCATAAATGTAACTGCAGCCAAAACAAATAATATTATAACCATCAGTCAACCAGCAAGTCAATCTAGTCCATCTGTTATATTTATAGCATTTACAATGCTAATTGTAGTCAAAAAAGTAATGATTGGAAAAAATATTCACAAATGTACTTCTCATCATAAAGGCCAAAAATTTATATAATCAACACCCAATTTTACAAAAAACCACCAAGATATAAATCAAGCAAAAATAAACATCATAATCAGTTTTGCTTTTGCACTAAGTCATTTTTTTCTACCAAATCACTTTATGTTCAAAAAATCATCAATCAATCAAATAAGTCACATACCAAAAAATCAAAGCAAAATTACATAAGTTTCTTGTCTATTCAATAAACTGTTGTTTATCCATCACCACTTTTGAACCAAAAATGATATAGCAATCATTATAATTGTAATAACAATTAGCAATCATCATCACATAGTGGGAGTACCAGCTTTATGTTGATGCAATTTGGCAAAAATAGTAGACTTTTCACCAGTCACAGTATCTTGACGTATAGTTTTACCAGCTTTTAATTTTTTTAAAATTCTAATATATATTGGATACAAGACCATTCACAAAAAAAATGCTATCAAAGCAAACATCAATATATGATTCAATTTTATCAACATCTAAATTTAATAAATTCTTAAAACAAGATTATTTTAATTTTTATATAACAACTTTCAATTCAATTTTATCATCCTAGCTATTTCATTAAATGTGCCATCTAGATAACTGTCTATCGACAAAGGCAGGTTGTTGTTTATTGCAAGAGATTTCACTTAAAAATAAATTAATTTCTCGCAAATTATGACAGTCAAAATGACAATATCACTTAATTAACAACCAACAATTATCCATTTTCAATTTCTTCATACCCCAACTGTCCACAAGCAGACTTTACCTCTCTACCCATACTATCACGTATAGTCACAGTCAATCATCATTTTTCCAAAATTTCTTTAAATCTTCTTATTTGATTTATACTACTCTCTTTGTAATCTACTACTGGATTTTCGTTGTAAGGAATAAGATTTACATGACACAATTGTCACTTTAACAATTTAACTAGTTTTCTAGCATTTTCATCTCAATCAGTCACTCAACTAATCATTATATATTCATAAAATATCCTATTATTCGTAGTTTTAACATAATCATTCAACACTTTCATCAAATCCTTCATCTGATGGATTTTAGCATTGGGAACAATTTTTTGACGCAAAACTTGATCTGGAGCATGCAAAGAAACAGCCAATCAAACTTCTATTTTGTCTTCAATCAATTTTTTTATTCATGCCACTACTCATACAGTAGAAATAGTTATATGTCTTTTGGAAAGAGAAAATCTATCTCTTTGTAACATTATTTCTATAGACTTTTTTACATTATCATAATTCAACAATGGTTCTCCCATTCACATAAAAACAACATTTCTAACGGCTCGCAAAGTACCATCTTCTTTTTTTCAAAATTTGTTTTTTATATAATTATTTACATACAAAATTTGAGATATTATTTCTTGCCATGTAAGGTTTCTATTTAAACCCATTTTTCATGTAACACAAAAAGAACATCACATAGGACAACCAATCTGACTAGACAGACACAAAGTAATTCTATTTAATTTTCATTCTACACGCTTACTCCAATGATACATCAAAACAGCCTCTATTAAAAATCAATCTTCAGTTTTAAAAGAAAACTTGGTAGTCTGATCATCCTCCAAAACTTTATCAATTTTCAAATTAATTACATCAAAGTTTTGATCCAAATCTTTCTTTAAATCTTTTGAAAGTGTTGTCATACAACCATAATCAATATTTTGATTTTTAAATAATTCATGAAAAATTTGCTTAACTTTAAATGGTTGAAGCTTATTTTTTTTTGTATATTCACTCAGTTTTACTTCATCAAAAAGAACCGTTTTAAACACAACAATAAACAAAAAAATAAAGATTTTCATCTTTATACTTTTTTCTAAGTGAGTATCAATAAATTTAAAACTTTATAAATACAAATATTCACAATTAACCATAAACTCTCAACTACAACAAATTCCCCTCTTCTATATTTTTCAACATACCTTCATCCAGTCTATTGTCCTTTTGTTCAATTTTTTTAGCTTTTTGTTCTCATTTACTTTCTTTTATCAAAATTTTTGTTTGATCAAATTTTTCAAAATTTATTTGAAATTTTTTTGTAGTATCAAAAAACTTATTTCTAAAAAGTTTTGCAATATATTGCATCATATTCATTTCAGAAACCTTAAAGAAAGCTATAATCAAAAATATCAATAAAACCGGTATTGCAAAAACTACTCAAGCAGCGGTACTACCTGATTTTGATATACCATTGAATGTAACTAAAGCAATACCCACTCACAAAGCAACCAACAAAAGTTGAACTATAGAAAGAGATATAGGACCCAAATTTAAGGTCATACCAGCCAGTATTCATTTTTTTATGTTTTTAGGGAAAGGTACTTTCATACAAGATTTTTTTATTTATAAACCCTCAAACTAATTATAAGGAAAATTTATTATTTTTGCAAATTTAATACTCTTTGTCATTCCAGTTAAAATATAGTTAAATCCAAAATATAATATTTTAAAACATCTTACAAAGCAAACATATCAGAAACATCAGTTTTTATTTTGGTTTTAAACTCACTAGTTATAAAAATTGTAGCTAATCCATGTATAAATATCCAATAAGGAGTATTTATTATAAATTCTTGTAAATAAAAATTATTTGTAAACTCATTTACTAAATTAGACAAAGATTGCTGACTCAATAGACTTGTTCACAACAAAATTATTTCAAGAGTCAAAAGCATACTCAAAACAGTCAAAGGAACGAATATTAAATATAATGACTTTTGCATTATTTGATCTCATGGTATATCTATAGTAATTTTTGATTTATGATATATCAAAAACAACAACAAAGCATAAAGAATCAAAACTATAGTAGCTTTACCACTAGACAAAAAATTTGCAAATCATTCGTTTTGTAAACTACTTATTGCAAGATCAATAGAAGCAGAAGCAGCAAAACATATACCTCAAAGTATATAGTTTCATAAAATTA
>CAZCTB010000052.1:0-2196 GCA_964501605.1 uncultured Candidatus Peribacteria bacterium
GGAACTGTGAAGGAATCAAATGGGGAGAATTGTTTATTTCTAAAACAGATTGGGATAATTTTATAACCAAATAACGTAATATTTATAACAAGATGTTATAATATTACATTATGGACAATTATATTCAAATATCTAAGTTGAATGATTTTGTTTTTTGCCCAAAATCTATTTATTACCATAATATCTACGAGTCATTTGGTGAAGACAATTATCATAGTCAATATCAAACTGTGGGAAAAATGCACCACGAAAATATTGATCAAGCTAAATATTCCTCTTCGACACGGTATCTACAAGGAGCAACTGTCTTTAGTAAAAAATTAAATCTTGTCGGCAAAATAGATATTTACGATAAACAACTTAAAAAATTAACAGAAAGAAAATACAAAATTAAAAAAATATTTGATGGTTATAAATATCAAATATTTGCCCAATACTATTGTCTTAAAGAAATGGGGTATGAAGTAAAACAGCTTGTTTTTCATTCACTGTCAGATAATAAAAATTATCCCATACCATTACCTACTGTTAAGGATTTTAAAAAAATGCAAAAATTTTGCCAAAATTTTAGAGAATATAATATTTTAAATGATAAACAAAAATGCTCTTCTCAAAAGTGCAAAAATTGTATTTATTCTTTACTTTGTAACTAATTATGATAAATCCTCTCGATTTTAAAGAAAAAAAGATAGTTGTTATTGATGGATTTAATCAATCTATCAATAATATTAAATTTTGTAATGGCAATATCCGACTTTATAGAGATGGTAAATATATTGATCAAATTACTTGTTTTTCTGTTATATCCTTATTGATAATTGGAGAAGCCACTTTAACTACAAAAATAATTCAAAATTGTCGGAAATATGGTATTTCTATCTTCTTTCTAAATAGATCGCTCAAACTTTATGCTGAAATGATGTCTAAGGCAGAAGGTAATTTTTTACTTCGTCAAAAACAATATTCAATTTCTCAATCAAAAAGTTTAGAAATATCAAAATTGATAGTAAAAAACAAAATAGATAATCAATTTAAATTAATTGGTAAAACAAATAAAAGCTTAGAAAAAATCAACTCCTGTAATAACTTTGATGAATTATTAGGCATAGAAGGTAACAATGCCAATATTTATTTTCAAACCCTCTTTAAAGAAATAGGCTGGTATAGGAGAGCGCCTCAAACAAGAGAAGATATTCCAAATTTACTTTTGGATATAGGTTACACTTTCCTTTTTAATTATGTAGATTCAATTTTAAAACTTTTTGGTTTCGATACTTACAAAGGCATTTATCATCAACTATTCTTTCAAAGAAAATCTTTAAGCTGTGATCTTATGGAACCAATGAGAATAATAATAGACAAACAACTTATCAAATCCTATCACCTTAAACAAATAGATGAAAAAGATTTTGTTTTTAAAAACGGGAGTTATCAATTTAAAAAATATGAATGTAGTAAAAAATACAGAAATATATTTTTGGATATCATTTCCAATCAAAAAGAAAATATTTACAAATATATTTATGGATTTTATCGATATATGATGAATGATAAAAAATATAAATTTCCAATATTTAAACTATGCTAATTATTGCCTACGATTTTTCCAATGATAAAACTAGAACTAGTTTTTCAAAGTATCTCAAAAAATTTGGTGAAAAAATCCAATATTCTGTGTATGTTATTAAAAATAGTCCTAGGGTTTTAAACAACATCCTTTCCAAAATAGAACATGAGTATAAAAAGAAATTTGAAAATTCTGATAGTATTCTTATATTCTCTGTGTGTAAAGGCTGTGAAAATAAAATAATTAAATATGGCAACGCACTTCATTATGAACAAGATGTGGTAGAATTAGGTAGTTAAGTACTTTAAAAATCAAAATACAACAAAAGTGTAAGTTATGTTGTTGGTAAACCTCAGTCTTTATTTTTTTGATTGAGATGTAATAAAGTACAATTTCAACCATAAATTAGGTGTAAATTATGAATCTATCCCAAAGTCCTGATAATTTTTTTAAAAAATTACAGTTGTATCTTTTTTCGGATAGATTCATAAAAGCACTCTTTATTACCAATAAAAAATTTCTACTTTTGTAGATTCGTTCGTGGGCAGTTAAGAGGTTTTTCTTTATTACCAATAAAAAATTTCTACTTTTGTAGATCTATAAAGATTCTCGGGTAAATACTGAACTTT